>NZ_JBEZWH010000078.1:0-35959 GCF_040703975.1 Spirillospora sp. NPDC029432
GGCCGCGCCAACCTGCTGGCCGCCGGCCTGGACGCCCACCAGGGCGTGCACGTGCTGGACCCGCTCGGCTACATCGACTTCCTGGCGGCGGTACGGGGCGCCGCGGCCGTGGTGACCGACTCGGGCGGGTTGCAGGAGGAGACCACCATCCTCGGCGTGCCGTGCCTGACGGTGCGGCCCAACACCGAGCGGCCGATCACCATCACCCACGGCACCAACCGCCTGGTCACCTTCGACGACCTCGTCCCCGAAACCCGCAAGGCCCTGGACGCCGAGCGCGGCCAGAACACCCGCAAGCCGCCGCTGTGGGACGGCCACGCCGGCCCCCGCATCGCAGAAGTGATCATGGAGTTCCTCGGTGACTGACCCGTCCGCGGCCAAGGCCAACCGCCAGGCGGCCCGCCTCAGAGCCGTCCTCAGGGAGCGCGAAGGGCGCGTCCAGGAGCTGGAACGGCGGCTCATCGCGCTGGAGAGCTCGACGACCGTGCAGTTCGGGCGGCTGGTCGCCGGCGCGGCCCGCAACCCCAAGCAGCGCGGCGTACGCCTGCCGCGCGAGCTGTACCGGCTGTGGCGCAAGCGGCACATCCCGGCGGTCGCGCCGAGCGTCCGGGAGAGCGAGCGCGTCCAGCTCGACCGCGTCGACCGGCCCGAGGACCGGCTGCTGGTGTCGCAGCCGTACGACGGGCCGATCGTCGCCGGGATCCTCGGCCGGGAGGCCGCCGCCGCGCTCGGCGAGCGGGCCCGGGTCGTCCCGCTGCACCCGCACGACGCCACGATCGTGCTCGACACCGCCGACGTGGACCTGCTGGTCGTGGACGCGGCGGCCGGCGAGCCCGGCGGGCCGTGGGCCTACCTGGGCGTGCCCGGCATGTACGACCGGGACCGCGTGCTGGACGAGGCCCGCCGGCTCGCCAGGGAGCGCGGGCTGCCGCTCGTCCTATGGGGCGAGGCGCCGCCGCCGACCCTGGCGATCCTCGACTGGGACGCCCGCGCGACCACGTCCACCCAGCTCGAACAGCTCGCACAGGCGGGACGGCCCGCCGCTCCCGCAGCACCGTGAAAGGACCTTCCGTGCGACCACGCGCCCTCGTCTACGGCGACGTCGACCTCAACCTGATCGACGGCTCGGCGATCTGGGCCCAGGGGATGGTGCAGGCCGCCGCCAGGGCGGGCTGCGAGGTGACCCTCGTCCTCAAGGCCCCGGTACGGACCGGCCGGCTGGTCGATCCGCTCCGCGCGCTGCCCAGCGTGACCGTGCTCAGCCCGCACGCCGAGGGGCTGGTCGAGGGCGAGGCCGGGATGCAGCCGAAGCAGGCCGCCGCCGTGCTCGCCGCGATCGACGAGGCCGACCCGTTCGACCTGGTCGTGGTGCGCGGCCGGCGGCTGGCGGGCAAGCTGTCGGCCGGGCCGCTGGCCGGGCGGCTGTGGACGTACCTCACCGACGTCCCGCAGTCGGCCGGGGAGTTCGCCGGCTCGGCCAAGGGGGAGCTGCGGCGGATCGCCGACGCGTCCCGGATGCTGCTCTGCCAGACCGAGGAGCTGCGCGGCTTCCTGGAGAGCGCCGTAGCGGCCACGGCGGGCAAGAGCGTGCTGTTCCCGCCGGTGGTCGTGCTGCCGGACGGGATGACCGGCCGCCCGGACGGCCCGCCCGAGGGGCGCGCGCTCAAGCTCGTCTACACGGGCAAGTTCGCGCCGCGCTGGAACACCTACGAGATGGCGTCGCTGCCCCGCCTGCTGGCCCGCCGCGGCGTGGACGCCGAGCTGCACATGGTCGGCGACAAGATCCACGACGACCCGAAGGACCCCGGGTACGCCGAGCGGATGCGCGCCGCGCTGGAGTCCGGCCAGGGCGTCGTCTGGCACGGCGGGCACCCGCGCGCCGAGGCGATGCGGCTCACCGCCGCCTGCGACGTGGGCCTGTCCTGGCGGCACCCGGAGATGGACGCGAGCCTGGAGCTGTCCACGAAGGTGCTGGAGTGCGGGACGCTCGGCGTCCCGGTCGTGCTCAACCGGACGCCGATGCACGAGCGGCTGTTCGGCGCCGACTACCCGCTGTTCGCGGCCACCGAGGACGACGTCGTGGACGCCCTCGCGCTGATCGGCAAGAACCCGGACGTCCACACCCTCGCCGTCGAGCGCTGCAGGGCCGCCGCGGCCGAGTACAGCTTGGACGCCGCCGCCGGGCGGCTGCGCGGGTACCTGGCGCAGGCGTTCCCCGAGCCGTCCGAGGCCGTCCTGTCGGCCGCCCGCGCCATCGCCGAAGCGCCCGTGCCCGAGGGGCGGCGGCTGCGCGTCGGCGTCGCCGGGCACGACCTGAAGTTCTTCACCCGGCTGCTGGACTACCTGGAGTCCCGGCCAGACATGGAGGTACGGGTCGACCACTGGGCCGCGCTCAAGTCCCACGACCCCGAGCGCAGCCAGGCGCTGGCCGACTGGGCCGACGTGGTGATCTGCGAGTGGTGCGGGCCCAACGCGCTCTGGTACGCGGCGCACAAGCGCCCCGGCCAGCGGCTCCTGGTCCGGCTGCACCGCTTCGAGCTGTACGCGGCCTGGCCGCGCCATCTCGACATCGACGCCGTCGACCAGGTCATCTGCGTGAGCCCGCACTACGCCGACCTCACCCGGGAGATGACCGGCTGGCCCGCCGAGAAGGTCGTGGTCGTCCCGAACTGGGTGGACGACCTCCAGCTCGACCGGCCCAAGCTGGCGGGCGCCGAGCACCATCTCGGGATGATCGGCATCGCGCCGTCCCGCAAGCGGCTCGACCTGGCCCTGGACGCCTTGGAGGAGCTGCGCCGCGAGGACCCGCGCTTCACGCTCTTCGTGAAGTCCAAGCTGCCGTGGGAGTACTGGTGGATCTGGGAGAAGCCGGAGGAGCGCGCCCACTACGAGGAGGTCTTCCGCCGGATCCGCCGCTCGCCGCTGCTGGCGGGCGGGGTGGTGTTCGACTCGTACGGGCGGGACGTCCCGGCGTGGCTGCGCCGCATCGGCTTCGTGCTGTCCACCAGCGACGACGAGAGCTTCCACCTGGCGCCGGCCGAGGGCATGGCGTCCGGCGCCGTTCCGGTCCTGCTCGGCTGGCCGGGTGCGGACACCATCTACGACACCCGGTGGATCCACCGGGACGCGCCCGCGATGGCCGCCTCCATCGCCGCGACCGTCCGGGAGGGGCGGTGGGAGGAGGAGCGCGCGCTCGCCCGCTCGCAGGTCCGCGGCGCGTACGCGCTGGACGAGGTGTGCCGCCAGTGGACGGATCTGCTGGCCGGAGTCCCGGCGGCTCCCGTACCGGCCGGAAAGCCTTGATATAGCGGAGTTTCGGCGGAGTTTACGGACCCGCCAGGCCGATATGATCTGCCGGTGGTCTCCAGGCTTCCGATGTTCCGCTCGGTCCGGTGGTCAGAGCGAAGGGGGGCGGTGGTCCAGGAACCGCGCCGCGGCATCGCGGGGCTGGGCCGCGCCGTGGCCCCGCACCTGTTCTTCCTCCCCGTGCTGGCGGTGGCCGTCGCCGTCCGCGTGATCGCGGTGCGCGGCTATCCCGCCCCCTGGTGGTTCGGCGACTCCGCCGGGTACCTCAAGGTGGCGATCGACCTCGGGCCCGGCGACCTGCGGCCGAGCGGGTACCCGTTCCTGCTGTGGCTGCTGAAGCCGTTCCACAGCTTCACCGTGGTGGTGGCCGTGCAGCACGCGATCGGCGTGCTGACGGGCGTGCTCGTCTACCTGCTGGTGTGGCGCGCCGGGCAGGCGGCGTGGCGGCGGCGCCCGCCCGGCCGGCTCGCCTGGCGGCGCTGGCTGCCCGGCCTGATCGCGGCGGCGGCGACCGTGCCGGTGCTGATCCCCGTGCACCAGATCGCCCTCGAGCACATGCTCATGTCGGACTTCCTGTTCACGTTCCTGCTGCTGCTGGCCATGACGGTCATCCTCTGGCGGGAGCGGATGACCTGGTGGACCGGCGGCCTGGCCGGCCTGCTGATGGCGAGCGCGGCGCTGACCCGCTCGGCCGGGCTGCCGCTGATCCTGGTCCTGCTGGTGGGGATGCTGCTGCGGCGGGCCGGCTGGCGCGCCTGCGTGAGCGCCGCCGGCGTGTACGCGGTCGCGATCCTCGCCTACATGGCCTGGTTCAACTCCGTGTACGGCCAGTTCACCGTCGCCAAGGCCAGCCAGATCTGGCTGTACGGGCGGACCGCGGACTTCGCCGACTGCCGGATCATCAAGCCGAGCCCCGAGCTGGCGATCATGTGCCCGAAGCAGACCAACCCCGCCATCTCGCCCGCGTTCTCCTCGATGTGGACCGACGACTCGGCGTTCCGGAACATCCCCGGCTGGGTGACCGGGCCGCACGCCGACAGGCTGGCCGGCGAGTTCGCCTGGAAGGCGATCATGGCGCAGCCGGGCGACTACGTCGGTGTGATCGTCCGGGACACGTTCCGGTCCTTCGAGTGGGAGCGCAAGCCGTACCCGACGCCCTGGACCTGGCACCAGTACGAGTTCTCCAAGGGCGAGGAGTGGGCGGACGACGACGCGCTGCTCGCCGAGCGGTACGACCCCTCGGGCGGCGGCCGGCCCCGCGTCGTGGAGCCGCACGCCTCGCGGGTGCTCGCCTACCAGGACGACGCCGCCATGCCGGGAACGTTCCTGGGCTACATGATGCTCGCCGGGCTCGCCGGGCTCGTCCGGAACCTGCGCCATCTCGGCCGCTGGCGCGTGGGCGGCGGGCTGCTGCACTGGCTGCGCACCGTCCTGCTGCCCGGCTCCCTCGGCCTCGCGCTGCTGGTGATCCCGGCGGCCACCGCCGACTTCGACTACCGGTACGTGGTGCCGGCGGTCCCGTTCGCCATCGTCGCGGCCGCCCTGGCGCTGCTGCCCCGCCCGTACGACCCCGAGCCCGGAGCCGAGCCGGCGGGCGCCGCCGCGGCCGAGACCGCCGCCGAGCCCGATCCCGGGACGGGGCCCGAGACAGGGCCCGAGACGGAGCCCGAGCCCGGCGGCACGACCGGCGACGACGAGGCGGGCGACCTCGAAGAGGCGCCCGCCGAGGCGATGGAGGAGGACGGCGCGGCCGCCGGGAAGGAGCCGGAGTCAGCGAGCCCGGCCGCCGCGGACCCGGGCCAGCGGGGCGCGGACCGTACGTGACAGGGCGCTCTTGAGGCGCCGCGTCACCGGGGTGCCGGTGACGCGGACCGAGAGGGCGCCCTTGGCCGTGCGGTACGGCTCGTAGCCGCGCCGCGCCGGGCCGAAGCCCGTGCCGGTCGCCGCGGGCAGCACGGCGTTCTCCGGCAGCGGGACCCGCAGGCGGACCGCGTCCGCGCCGGTCCCGATCTCGCACCAGGCGTCCCAGCGGCCGGGCGCGCAGCCCTGGAGGCCGGCGACCACGTCGAAGGCCAGCCGGCCGGCGTCCGCGGACCGCTCGACCGCGGCGTGCCGGACGTCCGTGCCGCCGCGCTGGGCCAGCCGGAACGACACCGCCGGGGGCTCGCCCGCCGCCGCCATCAGGAGCGAGCCGCGCAGCCGCAGCCGCCCCTCGCCCGCCCACTCCACCGCGTCGACGGTGAAGACGTCCCGAGTGAACTTGTCGCCGGACCCCGCCCGCACCGACAGGTGCTTGGCCTTCGGGCTGAGGAACGGCGTGACGACCAGCCCGGCGGCCGGGACCAGCCGCGCCCCGGGCGCGGCCGGCTCGCCGCCGTCCGCCCGGTTCACGCCGAGCCGGGCCGCGGCGGTGACCGCGCCGATCGTGACGGTGACGGAGAACTCCCAGACGCCCGGCGACGGCAGCGCCGCCGGGTCGAACTCCACCTCGAACGCCCCGTCCGCGCCGCCGCCCGGCAGGGCGATCTCGGTGCCGTCCTGCTTGTGGCGCAGCACGACCCCGGCGGTCCCGGGCTCCTCCGCGCCCTTCACGCGGGCGGTGCCGGCCAGCAGCAGGCGGCCGTCCGACCACTCGGCGCGCGCGAGCTCGCGGATCACCGTGAGGCGCCCGGTGACGTCGAAGTACGCGTCGGGAAGCGCGGCGGCGGGCGAGCGGAACCCCGGGTACGCGGCGTACGCGCGGTCGCCGTCCACCACGGTCCGCGGGATCTCGCCCGCCGCCCGCCGCCGGACCAGCTCGTGGAGCAGCTCGTCCTGGTGCTCCAGCAGGAGGTGCACGATGACCCGCTGGTGGATCGGCAGCCGCTCCAGCACGGCCGGGGTCATGAAGTCCTCGCACGCCTTGCGCGCGCCCTTGCAGGTCTCGTACCGGCGTACGGGGTCCTTCAGGAAGCCGTCCCCGAACCGGTGCAGGACGTCGCGCGAGAAGAGCCGGAACAGCATCCGGTCGCGGGCGAGGCCGGGCTCGGTGTGCGCCACCACGCCCTGCAGCAGCGGCAGCGCGATCTGCGGGTAGTACTCGGCCGCGGGCGCCCCGCCCGTCTGCATGATGCTGGTGCCGGAGTCGCGGGCGACCAGGTAGTAGCAGTCGTGGTCGGCGACGATCGAGACGGCGCCGGCGTGCAGGTACGCGTGCGCCGCGAACACCTTGTCCTCGCCGGAGCGGATCCCCTCGGGGAAGCGGATGCCGTTCTCGACCAGTAACGAACGCCGGTACAGCTTGTGCGCGCTGAGCGAGCTGCCGAAGACGTCGAAGTCCGGGTCGTCGAGGGTCACCCGCGGCCGCGACCGGTCGTACCGGGCCACCGACCGGCCGATCCCGACGTAGTTGCCGATGACGACGCCGGTCCCGTTGGCGTCGGCGGCGGCGCACATGCGCTCCAGCGCCTCCGGGCCGAGATGGTCGTCGGCGTCGAGGAAGAACACGTACTCGCCGCGCGCCTCCTCGATCCCGATGTTGCGCGGCGCGCCCGGGCCGCCCGTGTTCGGGCGGTGGAGCACCCGGAGGCGGGGATGCCGGCCGGCCAGCTCGTCCAGGTACTCGCCGCTGCCGTCGGTCGAGCCGTCGTCGACGGCGATCAGCTCGATCTCCTCGCCGTCGAGCGTCTGCTCGAACACCGAGCGGAACGTACCGTCAAGGAACTCCCGGCAGTTGTACACCGGAACGATCACGCTGACTTTCACTTATGATCCCCCTCGGGGTGCCCCCGCCCGCCGTCGGGTCAGGGATGCGCGCCGGTTCGGACCGGCTCGTTGAGGAACACGCGCCGGACGGCGCGCTCGGCCGCGTGGCCGTCGTCCCACGGGCAGAACCGGTCCCGGAACGCGGCACGGGCCTTGGCCGCCTGGTCGTCCCAGGCGGCGCCGGACGTGAACGCGTCGATCAGTTCGTCCTCGGTCATGGCGACCGCGCCGGGCGCGTTCGCCACCAGGTCGAAGTTGAGCCCGCGGGTCCGCGTGTACGTCTCCAGGTCGTTGACGTACAGGACGATCGGGCGGTCCAGGTTCGCGTAGTCGAACATGATGGACGAGTAGTCGGTCAGCAGCGCATCCGACGCGATGGCGAGGTCCTCCACCGTCGGGTGCTGCGACACGTCGATCAGCCGGTCCTCGGGCCAGCCCATGTCGGCCGCGAGGTCCTTGAGCTTGTAGAAGTAGTGCGCGCGCAGCAGCAGGACGTGGTCGGGCCCCAGCTCGCGGAGGAACCGCCCGATGTCGAACATCGGGGTGTAGCGCCGCTGGTAGTCGCGGTGCGTCGGCGCGTACAGGATCGCGGTCTTGCCCTCGGGGATGCCGATCTCGGCGCGCAGCCGGGCCCGCTCGGCGGCGTCGGCGTTGACCAGCCGGTCGTTGCGCGGGTAGCCGATCTCCAGCATCTCGTAGTTGCAGGGGAAGCCGCGGTCCCACGCCTCGCTCGACAGCGGGTTGGACGAGACCAGGTAGTCCCACCGGTCGGACCGGGCGATCAGCGCCTTGAAGTCCATGTCGCTGGTCCCGACCGGGTACTCCATCTGGTCGAGGCCCATCTTCTTCAGCGGGGTGCCGTGCTGGGTCATCACGTGCACCTGGCCGTCCCGCTTGACGATCTCGTCCGGGAAGTTCACGTTGTTGACGAAGTACTTGGCCCGCGCCATCAGGCGGTAGTACTTCAGCGAGCCGGACACGACGTAGTCGACGCCCTGGGGCATGTTCTTGCGCCCGGCCGGCTTGACCACCCAGACGCCGCGCACGCCGGGCGCCAGGTCCTTGGCGGCCTCGTAGATGGCGGCGGGGTTGCAGGAGTAGCCGCGGTACCAGTACGCGCTGTAGACGGCGACGTTCCCCTCCAGCGGCCGCCGCAGCTGCATCTTGTAGTACGCGGTCTTGATTCGGGCCTTGACCGAGTTCTTGAGGGTGCGCTTGTCCTTCTTGCGCTTCTTCTCCTTCTTCTGGCGCTTCTTCTCGGCCTTCTCGGTCGCGCGCAGCTTCTGGAAGCCCTTGTGGTCGTTCTTCTCGATCAGCCGGTGCTTGCGGGCCAGGATCGGGTCCTCGGGCACGGCGTAGTCGACCGGCTTGTAGCGGTGGTAGATGTGCGACATCTCCGCGAAGAAGCGGGCCTCCTCCGAGCTCTCCACCCGGTCCTCGCGCTCCAGGATGACCAGCAGGTGCCACAGCATCCGGTTGAACATCAGCGGCCGGAACTGGTCGGCCCGCGGCCCCATCTTCTCCATGAAGGCGAAGACCCGGTCGTACTGCGCGAACGCGTCGAAGTGCTTCTTGCCGGCCGTCTTGGTGATCGCGCCGCGGCGCCGCTGCCGGTAGATGTAGCAGACGCGGTCCAGCAGGCTCAGCCGCTCGGCCGCCATGAGCAGCGGGTAGGTGACGTTGAAGTCCTCGTAGTAGCCGCTGCTGAAGCGCAGGCCCTGCTCCAGCAGGAACTCGCGGCGGATCGCCCGGTTCCAGGCGGTCATCATCAGCTCCAGCACGCTGTGCCGGTCCTCGGGCCTGAAGACGTCGGGCGCCGGGGGCTCGCGGAACAGGTGGTTGATGATGCTGCGCTTGGTCTTGCCGGTCCAGTACGAGCGGGCGTAGTCGAACAGCAGCACGTCCGGGCGGGTCTCCGCCAGCCGGTCGTGGATCGCGCGGACCGCGCCCTCGGTGGCGTAGTCGTCGCTGTCGAAGAACCAGACGTAGTCGCCCGTGGCCATGTCCAGGCCCACGTTCCGGGCCTGGCCGAGCCCGACGTTCTCGGTCAGATGCCGCACCCGCACCCGCGGATCGCGCTCGGCGAACTCGTCGAGGATCGCCCCGCACCCGTCCGGCGAGGCGTCGTTGACCGCGATGACCTCCAGGTTGGGGACATCGGGGACGAGGATGGACTCGAGGCACTGCCGGATGTACCCCTGCACTTTGTGCACGGGCACGATGATGCTGAGGGAGATGCTGGTGTCGCTGCTCACTGTGGACCCATCGCTTGCTGGGGGGCTGTTTCGATTGGACGCCGACCGAGCGCCCTTTGTTCGTGGCGTGCGTTCAGGTGTGCATTAAAGCGGTGTGCATTTCCGGGGCGTCCATTTCGGCGGTGCGGGTTCAGGTGCCGCGCCCGTGCTGGGGTTTCAGCAGCCAGCGGGCCTTGGGTTCGATCGCCGGGCGGGTGACGCGCTGTACGGCGCCCGTGGAGAGGAGCAGGGCGAGGGCGACCGAGGCGAGCGTCACCCCGACGATGCCCAGCGGAGTGTGCAGTACCGGCTCGGCCAATACGCCGGTGTAGTCGAAGGTCTTCACCACCAGCCCGTGCAGCAAATACACGTACATCGTCCTCGTACCCATCTCCGTGAACCATGTGTGCCTGCGGGGGATGACTGCGAGGAAGGCGGCTCCGAGAATGACCGCCAGCAACATGGCGGCGGCGCGCCCGCCCATCCCGACCAAAGCAGAATACCCCATGTCCCGGTAACTGCTGTTCCACCACAGAAGGTCCATGTTGATTCCGGGAACGCCCAGCAGGCCGCTCTCCCAGACGTAGATCGCCGGCACCGCGGCGACCAGGACGGCGGCCCCCGCCCAGCGCGCGGCGGGGCGGCGCAGCACCTGGAGGCGCTCCGGCTCGATCATCAGGCCCAGCACGAAGAACGGGAGCAGCCCGGCCATCCGGCTCATCGTCGGCTCCTCGCCGAAGATCCACATGCCGGACAGCAGCGATCCCACCACCGCGACCGCCACCGGATGGCGGAGGTGGTCCCACAGCGGCGCGCTCAGCCGCCAGCAGACCATGGCGACGAGGAACCACATCAGGAAGTGCGGCATCAGGAACTCGTTCAGATCGAACGGCTTGCCGAGAAGCAGCACGATCTGTCCCCGGTAGAGGACGATGAAGATGAGGTACGGGACCACCAGGGTCGGCAGCATGGTGCGGAACTTCTGCGGGTTCCGCATCAGGCTCCGCGAGAAGTAGCCGGTGATGAAGACGAATACCGGCATGTGAAAGGCGTAGACGGCCTTGTACGCGGCGTCGACGGCGTGGCTGTCGCCGAATTCCGCCCAGACATGCCCGAGCACCACCAGTACGGCGGTGACGAACTTGGCGTTGTCGAAATAGGCGTCGCGCTTCTTGGCGGCGGGGGGAGCGCTCGCCGCGGGTGCCGCCGCGGGGACGGCCGTCGCGAGGCGGGGGCTGGTCACTGAAGGGCCTCCGGCGGGCCCGTGCGCGGCCGCGGGGGAACGGCCGGCACGAGCCGGAAAAGATGGCGGGCTAGCGGCCGCTGACCGGAACGTCGGCCGGCAGCGGCGCGGTGTGCGCGGCGGGCCGGTCCTCCTCCGCCCGCTCGGTGCGGAGCGCCCACTCGGCGGACTTCTTCTCCAGGTCGGCGAGGACGCGGCCGTAGTCGCGGCTCGACAGCCAGAACTTGTAGATGATCACGAACTCGAAGGCGAGCATCCCGACGGCCGACACCGCCGACACCGGGATGATCGCGCCCGGCACCGCGGCGGCGGCGACCGGCGCGACGATGAACACGCCCATCTGGAACTCGATGCCGCTGATCAGGTGCGGGCGGATGCGGCCGCGCTTGAGCGCGTTCCGGATCCGGGCGTACCAGGGGAACTTCTTGTTGAAGCCCTCCTGCAGCAGGACGGCCGGGTTGTCGCCGACGACCTGGTCGTCCATCTCCGACTCGGGGGCGCGGGCGAGGACGCCCTCGGCCGAGCGCAGGTCCGCGCTGGCGCCGGCGGTGTCCGCGGCGTCCGCGGCGCTGCCGTTGGAGCGGTGGGCCAGCTCCATGGCCTCGACCTGCTCCGTCATGGTGCGCAGCTTGGTCCGCATCTGGGAGCGGACCTTGTAGATCTCCAGCGCGTCCATGTAGCGCAGCATGTCCAGGAAGACCACGCCGAGCGCGGCCCACACGTACGCCACGTTCCCGGTCCGGGCGTACTGGCCGCCCATCAGGGCGATCGCGCAGGCCAGCACGCGGATCCGGTCGAAGATGTAGTCGAGCCACGCCCCGAAGACCGATCCCGTGCCCTTCAGCCGGGCGATCTTGCCGTCCATGCAGTCGAGGGTGAAGGACAGGTGGTACAGCAGCGCGCCGAGCAGCAGCCAGGGCGCGGTGGCGACGGCGAAGCAGGCACCCGCGCCCAGTCCCAGGATCAGTGCCCCGACGGTGAGCTGGTTCGGGGTGATGTTCGTCCGGTTGGCCGTGAACCGGACGAGGCGGGAGGCGGGCGGATCCACCAGAAGTACGGTCCACCATGCATCACGCGCCTTGTACGTTCGTTGCCGAACGTCCTCGAGCGTGAAGTTCGCCATGGAGTGCTGTCCTTTCATCGACGTGAGGGCTCCCCGACGGCGGCGGGCGTCCCCGGACGCGGGGGCCCCTCCAGCGCGCGCGCTCACTCCGGTTGACGGAGATTTGTCTCGGGTGCCGCGCCTGATGCTATCGGTCAGCCGCCGACACCATTACGTGTTGGCTCCTTTTTGTTCACCTTCCCGTTGGATCGTTGCGATCCGGGCCGGCGCAGCGGGGTGAACGCCCACCGCATCTTCGGTTCCAGGGCCCAGCTCATGCACCTGACGACCGGCTTGGAGCACAGGAACGTGCCCGCGGCGGCGGCCCCGGCGATCACGAGCACCAGTCCCGGAACGGTGTTCAGCCACTCGGCGTCCCACCAGTCGGTGAACTCCAGCAGCCGGGTGATGAAGCCGTGCAGCAGGTAGGCGTACAGCGTGGTCGCGCCGAGCTTGGTGTACCAGGTCCTCCGCTTGGGGACCACCGCCAGGAACGCCGCCACCAGCACGGTGGCCGCGACGAACATCGCCAGCCGCATCGCGGTGCCGGTGACGTTCCCCACGCCCAGCTCCTCGTGGGGGTGCTTCCAGTAGAGCCAGCTGCGGTTGAAGTGCCCCATGGCCGGATACATCAGGACGAGCCCGGCGGTCAGCGTCACCCAGCCGAGCACGCGCGCGGCGGGCTTCTTGAGCAGCTCGAAGTGCTCCGGCTTGAGGATCAGGCCGAGCACGTAGAACGGCAGCAGCCCGATGAGCCGGTGGATGTCCAGCGAGTCGCCCAGGTCGCTCATGTACGACAGCAGCGAGAAGACCAGCGCCACCGCCAGCGGCCAGCGGATCTGCTGCCACACCGGGGTGGACAGCCGCCAGAAGAACAGCGCGCACAGGAACCACGTCAGGAAGTACGGGTCCAGCAGGCTGACTTCCAGCTTGTTGCGCCCGACCGTCCAGTCGTACAGCGAGTACGCGATCTCGAAGACCACGTACGGCACGCCGACATTGGTGATCAGCTTGCGGGCCTTGCCGCCGGCGAACGTCCAGTTCCGCGAGAAGTAGCCGGTGACCACGATGAACATCGGCATGTGGAACATGTAGATGAACATGTACAGGCCCTTGGCCGCCGGCACTTCGAGCCGGTACGCCAGCGAGTGCCCGATCACGACCAGCAGGATCGCCAGGAACTTGGCGTTGTCGAAGAACGGGTCGCGCTCGCGCCGCTGCTTCGGAGCGGGCGCCGGCGCCGCCTCCGGCGCGGGCGCCGGGACGGTCGCGGTGGCCGCCGGGTCGCTCATGTCTTGCAGACGTCGTCGGTGGCCTTGACCTCACCGTCCTGGGTGGGGATGCCGCCGTTCTTGGAGTTCTTCAGCGACGTCCAGTCCGAGCCGACGACCAGGTCGACCAGGCCGGGCTGGCCGCCGGTGCGGGCGGTGGGCTGCGGCGCGTTCGGGATCAGCGCGTTGAGCGTCTGCGCGTGCTGGTCGGCGCCGGTGCCGTACATCACCCGGCTGGTCTTGGTGAGGTCGAGGTTGCCGCCGACCTGTACCTGGAAGCCCTGCGCCTCCAGGTCGTCGGCGACCCGGCGGGCCTGGCCGTCGATGCCGCTGGCGTTGTAGACCCGGACCCGCACCTGGCTCGCGGGGATCTTGGGTGCGGCGCCGGCCTGCTCCTTCTTCGGTTCGGACGGCACCGTCTTGTCGTTGCGGACCGCGCTGAAGAACTGGTCGGCGGCGGGCTGGCGCAGCGCGACCCGGTTGGGGTCGGGCGCGTACGCCCCCCACGGCACGGTCACGAACCGCAGCTTGCCGGAGGTCATGCCGCGCATGCCGGACGCGATGTCCATCATCACCTGCGGCGTCAGCTCGCTGTCGGTGGTGAGCGACTTGGTGGTGGCGTTCATCAGCGCCAGCATCTTGCTGGGGTTGCTGAGGACGCCCGCGCTCATCGCCTTGTTGGCCAGCGCGCCGAGGAACTTCTGCTGGCGCTTGATGCGGTCGGTGTCGGAGCCGTTGCCGAGGCCCTTGCGGACGCGCACGTACGCCAGCGCCGTCTCGCCCTTGATCGTGCTCTTGCCCTTGGGCAGCTTGAGCTTGGACTGCGGGTCGTTGACGGCGTTGGGCAGGCAGACCTCGACGCCGCCGACCGCCTCGGTGATGGTCTTGAAGCCGTTGAAGTCGACCTGCATGAAGTGATCGATCTTGATGTTGGTGAAGCTCTCGATCGTCTTCATGGTGCAGGGCGCGCCGCCGATCGTGAACGTGGCGTTGATCTGCCCGATCGTCTGCGCCGGGGTGCGCTGCCCGTTCTTCAGCTTGCAGGACGGGATCGGCACCATCAGGTCGCGCGGGAAGCTGATGCCCATCGCCTGCCCGCCGCCCGGCGACAGGTGCAGCAGGATCATCGTGTCCGAGCGCGGCGGCTCCTTGGTCATGCTCTTGCCGTACTTGTCGTTGCCGGCGCCCGCGCGGGTGTCGGAGCCCAGCAGCAGTATGTTCATCGCGCTGTTGAGCTTCTTCGGGCGGTTGGGCCCCAGCAGCGCGTTCGCGTCCTCCTGCGAGATGTTGCCCATCGCCTTGCGGTAGACGCCGTAGGCGGTCAGCGATCCGGCGACCATCACCGCGGACAGGCCGATGGAGACCCAGCCGAGGACGCGCCAGCCGCGCCGACGCGCCGCCGGCTGCGGATCGGCGTCGTCGACGTACTCCATGTACATCGGGTTGCTGTTCATCGGCTCCGAGGTGGGGTCGGCGCCCGCCGCGGTACGCGCCGGGCCCGCCTTCTGGGGCG
This sequence comes from Spirillospora sp. NPDC029432, assembly GCF_040703975.1. Taxonomy (NCBI): domain Bacteria; kingdom Bacillati; phylum Actinomycetota; class Actinomycetes; order Streptosporangiales; family Thermomonosporaceae; genus Spirillospora; species Spirillospora sp. NPDC029432. The sequence goes on from NZ_JBEZWH010000078.1 coordinate 14,414, forward strand.
GAAACAAACAGAGACTAGGTCAGAGGAGGCGTCTTACGGACCCGGATGCGTCATTCCATCCCGGTACACCCGCCACCGCTGTCACATGTTCCAGGGTCGCTCGTCGATCTAGGGATGCTTTGTCGAAGTTTCGTTGGATTATGACGGAAGCCCCCGAGGCTAGTGGGGAAAGAAGCCCGACCAGCACGCCTTCGAGTGTGGTGTAGGGCATGTCAACCAGGACGCGATCGTGCGCGTCCAGGCCCCATTTCGCCGCCGCCCCGGTCGCCTCCGCGACCAGCCGCCCGGCGTCCAGTGTGGCCTTTGTCACACTGAGCGCGGGCGCCTCGGGCGCCACGTCCGGCCCGGGCGTGAACCGGTCGCCGTACGAGCGCACCTCGACCGCGTAGTCGACGACCCCGGCGGGGCACTCCGCCAGGGCGCCGCCGAGCGCGTGCAGCGACAGTCCGACGATCTCCTCGGCGTCCCGGTCGGCGGTCACGGCGTCCAGCACCTCCTCGGCGGCCACCAGGATGTACGGCCCGGGCGTGCCGGGCGGTTCGGTCCCGGCGCCGATCGCCGCCGCGGCCTCCGCGTCGACCGGGACGGCCTCCAGGCCCGCGGCCCAGCAGGCCATCAGCCACGCCGCCGACTGCCAGTGCGGCGGCAGCGCCAGCACCACCCGGGTCCCCGGCTCGGCGGCCAGCCCGTCCACCAGCAGGTTGGCGGTCTTGGCCACCCAGTTGTCGAAGGTGCGGGCCGACAGCTCGACGCGTTCACCGGTGGCGTCGTCGTAGAAGGTCACCAGTGGGCGGGACGGGTCGTCCGCCACCCGCCGCCGGAGCAGCTCCGCGGGTCCGATCATGCTCATGGGGCGAGCGTACGAGAGGTTCCGCCGGGTTCCGCGCCACGCGGCTCCGACGGGCCTGTCCTCACCGCACCGGACGGGCCGCTACGCTCCGCACCGATGAACCTGCACCGACTGAACCCGCACCGACTCGCGACCGGCGGCGGGGCGGCCCGGTGAGGGCCGGCCGGCTGCTCGCCCGGCTGTCCGCCGCGCCCGCGCTGCTCGTCGCCGCCTGGCTGGCGGTGTCGCTGCCGCTGCTGCTGGCGGGGGCGTTCCGGCCGGCGCCGGCGATCGCGCTGTTCGTGCCCGTGGCGGCGGTGGCCCTGTGGCTCGGCCTGCGGGACCGCCCGGGCCGGGACGACGCCGGCGACGGCGGCCCCGGCGGCGTCCCGTTCCCGCGCTGGTCGTTCTGGGGCGTCGCGGCGATCGGCGCGGCGTTTCTCGTCCTCCAGGTGCTGATGGCGGGGGAGCAGATCGTCGTCCGCCGCGATCCGGCCTCGTACGCGCAGTTCGCGGCGTGGCTGGCCGAGCACGGCTCGCTGCCGATCCCGCAGGACCGCGCGGCGTTCGGCGGCGGCGACCCGGCGCTGGGCTTCGGCAGTCCCGCGTTCTACGTGGTGGGCGACGACCTCGTCCCGCAGTTCATGGCGGGCCTGCCGCTGATCCTGGCGCTGGGCGACTGGCTCGGCGGGCCGTACGCGATGCTGGCGATGGCGCCGCTGCTGGGCGCCTGCGCGGTGGTGGCGTTCGGCGGGCTGGTCGCGCGGCTGGTCGGCCCGCGCTGGGCGCCCGCCGGGGCGCTGCTGCTGGCGCTGACGACCCCGATGCTGTGGGTGTCGCGGGCGACCTACAGCGAGCTGCCCGCGCTGGTGCTGCTGCTGGGCGGGCTGGTGCTGCTGTACGACGCGCGCCGCGACGAGGAGCACGAGCGCGCCCGGGTGCCGGGCGAGGACGCGCCCCGGCTGCGCGTCCCGCCGGAGGTGGCCAAGGCGTTCCTGGGCGGGCTGGCGCTCGGGCTGATCGTGCTCGTCCGCATCGACGGGCTGCGCGACATCCTGCCGGTGGTCGTCTTCGCGGGCCTCCTGGTCGGCTTCCGGCGCCGTACCGGCGTGCCGCTGGCCCTCGGCCTGGCGCTCGGCGCCGGCGCGGGGCTCGCCGAGGGGTTCCTGCTGTCGCGGCCGTACCTGGACTACCTGAGCGCGTCCGTCGAGCCGCTGCTGCTCATCACGGGCCTGCTGGTCGCGGCGACGGTCGTGATGGCGGTCGCGCTGCGCTGGGGGCCCACCGGGTCCCGGCTGCGCCGGCTCGGCACGGCGCTGCGGCACGGCCGCGCGGGCGCCGCCGCCGCGCTGCTGACCGTGCTCGTCGTGCTGGCGTTCGCGGTGCGGCCGCTGGTGCAGACCGTGCGGCGGGAGCCCGCGAACTTCGACGACGAGGTGAACGTCCACTTCATCGAGCAGGTCCAGAAGCTGTCCGGGCTCGCCGTCGACGGCACCCGCCAGTACTCGGAGCTCTCCCTCTACTGGGCCGTCTGGTACGTCGGCGTGCCCGCGCTGCTGGTGGCCACGTTCGGGGCGGCGCTGCTGGCCCGGCGGCTGGTGCGCGGGAACGCGCCCGAGTGGCTGCTGCCGTTCGCGATGATCGCCTGGACGACCGTGCTGGTGCTGTACCGGCCCGGCATCACCCCCGACCATCCGTGGGCCGCCCGGCGGCTGATCGCCGTGGTGATCCCCGGGCTGCTGCTGTTCGCGGTCTGGGGCACCGCCTGGACGATCCGCCGGATCCGCCGCAACGGGTACGGCCCGCGCGCCACCCGGCGGTGGGCGGTCGGCGCGGCGCTGGTGCTGCTGGTGCCGATCGTGCTGTCGTCCGGCGGGATCCTGGTCTCCCGCACCGAGCAGGGCGAGGTGGCGGCCGTCCGGGAGCTGTGCGCGCGGATCGGCCCGGACCGCTCGGTGGTGGTGGTCGAGCGCGCCACCGCCGACCGGTTCCTCCAGGTCGTCCGCGGCATGTGCGGCGTGCCCGCGGCCCGCACGGCCGCCGGCGCGAAGCCGGACGACATCCGCCGCGTCATCGGGAAGATCTACGCCGCCGGCCGCCGCCCGGTGATCCTGGGCGCGGAGGCGCGGCAGGTGGCGCCGTTCGCGAAGGCCGAGCACGTCGTCGCCGTCCGGACGCGGCAGGACGAGCGCACGCTGACCGAGCCGCCGGACGGCACCTGGGGCCTGTCCATGGACGTCTGGATGGCGCAGCCCCCGCCGCCCCGGGAGCGCGCCGCCGTCCCGTCCTGACCGCAGAGTTCAGCCGGGACGAGTATCCTCGCCCGGCGTGGATACCCAGCCCTCTGAACCTCCCGCAGCGTCCGCGGCCGCGGACCCGGTCCCGGCGGAAGATCATGTGCATGTGACGATCGTGCTCCCCTGCTACAACGAGCAGGACCACGTCATCGACGAGGTCGAGCGCATCACCAAGGCCATGGACAACAGCGGCAAGAGCTACGAGCTGCTGGCCGTGGACGACAAGTCGACCGACGCCACGCTGGCCCGGCTCCAGGAGGCCGCGCCGCGCTTCCCGCACATGCGGGTGGTCGCGTTCCAGCACAACAGCGGGTCGGGGACGGTCCGCCGGATCGGCAGCCAGCAGGCCCGCGGCGACATCGTCGTGTGGACCGACGCCGACATGTCGTACCCGAACGACCGGATCCCCGAGCTGGTCGACATCCTCGACTCCGACCCGTCGGTGGACCAGGTCGTCGGCGCGCGGACCAGCGAGGAGGGCACGCACAAGGCGCTGCGGGTGCCGGCCAAGTGGTTCATCCGCAAGATCGCCGAGCGGCTCACCAACTCGAGGATCCCGGACCTGAACTCGGGGCTGCGGGCGTTCCGGCGCGAGGTGTCGCTGCCCTACCTGCGGCTGCTGCCGCCCGGGTTCTCCTGCGTCACGACGATCACCATCGCGTTCCTGTCGAACCAGCACCCGGTCCGGTACGTCCCGATCGACTACGCCAAGCGGGCGGGCAAGTCCAAGTTCCACTTCACCAAGGACGCCTACCGCTACATCCTGCAGGTGCTGCGGATGGTGATGTACTTCAACCCGCTCAAGGTGCTGATGCCGCCGGCGCTGTGGCTGCTGCTGATCGGGTTCGGCAAGGGCGTGTTCGACATGGTCGTGCACTTCGGGTACTTCGCCAACAACACCGTGATGATCTTCATCACCGGGCTGCTGATCGCGTCGCTGGCGCTGCTCGCCGACCTGATCGTCCGCTCCCGCGGCGACACATGACCGGGGCGCCCTTGAAGATCGCGATCGTGGGGCCGGCGTTCCCGTACAAGGGCGGCGGCGCGCACCACACGACCGAGCTGGCGCACCGGCTGGCCGCGGCGGGGCACGCCGCGGTGATCGAGTCCTGGCGCGCCCAGTACCCGTCGTTCCTCTACCCCGGGCAGCAGACGATCTCCGAGCCGGAGGGCGAGCCGTTCCCCGGCACCCGGCGGCGGCTGGACTGGCGCCGCCCGGACGGCTGGTGGCGCACCGGCCGCGACCTGCGCTCGTACGACCTGGTCGTGCTGGCCGTGCTGAGCCCCGTCCAGGTCCCGGCGTACCTGGGGATCCTCGCGGGCCTGGGGCGCCGCACCCGCGTCGTCGCGCTGTGCCACAACGTCCTGCCGCACGAGCGCAAGCCGTACGACGTGCCGCTGATGAAGCGGCTGCTGCGCAAGGTCGACGGCGTCCTCGTCCACTCCGAGCAGCAGGCGGGGCTGGCGCGCGGGCTCACGTCGCGCCCGGTGAGCGTGGCCGAGATGCCCGCCCACCTGCCCGCCGCCCCGGCCGCGCCCGCCGGCGGCGCGGAACGGCACGACCGGCTGCTGTTCTTCGGGATGATCCGCCCGTACAAGGGCCTGGACGTGCTGCTGCGCGCCCTCGCGGCCGGTCCGGACGGTGTCGCGCTGACCGTGGCCGGGGAGTTCTGGGGCGGCGTGGACGGCACCCGCGCCCTCATCGCCGAGCTCGGCCTCGGCGACCGCGTGGACCTGCGTCCGGGCTACGTGCCGGCGGCGGACATGCCGGAGCTGTTCGGCTCCGCCGACGCCCTCGTGCTGCCGTACCGTACGGCCACGGCCTCGCAGAACGTCTGGATGGCGTACGAGTACGGCCTCCCCGTCATCGCCACCCGGGTGGGCGGCTTCGCGGACCAGATCCGGGACGGCGTGGACGGCCTCGTCTGCGAGCCCGACGATGTGGGCTCCCTCACGGACGCGCTCAAGCGCTTCTACGCCGAAGGGGAGCCGGAGCGGCTGCGCGCCGGCGTCCGGCCGGTCGATCACGCCCCGCTCTGGGACGCCTATGTTGAAGTCTTGGTGAACTTCTCCGGCTCGTCCTGAGCGGGCCCGTCCGGCAAGGGCGCCTTGCCCCGGCCCATCAGGAACGCGACGCCGGCGCCGGCGAGGTCGGCCAGCGTCAGGATGACGCGGGACGCGATCGCCACCACGATCGGCGCGCCCGCCGGCAGCACCGGCCCGAGCACCATGACCAGGGCGGCCTCGCGGGCGCCGATCCCGCCCGGCGCGATGAACACCAGCAGGCCGAACACGAACGCCAGCGCGTACGCGCCGGCCGCCTGGAACGGCAGCCCCGCGCCCTCGCCGCCCACGGCCGCGCACAGCAGCCAGGTGTGCGCGCCGAACAGCGCCCAGCCGAGGATCGTCCAGGCCACGGCCACCAGCGTGGTGCCCAGGCCCACCGGATGCTCCAGCGGCGGCCGGCGGGCCAGCTTGAGCGCGGTGTCCAGGCACCAGGTCACGATCCGCGGGTGCAGCGCGGCCAGCACCACCGGGGCCAGCAGGAACAGCCACCAGTACCGGTCGCGGGCCGCCTCGGACGTCAGCGGCAGCGTCACCGCCGCCATGGCCAGCCCGCACGCGCACGAGGTCGCCACGGCCAGCATCGTCGAGCTGAAGCTGCGCAGCCGCGGCACCTGGTGCTCGCGGGTCATCTCGATCTGCGTGACCAGCGCCCACACCTTGCCCGGCACGTACTTGCCGAGCTGCGAGATGTTGGAGATCCGGAACGTCGCCCGCACCGGCAGCGGCGAGCCCAGCCCCGCCAGGTACGTGCGCCAGCCGAGCATCCACACGAACAGCCCGGCCAGACCCGTGACGAAGGCCCCCACCAGTGTGATCCAGGACATCTGCCCGAACGCCCGCACGGTGTCGTCCCACTGGGAGACCAGGCTGTAGGCGCAGAAGCCCAGCGCGAGCAGCACCAGGAGGATCCGCAGCACGCGCATCAGGACGGCCTTCGACTTCACGCGCCCCAGATTAGGCCACCCCCGGTGGCGGCGGCGCTTACCCTTGTCCACGATGAAACTCTCGGATGTGGTCGCCTTCATGGGGCACCAGGTGCACGTGTGCCGGTACCGCGAGGCGGGGACGCTGCTCGGCTGGATGGGGAGCGACCTGCGCGGCAAGCGGGTCCTCGACGTCGCCGGCGGCGACGGCTACTGGGCCGGCCAGGCGCGCAAACGCGGGGCCGAGGCCGTCTCGATCGACCTGATGCGCAAGAAGATGGTGTACGGCCGGACGCTCGCGAACGCCCCCGCGCTGATCGAGTGCGACGCGCTGCGGCTGCCGTTCGCGGACGGCTCGTTCGACGCGGTCCTGTCGGTCTGCGCGATCGAGCACTTCGACGACGGCGGGAAGTCGCTGGACGAGATGGCGCGGGTCCTCAAGCCCGGCGGTGAGATCTTCATGTCCGCCGACGTGCTGAGCCGCGCCGACGCCTGGCCGAAGCTGCGCGACGCGCACAAGTCGAAGTACCACGTGCAGCACACGTACACGCACGGCAGCCTGCGCGAGCTGATGGACGACCGCGGCCTGGACCTGGTGCGGTACTCGTACCAGTTCCGCACGGCGGCGGCCGAGCGGCTCTACCTGTCGCTGTCGACGTACGGCGGGAAGGTCGGCTTCAACGCGGCGGCGCCGCTGACCCCGATCGTCGCGATGACCGACAAGAGGGCGCCGAACGAGCGCGGCAGCATCGTGCTGATCCGCGCCCGCAAGCGCGGCTGACCGCACCCCCGCGGCGACACGGCCGGATTCTTCGCGTTCCTTCCCGGCGGCCCTATTCGGCGTAGGCTCGGTGAGCGGCGGAGTGGTCCCCCTCACTCCGGCCTTCCGACGGGCTTTGCCGATCTTCGCGGGGATAGGGGTGGACCCTTTGGCGCCTCGGATTCTGCTCGACGCGACCGCCGTACCCGCCGACCGCGGGGCGCTGGGCCGGTACGTCGACGGGCTGCTGCGGGCCCTGCACGAGCTGGGCGCGGACCTGGCGGTCGCGTGCCAGCGCGCGGACGAGGAGCGGTACGGCGAGCTCGCGCCGCGCGCCCGGATCATCAAGGGCCCGGCGGCCCTCGCGCACCGCGCGTCCCGGCTGTCCTGGGAGCAGTCGGGGCTGCCGTACGTGGCCCGGCGGGTCGGCGCCGACGTGATCCACCTGCCCACGTACATGATCCCCATCCAGGCGGGCCGGCCGACGGTCGTGACGATCCACGACGTGACCCTCTTCGCCGACACGGGGAGGGGCGAGGCGGGAGAGGTCTGGGAGGCGCACGACCCGGTCCGGACGTCCTTCATCAAGTCGGCGACCCGGACCGCCGCCCGCCGTGCCACCCGGCTGATCGTGCCGTCCCGCGCCACCCGCGACGAGCTGGTCCGGCTGCTGGACGCCGATCCCGGCCACATCGACGTGGCGTACCACGGCGTCGACCACGACGCCTTCCACCGGCCGTCCGAGGAGGAGGCCAAGCGGGTCTCCGACCGGCTGGGGCTGCACGGGCACCCGTACGTCGCGTACCTGGGCGCCCTGGAGCCGCGCAAGAACGTCCCCAACCTCATCCGCGGCTGGGTGCGCGCCTGCGAGGGCCGTCCCGATCCGCCCGCGCTGGTGCTGGCGGGCGGCGCCGGCTGGGACGACGAGGTGGACGCGGCGCTGGCGACCGTTCCGCTGGAGCTGCGCGTGGTGCGCCCCGGCTACCTGCCGTGGACGTCGCTGCCGGGCTTCTTCGGCGGCGCGCTGGTGGTGGCGCTGCCGAGCACCGGCGAGGGCTTCGGCCTGCCTGTCCTGGAGGCGATGTCGTGCGGCGCCCCGGTGCTGACGACCCGGCGTGGGCCGCTGCCCGAGGTGGGCGGCGAGGCGGTCGCCTACACCGAGCCGGACGCGCCGGCCATCGGCGCCGCGCTGGAGCGGCTGATGGACGAGCCCGACCGCCGCCGCACCCTCGCCGACGCCGCGTACGCCCGCTCCCAGGGGTTCAGCTGGACGGCCTCGGCGGAGGCGCACATGGCGTCGTACGAGCAGGCAGTGGCTCGGTATCCGGCCGGCGGAGGGGACAAGTAGGCTCGGCCGGACGTTTTTCTGGCCGTGGGAGCCGGGGCCGGCCCGGCCGTCCAGGGAAGGAGCCTCTTGGAAGCGATTTTGTTGGTCGGAGGGCAGGGGACCCGCCTGCGCCCGCTGACCATTTCCACCCCCAAACCGCTGCTTCCCACGGCGGGAGTCCCCTTCCTGGCCCACCAGCTGGCCCGGGCGCGGGCGGCCGGCGTCGACCGCATCGTGTTCGCGACGTCGTACCGCGCGGAGATGTTCGAGGCCGCGTTCGGCACCCGGGCGCACGGCGTCGACCTGGTCTACCTGACCGAGGACGAGCCGCTCGGCACCGGCGGCGCGATCCGCAACGCGGCGCGCGGCCTGACCTGCGGCCCCGACGACCCGGTGCTGATCCTGAACGGCGACATCCTGTCCGGCCACGACGTCCAGGCGCAGGTCGCGGCGCACGAGAAGGCGGGCGCGGCGGCGACGCTGCACCTGACGCCGGTCGACGACCCGTCCCGGTTCGGCTGCGTGCCGACCGACGAGGACGGCCGGGTCACCGCGTTCCTGGAGAAGACGCCGCATCCGGTGACCGACCAGATCAACGCGGGCTGCTACGTCTTCCGGCGGTCGGCGATCGACGCGATCCCGGCGGAGCGGGTGGTGTCGGTGGAGCGCGAGACGTTCCCCGAGATGATCGCCTCCGGGGCGGTCGTCATGGGGTACGTGGAGCCGGGCTACTGGCTCGACGTCGGCACGCCCGAGGCGTTCGTCCAGGGCTCCCGCGACCTGGTGGAGGGGCGGCTGGCGTCGCCCGCGATGCCGGGCGAGCCGGGGGAGCGGCTGGAGCTGGACGGCGCGCGTGTGTCGCCGGGCGCGGTCGTCCGCGACGGCACGACGGTCGGGCGCGGCGCGGCCGTCGAGGCGGGCGCGACGGTGCTGGGCAGCGTGCTGCTGGACGAGGCGCACGTGGAGGAGGGCGCGACCGTCCGCGACTCGGTCGTCGGCCGGCACGCCAAGGTCGGCCCCGGCGCGGTCCTGGACGGCGTCGTCCTCGGCGACGGCGCGGTCGTCGGGCCGGGCAACGAGCTGCGCGGCGGCCTGCGCGTCTGGCCGGGCGTCGAGCTCCCCGCGACCGCGCTGCGCTTCTCGACGGACGCCTGACGGCGCCCACGACGCCCACGGCGCCCACGAGGGTGCCTGAGGGCGCTCGTGCCGCGGCGGGCGGGTAGTCTCGCGCCTGCCATGGACGGGGAGCGCGTACGGGAGTGGAAGCCGCCGTTCCCGGTCGATCTGGTGCTGACGCTGCGGCCGCACCGGCGCGGGCCGCACGACCCGGCGTTCCGGATCGAGCGGGACGGGTCGGTCTGGCGCGCCTCGTTCACGCCGGACGGGCCGGGGACGCTGCGGCTACGCAGGAGCGGTGACGCCGTCGACGCCGCCGCCTGGGGGCCGGGCGCGCAGTGGCTGCTCGACGGGGTGCCGGAGCTGCTGGGGGCGGGGGACGTCCCCGAGGAGTTCGAGGCCCGGCATCCGGTGCTGCGGGACGCGCTGCGGCGCCATCCCGGGCTGCGGATCGGGCGTACGGGCCGCGTCTTCGAGGCCCTCGTCCCGGCGGTGCTGGAGCAGAAGGTGCTCACCGCCGAGGCGTGGCGCGCCTGGGGCCACCTGGTGCGGCGCTTCGGCCGGCCCGCGCCCGGGAACCCGGCGCTGCGGGTGCCGCCGCCGCCCGAGGTCTGGATCCGGATCCCCTCGTGGGAATGGCACCGGTCCGGCGCCGAGGCGGTCCGGGCCCGGACGATCATCGGGGCCGCGCGGGTCGCGGCCCGGCTGGAGGAGGATCCCGCCGATCCCCGGCTGCGGTCGCTGCCGGGGATCGGGGTCTGGACGGCCGCCGAGGTCCGGCAGCGCGCCGCCGGGGACGCCGACGCCGTCTCCGTCGGCGACTACCACCTGCCCGGGATCGTGGGCTGGGCCCTCACCGGGCGGAAGGTGGACGACGCCGGGATGCTGGAGCTGCTGGCGCCGTACGCCGGTCACCGGCACCGGGTCACCCGGCTGCTGGAACTGAGCGGCGCCGGTCCGCCGCGGCGCGGCCCCCGCCTTGCGGTGCGCGACTACCGGCGCTTTTAGGGGACTTCTCGGGGGAGTCCGGCTCGGACCGGCGGCGCAGCCAGAAGTTGCCGGGCGTCCAGTCGAGGCCGTCGCGGGAGTCGGCGCCGAACAGCGGTCCCAGCACGGCCAGGGCGATGAGAAGAGCGAGCATGACCCACATGGTGCGTTCTTCGTTCCGGAGGGAGTGAGCCCTGGCCAGGGGCTCGTTTCCGCGGTTGCACATCCAGTGTCACCCGGCGCATCTTTCAGGTCCAGCGATACTTTCTGCAGGGTTCGTGTAAGAATCGCTTCACAATGCTGGATCTGGGACGGCTTCGCATGCTCCGCGAGCTCAAGCTGCGCGGCACCGTCGCCGCGGTCGCCGAGGCGCTCGGCTACACCCCGTCCGCGATCTCCCAGCAGCTCGCCCAGCTGCAGAAGGACGTGGGCTGCGAGCTGGTCGAACGGGTCGGCCGGCGGCTGCGGCTGACCGAGGCGGGCGAGGTGCTGGCCGGGCACGCGGAGAGCCTGCTCGCGGCGGCGCAGCGCGCCGAGGAGGAGGCGCTGGCCGCCAGCGGGCGGGTCGCCGGCACCGTCCGCGTCGTCGGCTTCCAGACCGCGCTGCTGCACGTCCTGGCGCCCGCGCTGCCGCGGCTCGCCGCCGCGTACCCGGACCTGATCGTGGACATCCTGGACGAGGAGTTCCACCGCGTCCTGCAGGCGCTGGTGCTGCGCGAGATCGACGTCGTGCTGACCGACGAGTACTCGCACCTGCCCCGCCCGCGCCGCCCCGAGCTGGCCGCCGAGGTGCTGATCACCGAGCGGATGCGGCTGGCGCTCCCGGAGGCGCGGGTGAGCGGCGACGGCCCGGTGCGGATCGCGGGCCTGGCCGGGCACACGTGGGTGTCCGGCCACACCGGCACCAACCACGCCGACCTGCTGGAGCGCACCTGCGTCGAGCTGGGCGGGTTCCGGCCGCGGGTCCGCTTCCGCTCCAACGACTTCATGGTGCTGTTCGCGATGGTCGCCCAGGGCGGCGCGGCCTGCCTCGTCCCGGACCTCGCGCTGGCCGAGCTGGAGGAGGGCGTCGCGGTGCGCGACATCGCCGAGGCGCGGGTCAGCCGCCGCATGGTGATGTGGACGCGGGTGGGCGCCGACGTGCGACCCTCGGTACGGGCGGTGCTCGACGCCCTGCGCGCGTCCGCCGACGAGCTGGCCGCCCGCCGGCCCAGCCTCGTCCGCGGTGCGGCGGCGGGGGAATAAACCGGCGCGGGACCGCGCTCTCCTCGATGATCTCGGCCGGACCCGCCTCTCTTCTTTCTATGACGCTTGACATAGAGTGCGATGTCATGGACGCCATGAACAGCAGCGTGCCGACCGAGAGCGCACTTCGGCGGGCACTGGCCCGGGCACGCGATGGCAAGACGCTCGATCCGGCCGAGGCCACCACCCTGCTGCACGCGCGCGGCGCGCAGCTCGACGATCTGCTGACCTACGCGGCGCGCACCCGGGACGCCGGGCTGGAGGCCGCCGGGCGGCCCGGTGTCATCACCTACAGCCGCAAGGTCTTCATCCCCCTCACCCGGCTGTGCCGCGACCGCTGCGGCTACTGCACGTTCGCGACCGTTCCGCACAAGCTGGAGTCCCCCTTCCTCAGCCCGGACGAGGTCCTGGAGATCGCGCGGCAGGGCGCCGCGATGGGCTGCAAGGAGGCGCTGTTCACCCTTGGCGACCGTCCCGAGGCCCGCTGGAAGCAGGCCCGGGAGTGGCTGGACGCGCACGGGTACGACGACACGCTCTCGTACGTGCGCGCGATGGCCGTCCGGGTGCTGGAGGAGACCGGTCTGCTCCCGCACCTCAACCCGGGCGTGCTGGGCTGGCGCGACTTCCAGCGGCTCAAGCCCGTCGCCCCGTCCATGGGCATGATGCTGGAGACGACGGCGACGCGGCTGTTCAGCGAGAAGGGCGGGCCGCACTTCGGCTCGCCCGACAAGGACCCGGCGGTGCGGCTGCGGGTGCTGGAGGACGCGGGACGCACGAACGTCCCGTTCACCACCGGCATCCTGATCGGCATCGGCGAGACCGTCGAGGAGCGCGCCGACGCGATCTTCGCGCTGCGCAGGACGATGCGGGAGTACGGGGCGGTGCAGGAGGTCATCGTCCAGAACTTCCGCGCCAAGCCCGACACCAAGATGCGCGACACCCCCGACGCCGAGCTGGAGGAGCTGGCCGCGACGATCGCGGTCACCCGGCTGGTGCTCGGGCCGAAGGCGCGCGTCCAGGCGCCGCCGAACCTGGTCGAGGACCAGTACGCGCTGATGCTGCGCGCCGGGATCGACGACTGGGGCGGGGTGTCGCCGCTGACGCCCGACCACGTCAACCCCGAGCGGCCGTGGCCGCAGATCGACGAGCTGGCCGCGAAGACCGCCGAGCAGGGCTTCACGCTGCGCGAGCGGCTGACGATCTACCCCGAGTACATCAAGCGCGGCGAGCCGTGGCTGGACCCGCGCCTGATGGGGCACGTCGCGGCGCTGGCCGACCCGAAGACCGGCCTCGCCCGCGAGGACGCCGTCCTGGAGGGGCGGCCGTGGCAGGAGCCCGACGGCGGCTTCGAGGCGTTCGGCGGCACGGGCCGCACGGACCTGCACGTCGAGATCGACACCAGCGGCCGGACGAGCGACCGGCGCGAGGACTTCGACTCCGTCTACGGCGACTGGGACGCGCTGCGCGACCGCATGAGCGCCCCCAAGCGGTTCGACGCCGACATCAAGACGGCGCTCGCGAGCGCGGAGCGGGACCCGGGGGGCCTGTCGGACGACGAGGCGCTCGCCCTCCTGCACGCCGACGGCCCCGAGCTCGACGCCCTGGTGAAGATCGCCGACGACCTGCGCAGGGAGGCCGTCGGGGACGAGGTCACCTACATCGTCACCCGGAACATCAACTTCACGAACGTCTGCTACACCGGCTGCCGGTTCTGCGCGTTCGCGCAGCGCCGCACCGACGCCGACGCGTACACCCTCTCCCTGAGCCAGGTCGGCGACCGGGTGGACGAGGCGTGGGCGGCCGGCGCCACCGAGATCTGCATGCAGGGCGGCATCCACCCCGACCTGCCCGGCACCGCCTACTTCGACCTCGCCCGCGAGGTCAAGAAGCGCGCCCCGGGCATCCACCTGCACTCCTACAGCCCGATGGAGGTCGTCAACGGCGCCAGCCGCACCGACCTGTCGATCCGGGAGTGGCTGCAGGGCGCCAAGGAGGCGGGCGTCGACTCGCTGCCCGGCACCGCCGCCGAGATCCTCGACGACGACGTGCGCTGGGTGCTGACCAAGGGCAAGCTGCCCACCGACCAGTGGATCGAGGTCGTCACCACCGCGCACGAGGTCGGCCTCCCGACCACGTCCACGATGATGTACGGGCACGTGGACAAGCCGGAGCACTGGGTCGCGCACCTCAAGCTGCTGCGCTCGCTCCAGGAGCGGACCGGCGGGTTCACCGAGTTCGTGCTGCTGCCGTTCGTGCACCACAACTCGCCGATCTACCTGGCCGGGCTGGCGCGCCCCGGGCCGACCGCCCGCGAGAACGTGGCCGTCCACGCCCTCGCCCGGATCCTGCTGCACGGCGCGATCTCGAACATCCAGACGTCCTGGGTCAAGCTCGGCGACGAGCTGTGCACGCGCGTGCTCCAGGGCGGCGTGAACGACCTGGGCGGCACGCTGATGGAGGAGACGATCAGCCGGATGGCCGGGTCGGAGAACGGCTCGTTCAAGACCATCAGCTCGCTGGAGGAGATCGCCGCGGCGGCTGGCCGGCCCGCCCGCCAGCGCACCACCACCTACGGGCGGGTCCCGGCGGAACGGATCGAGGCGGCCCGCCGCACCGACGGCGTCGGCCACTTCGGAAAGGCCGGGCTGAGCCTTCCGCTGGTCAGCACCTGACCATTGCTAGAACGGGACCGGGCGGCGCCATTCAGTACGCAATGGCGCCGCCCGGTCCTCGCCGCGATTTCAGCGGACTTCGATGAACGCGTCCGGGGAACGGGGCGGGCGCTGCCGCGGCGGAGCGGCCGCGTGCCCGATTCCGACGGCGCCCATCGGGTCCCAGGTGTCCGGAAGGTCCAGGACCTCGCGGACGACGTCGCGGCAGAACATCGTGCTCGACACCCAGCACGAGCCGAGCCCCTCGACCGCCAGCGCGACCAGCAGGTTCTCCACGCCGGCGCCGGTCGCGACGACGAACATCTCGCGTTCGGCCGCCGCCCGCCGCTCGTCCGGGTAGTCGTGCGAGCCCTCCATGACCAGGCACGGGACGGCCAGGTACGGGGCGCGGCGCAGCACGTCGCCGCGGCGCAGCCGCTTGGTGATCGACTCCTCGGTGAAGCCGTCCCGGCGCAGGTCGGCCTCCCACGCGCCGCGCATCGCGTCCAGCAGCCGGGTCCGCGACTCCGCCGACTCCAGAAGCACGAACCGCCAGGGCGTCGTGTGGTGCGGCGCCGGCGCGGTGATCGCGGCGGCCACGGCGCGCCGGACCGCCGCCGGGTCGACCGGCTCCGCCGTGAACTCGCGGATCGTCCGGCGCGCGTGCAGGACCTCGGCCGAGCCGTACCGGAACATGTCCTCGTCCGGCGGCCGGACCAGCTGCCGCGCGCCCGGCCCGTCGTCCGCCGTGATCAGCGCCGCCAGCCCGCGCACGACCGCGACCGGGACCCCGTCCAGCTTGCCCTTGACCAGCTCGCCCGCCGAGGCGATCTCGTCGGCGACGGCGGTGACGGTCGCGTCGAGCCGGTTGCCGTACGCGTCCTCGCGGCCGCGGAGGTCGTCCAGCGGGGCCAGCCCGGCGACGCCGATCGCCGCGTCGGTCAGCCCGTTGCGCCACGGCCGGCCGAGCGTGTCGGACACGATCACGCCGACGTCCAGCCCGGCCCGCTCACGCAGGGCGGCGCGGATCCGGCGGGCCGAGGCGTCCGGGTCCTCGGGCAGCAGCAGCACGGTGCCGGGCTCGGTGTTGGACGCGTCCACACCGGCCGCGGCCAGCACGAGCCCCTGCCGGGTCTCGACGATCCGCGTCTCGCCGCGCGCGTGCGCCCGCCGGGCCACGACCCGCACGGTCTCGGAGTCGATCGCCTTCTCCCGGTCGTCCGCGACCAGGACCCGCCCCTCCGCCTTACTGACGATCTTGGACGTGACGACCAGGACGTCGCCGTCCCGCAGCGCGTCCGCGGGCAGCAGCGCGGCGATGTCGTCGCCCTCGGCGATCTCGGGCAGCCCCGGGATCCCGAAGATCTCGATGGTGCTCACGCGATCTCCCCGGCGAGGTCGAGGGCCGCGGCGGCGATGGCGGCGGTGGCGTCCGGGTCGCTCATCAGCAGCGGCCGCGACCGCACCTCGATTCCCGGCACCTCGGCGCCCGCGTCCGCGTCGTCCACCAGCCAGCCGTCCAGCAGATCGGCGCCGTAGTGCGCGGCGACCGCGGCGGCGGACGTCTCCACTCCGATCGCGGTCAGGCAGGCGTCGGCCATGCCGCGCACGGGCGCGTCCCCGATGATCGGGGAGATCCCGACGACGGTCTTCGCCTCGACCGCCTCCCGGATGCCCGGTACGGACAGGATCGTCCCGATGCTCACCACCGGGTTGGACGGCGGGAACAGCACGACGTCGGCCTCCGCGATCGCGTCCAGCACGCCCGGGGCGGGCTTGGCCTCGTCCGCGCCGATCGCCGTGATCGACTCGGCCGGGACCGAGGCGCGCAGCCGTACCCACCACTCCTGGAAGTGCACCGCCCGGCGGCCCTTCTCCGGGTCGTCGATGACCACGTGCGTCTCGACCTGGTCGTCGGTCATCGGGATCAGCCGCACGCCCGGCGACCAGCGGTCGCACAGCGCCTCGGTCACCGCCGACAGCGGGTAGCCGGCCGCCAGCATCTGGGTGCGGACGATATGGGTGGCGAAGTCGCGGTCGCCGAGCCCGAACCAGCCCGGCCCGACCCCGTACGCGAGCAGCTCCTCCTTGACCGTGAACGACTCGTCGAGCCGGCCCCAGCCCTGCTCCTCGTCGATGCCGCCGCCGAGGGTGTACATCACGGTGTCGAGGTCGGGGCACACGCGCAGCCCGAACAGCGAGATGTCGTCGCCGGTGTTCCCGATCACGGTGATCTCGGCCTCGGGGGCGGCCCGCTGGAGCCCGCGCAGGAACCGGGCCCCGCCGATCCCGCCCGCCGGCGCCACGATCTTCATGCTCATGGGGGCCAGCCTATGGCGCCCGAGGGTGGAGAGACGTCGGGGCCCGGGATGTGCAAAGCTTTGCGGGGGAATCACATTGCCTGCCACTGGAGAGATGTCGCCGTGAACAAGGAAGCCGTCCAGCGCCTGCGGGAACCGGCCGCCTGGGTATTGCTCGCCGCGGCGGGCGTGCAATTGTTGGCCGGCCTCATCGACCTCTTCGTCGGCGGCGGCGAGAACAGCGCCGGGTTCAAGTACCGCGCGTACCTCGAGATCTCCGGTGGCTTCTTCGCTCAGGTCGGCACGGTCGCTCTGGTCGCGCTCGCGGTCGCGCTGGTCGCCCTCGGCCCGGCGCCGACCAGGCAGGCCAAGACGATCGTGATGGGCGCCCTGGGCGTCCTCGGCGGCCTCGGGCTGTTCACGGTGGTCTGCTGGCTCGCCTCGCTGCTGGTGGAGTCCCAGTTCGCGGGCGGCGGCGCGAAGCTGGCGGTCTTCCTGTACGGGGCGTCCATCATCGCGGTGATCGGGATCACCGGCTGGTTCGTGTTCACCGTGTTCCAGGCCATGCAGCCGGCCCGCCCGCAGGGCCCGGGCCAGATGCAGCCCGGCGGCTACCCCGACTTCGGCTACCAGCAGGGCCAGCAGCAGTTCGGCCAGCCGCAGCCCCAGCAGCAGTTCGGGCAGCCGCAGCAGCAGTTCGGCCAGCAGCCGCAGCAGCCCCAGCCGGGGTACGGCCAGCAGCAGTTCGGCCAGCCGGGCGCCGAGGGCCAGCAGTTCGGCCAGCAGCAGCCCCAGCAGTACGGGCAGCAGCCGTACGGCCAGCAGCCCCCGCAGGACTTCCAGCAGGGCCAGGCGCCGCAGCCCGGCCAGCAGCCCGGCCAGCAGCAGTACGGCCAGGAGCAGTACGGTCAGGGCGGCCAGCAGGCGTACGGCCAGCAGCCCGCCGGCGAGGCCGAGGAGGGCGTGGGCGAATGGACCCGCGCATATGGGGGTAGTGGCGGTGACCAGGGCCACGGCGCCCCGCAGGGCGAGCAGCGCCCTGAGGAGGGCGGCGACTGGTACCGCGACAACCGGCCGCCGCCGCCCCAGTGACGGCGCGTTGATCGTATGGTGATGGCGCGGTGATCTCGCCTGCGCGGATGTTCCGGGCGATTAACTGATCTCCATCCAAACGTGATCGTGCCCATAGCTCGAATAACACCCTTTGTCCCCCCGGAAACTCGTTCCGCTTGACGGACCGGGCGCTACACGCGTGTAATTTCGTGGGTGTAGTTCTGTGCCTTCTCGGGGGATGGAGCTGAGGGAAGGCATTGACCAGGGGGCTCCACGGGCTAGGAGGTGCGCTGTGAGCGAGGTAGTCATCCCGCTGGCGCACGGCACGGACGGCGAAGAGTTGGGCTGGCAGGAGCGCGCACTGTGCGCGCAGACGGACCCGGAGGCTTTCTTTCCGGAGAAGGGCGGCTCGACTCGCGAGGCCAAGAAGGTGTGCCGGGCATGCGAGGTACGGGCGGAGTGCTTGGAGTACGCGCTGCAGCACGATGAACGCTTCGGCATCTGGGGCGGTCTTTCCGAAAGGGAGCGCCGCAAGCTGAAGCGCCAGGCCGTCTGATCGGCGGCGGGCGGTAGCGACGGACTCGAAGCGAGGAACGCGGAAGCGAGAGCGCAGGAAGAGACGGAACGATCCGGGCGGGCCGCGGGCCTCCCCAGCGGATCCGGGGGGATCCGGGGGCGGCGCGGCCCGCCCGCGCGTACAGTGTCAGCCGTGCCGGCCCGGGAGGGGCGGCACGGCTGCTATCGTGCCGACCCCAATCGAGACCTCTCAGACCTCACAGATCGAGCGGACCCTTGTCGCCCACTCTCGATCGCCATGTCGTCACGGCGGTCCTCGTCGCCCACGACGGTGCGCGATGGCTCCCCGAGACGCTGAAGGCGCTGCTGACCCAGACCCGGCCCGTCCAACGCCTCGTCACCGCGGACACCGGTAGCCGCGACCGCGGTCCCGCCGTGCTCGCCGAGGTGGTCGGCGCCGGCAACATGCTGACGCTGCCCCGCACCACCGGCTACGGCGAGGCGATCGCGGAGGCGCTGCGGCATCCCGCCGCGTCGCTGCCGGTCCCCGTCCCGGAGGACGCGCCGGCCGAGCCCCGGACCGAATGGGTCTGGCTGCTGCACGACGACTCCGCCCCGGCCCCGGACGCGCTCGCCCGGCTGCTGGCCGCGGCCGACGCCGACCCCAACATCGCCGTGCTCGGCGCCAAGCTGCGCGACTGGGACGACCGCCGCGTGCTGCGCGAGGTGGGCGTGGCCATGGACGGCGCGGCCCGCCGCGAGACCGGCGTCGACCGCCGCGAGTTCGACCAGGGCCAGCACGACGGCCTGCGCGACGTGATGGCGGTGGCCAGCGCCGGGATGCTCGTCCGCCGGGACGTGTGGGACGCGCTCGGCGGGTTCGACGTCGAGTACGGCCTGTTCCGCGAGGACGCCGACTTCTGCTGGCGGGCGCACGCCGCCGGGCACCGGGTGGTCGTGGTCAGCGACGCCGTGCTCTACCACGCCGAGGCGTCCTGGCGCGGCGTCCGCGAGATCGGCATGACCGCCGAGTCCCGGCGCCGCCGCGACCGCCGCAACGGCCTCCACACGCTGCTGGCCAACCGGCCGCTGCCCGCGATGCTGCGCGCCCTGGCGCGGAACGTGTGGACGACCCTCACCCGGGCGCTGTTCCTGCTGGTCGTGAAGCGGCAGGACGCGGCCCGCGACGAGCTGGCCGCGCTCGGCGACGTGCTGCGCGCCCCGGGACGGCTGCGGCGGGCCCGCGCGGCCCGGGCGGACGGCCGCAAGCGCGTCCACCGGAGCATGCGGCGCTTCCAGCCGCGCCGGGTCGCGCTGCGCCGCCTCGTCGACATGGCGGCGGCGCACTTCGCGGCGCGCGGCGGGCGCCGGCACGACGCCGACGACGAGCCCGAGCGCGACCAGGGCCCCGGCACGCTGCGGCGGCTGCTCGCCCGCCCCGGCGTCATGGTCGGGCTCGGGCTGGCGGCCGTCGCCCTGGCCGCCGAGCGCTCGCTGGTCACCGCCGCCGGGCGGCTCGGCGGCGGCGCGCTCGTCCCGGCCTGGGGCGGCGCGAGCGACCTGTGGGCCCAGTACGCCGCCGGCTGGCACGGCACCGGGCTCGGCTCGGACGCGGGCAGCCCGCCGTACGTCGGCGTGCTGGCGCTGCTGTCCACGGTCCTGCTCGGCAAGCCGTGGCTGGCGGTGTCGATCCTGCTGCTGGGCAGCGTCCCGCTGGCGGGGCTGTCGGCGTACCACGCGTCCCGGCTGCTGATCAGGGAGACGCGGCGGACCGGCCGCCGGGCCCGCGCGACAGGCCCCCGGATCCCGGTCTGGGCCGTACGGGTGTGGTTCGCGGCCGTGTACGCGCTGCTGCCGGTCGGCACCGGCGCGATCGCGAACGGCCGGCTCGGCACCGCCGTGGTGATCGTGCTGCTGCCGCTGATCGCCGTCCAGGCCGTCCGGATGTTCGGCCTGCCGCGCTCGGCGGGCCCGGCCGATCCGCGCCGGGCCGGGCGGGCCGCGTGGGCGGTCGCGCTGCTGCTCACGGTCGCGATGGCGTTCGCCCCGCTGACCTGGCTGCTGGCCCTGGTCGCGGGCGTCCTGCTGTGGGCGCTGTTCGGCGGTACGGGCGCCCGCCCCGGACGGCTCGCCGCGCTGGTCGCCGGCCGCGGCCGCCGCAACCTGGTGATCGCCCTCGGCGTGCCGCCGCTGCTGCTCCTGCCGTGGACGCTGGGCCTGCTGCTGCACCCGTCCCGGTTCTTCCTGGAGGCGGGACTGCACGGCCCGGTCACGCCGCTGGCCACGGCCCGCGACCTGCTCGAACTCGACCCCGGCGGCCCCGGCACCCCGGCCCGCTGGACGCTGTACGGGCTGCTGCTCGTCGCGGTCTGCGCGCTGCCGCTGCGCAGCCGCCGCACGGTCGTGCTGACCGGCTGGCTGCTGGCCGTCTTCGGGCTGCTGGCCGCGATCGTGATGAGCATGGCCACGGTGACCAAGGGCGCCGACGCGGCCCCCGCGTGGCCGGGCGTCGCGCTGCTGTTCGCCGGCGCCGGCGTGCTGCTGGCCGCGACGGCCGCCGTGCAGCGGGCCGTGGACGTGCTCGCCGGCAAGCACCTCACGTACCGGATCGGCGGCGCGGTGATCGTCCTGGCCGCGCTGACCGCGCCGGTGCTAGCCGCCGTCGGGTGGATCGCCGGCGGCGCCGGCGGCCCGCTCGGGCGCACCGATCCCGACGCCGTCCCGTCGTTCGTGTCCGGCCCGGCCGGGCCGCGCACGCTCGTCCTGAGCCGCGAGCCGGGCGGCCGGGTCGCGTACACCGTGCTGCGCGGCCGCGAGCCGATGCTCGGCGAGGCCGAGACCCCGGCCGGCGAGGACGCCACCCGCCGGATGGACGACCTGGTCGCCGGGCTGGCCGGCGGGCGCGCGGCCGACGGGCGGGCGCTGACCCGGATGGGCGTCCAGTACGTCCTGGTCCCGCGCCCGTCCCGTGACGCGCTGACCCCCGTCCTGGACGCGAGCCCGCAGCTGTCGCGGCTCAGCCGGACCGACTCGTTCGGCGTGTGGCGGCTGCCCGACCCGGCCGGCCGGCTGATGCTGCTGGACGGCGGCACGGCCACCCCGCTCGAAGCCGGCGAGATCGGCGCCCACGTGCGGATCCCCGCGAGCCGCAACGCCCGCACCCTCCTGCTCGCCGAGTCCGCCGACGGCGGCTGGCGGGCCACGCTGGACGGCCGCGACGTGAAGTCCCGCACCCTGGACGGCTGGGCGCAGGCGTACGAGATCCCGGCCGCCGGCGGCCGGTTCGAGCTGACCCGCGGCATGTGGTCGCGGCACATCTGGGTCGGGATCCAGGGCGTCGCGGTCCTGGCCGTGGCCGTCCTGGCGCTGCCGGGCGCCCGCCCCGAGGCCGTCGACCTCACGAAGGGCGGCGGCCGCCACGGCGCCCGCGGCGCCCGGCACGGCCGCCGCGCCGGCCGCCGCGAGCCCGGCACCG
>NZ_JBEZWH010000079.1:0-35858 GCF_040703975.1 Spirillospora sp. NPDC029432
GGCCGCCCGCCCCGTCGGCGCCACCAGCACGATCCTGGCCTTCTTCGCCGCCGCCAGCTCCACGATCGACCGCACGGTGAAGCTCTTGCCGCAGCAGACGGCGCCCGACCACCACCGCGGCACCGGCCACCGCCACCGCCGGCGCGGCCCGCAGCAGCTTGCGCAGCGTCATCAGCTTCGTGAGCTTGGCCACCTGCCCGGGCACCGCCATCGCGGCCCCGGCGGCCTGCCGCGAGGTGTCACGCGCCTTCGCGGCCGCGCCACCCGCCGCACCGGCCGCGGTCCCGGCCGCGTCCTGGGCGGCACCACCGGCCGCACGGCCCGCGCCGCGCCCGGCCTCAGCGGCTCCGGCAGTGGTACGGGCAGCACCGTCCTTCACATTCTCGGCGGCACCAGGCATCTGAGGGGTCTTGGGGGTTTCCACGTGCTCATTCCCTTCACATCGTGTCGTTGCGGCTCTACCCCGCCCGCCCCGGGCAAACATGCCGCCCCGCCACGCCACCCAGACGCCCAAGAGGCAGAACAGAGACCGCGAGAGACGGGGGACGGAACCCACCGCGACACCAGCAGGCGGCCAAACCACGCTCACGACACCGGCGGCCACCACAGCGATCCCGAGCCGCCGCCCCGCCGCCCCTCCACACCCCGCACCCGCCCACCGCACTTGAACCACCGCCCGAGCACACGGCACCCTGTAGGGCCACCCGCCGCGACGGCAGCGAGAGGACACCATGGCGCCGCCCCGCTCCCCGCACCGCCGCCCCCACCGGAACGCACGCGGCCCCGCACTCGCCTTCACCATCGCCGCAGCCCTCACCACCGCGGTGGTCACCCCCCTCATCGGCCCCTCCACACCCCCGCCCGCCACCGACACCGCACCACCCGCACGCCTGCTGTCGCGCTACGAGACCGCCGCCCCCGGCAACCACATCAACCGCGACTGCGGCTACTCCGCCCCACTCCCCGCACGCCCCGGACACACCCTCTGGCTGTTCTGCGACTCCCTCTGGTCCGGCACCCACCGCGGCCTCACCTTCGGCGCCACCGCCGCCACCGGCCCCTACCGCCCCGGCCGCGTCCCCACCGGACTCACCGAACTCCCCCCACCCCCGCAAGCACCACCCGAAAACCCCGGCGACCACCCGCCCCAAGGCATGCTCCGCACACCCCCCGGCCTCCAACTCCCCGCCACAGCACCCGCAGTGCCCGCAGCGCCCGGCCATCTCGCCGCGCCATCCCCCACCGCCCCCTGCCACATCCCCGGAACCGCCTACAGCGCCTCCTGGATCTCCGGCGCCGCCCACCGCCCCGGCACCACCGCACTCCTGCTCACCTACACCGACGTGTGCGTACGCGGAAACACCATCAGCACCCAAGGCTTCGGCCTCGTCGAATACCGCCCCGCCACCAACGCCCTCGGCGCCCAGGCACGCGTCTTCACCGCCACCGCCGGACTCCCGTTCCAGCACAACCTCGGCTCACCCGTCTTCGCCGGCGGCCACCTCTACCTGTACGCCGCCATCTGCGACCACCAGATCCTCGGCACCTGCCAGAACGGCCGCGTCACCCTCGCCCGCGTCCCCGCCGACCCCGCCACCTGGACCGACCCCGCCGCCTACCGCTACCGCACCGCCAACGGCTGGACCCCCGACGCCTTCCAGGCCCACTCGGTGCTCCCCGGCGCCGCCCCCACCGGCGTCCACGTCGCCGACTACACCGCCCTCGGCAAGGGATACGCCCTCATCGAACAGCACGGCGTCAACGGCGACTTCCGTGTCTGGCACGCCCCCACACCCGCCGGGCCCTGGAAACCGGCCCGCCGCGGCACCGCCCCCTGCGGCGGCCAATCCGGCGTCGACCTGTGCCGCGCCTACATCGGCCACCCCGAGCTCTCCACCCCGCGGCACCTGCTCATGTCGCACTACAACCCCGCCGACGACCACATCAGCGTCACCGCCGTCCCCTGGTGACACCGAAGGTCCCGGGACCGCGCGGGGCGAACCGGGCCCGCACGGCCCCGAGACCAGAAGCGCCGGTGGGAATCGAACCCACATCGAACGGTTTTGCAGACCGCCGCCTCGACCACTCAGCCACAGCGCCACGCCGGCGACCCGGAGGCGGCGAACCCGCCCCCCGATCCACCACCGAGAATGCCCCGCACCCGCACCCGCCGCAACGCCTTTTCGCTCCTGCGGCGAACGCCCGCCATCCTGGTCGAACCCGACCCACGCCGGCTCTGTCGCCTAGTTGATGTTTGTGTCTCTGGGTGATGATGATGACAGTCACTATCACCGACCTTGACGCTGTAAGGTTCAGGGTGGGTCAGGAGATGGCCGCCGCCAGAAGGCGTTCCGCCTCGGCCAGGACGGTCTCGAAGGTCTCCTGCGGCGTCTGCGAGCGCGCCAGCAGCATCCCCGCCTCGCACACCGCCCCGAACAGCATCTGCGCGCGGGCCTCCGCCACTCCCCCGCCGCCCTCCGCCGTCACGGCCGCGATCCCCCCGCTCAGCACGCGCAGGACGTGGTCGTACTCGATCGCCCGCACCGCGTCCCAGCCCAGCACCGCCGGGCCGTCCAGCAGCACGATCCGGCGGAACGCCGGGTCCAGGCAGCGCTCCAGGAACGTCCGCACGCCCCGCCGCAACGCGGCCCGCAGGTCGGGCTCCTCCCCCGCGACCCGCTCCAGCTCGGCGGCGATCTCCTCCTGCTGCCGCACGAACACCGCCCGCAGCAGCGCCGCCTTGCCCTGGAAGTGGTGGTACGCGGCGCCCTTGGTCATGCCGGCCGCGGCGGCGACCGCGTCGATCGAGGTCGCGGCGTAGCCGTCGCGCCCGAACAGCTCCTGGGCCGCGGTGATCAGCCCGGCCGTCGTCGCGTCCGAGCGCTCGGCCTGAGTCCGGCGTGCCATGCGTCCTCCTCTTGACGTACATACTCCGAGTATGTAACTTGCGGGAACTGTTACATACTCCAAGTATGGAAATGAGCCCGGCACCATGACCGCACCGCTCATCGCAATCTACGGAGCCTACGGCCACACCGGACGCCTGGTGGCCGCCGAACTCCTCGCCCGCGGCCAGGACCTCCTCCTGGCCGGCCGCGACCCCCGCGCCCTGGACGCCCTCGCCACCGAACTCGACGCACCCGGCCGCGTCCGCACCCGCACCGCACCCCTCGACGACACCGCCGCACTCCACGAGATCACCCGCGACGCCCGCGTCATCGTCCACTGCGCCGGCCCGTTCTCCCGCACCGGCGACCCCGTCGCCGCGGCCGCCGTCGCCGGCGGCTGCCACTACATCGACCACGCCGTCGAATCCCACCACGTCAAGCACCTCTTCGACGCCTACCAGGCACCCGCCCGCGGCGCCGACATCACCATGATCCCCGGCCTCAGCTTCTACGGCGGCCTCGGCGACCTGCTCGCCTCCGCCGTCACCACCGGGCTCACCGCCCTCGACCGCGTCGTCGTCGGGTACGCCGTCAGCGGCTGGCGGCTCACCACCGGCGCCAAGGACACCGCCGCGCAACTGTTCGCCGAGACCGACCGCATCACCTTCAGCGACGGCGCCCACCACATCGGCTACGTCGAACCCGGCAACGCCGTCTTCGCCTTCCCCCCGCCCCTCGGCCCCCGCACCGTGATCGCCCCGTTCCCCTCCTGCGACATCGTCACCATCCCCCGGCACGTACCGGCCCGCAACGTCGACCTGCGCCTCACCGCCGCCACCTTCGAGGAGCCCCGCGTCTTCGACTCCGAGGACATCGACGCCGCCGACCGCGCCCGCACCGACTTCACCGTCGCCGTGCAGGCCGTCGGCGAACCCGGCACACCCGGAGCCCACGGCCACGCCACCGGACGCGACCTGTGGCGCGCCGGCGCCCTCGCCTCCGTGGAGGCCGCCGTACGCATCGCCGCCGGCGACGGACCCGCCAAGACCGGCGTCCTCAGCACCGCCGAGGCATTCCCCGCCGGGCCGTTCCTGCGCGACCTGGAACGCCTCGGCGCCTTCACCCTCACCCTCCCCGACGGCCCGCCCCGCGAAAGGTGAACGCGATGGAACCGATCCTGGTCACCGGCGCCGCCGGCGGCACCCAGGGCGCCACCGGCCGCCTCGTCACCGAGCTGCTGCTGGCCCGCGGCCTGCCCGTGCGCGCCCTCGTCCGCACCGACGACGACCGCGCCGCCCGGCTGCGCGACCTCGGCGCCGAGGTCGTCACCGCCGACCTGCGCGAGATCACCACCGTGCTCCCGGCGCTGCGCGGCGTGCGCCGCGCCTACTTCACCTACCCCGTCACCGAAGGGCTGCTCACCGCGGCCGCCGCGTTCGCCGCCGCGGCGCGGCAGGAGGGACTGGAACGCGTCGTCGCGGTCTCCCAGCTGGCCGCCGACCCGCACGCCGGAACGCCGCACATGCGCCGGCACTGGCTGGCCGAGCAGGTCCTGGACCGGGCCGAGATCGGCGCCGTCCACCTGCGCGCCGCGGTGTTCTTCGAGAACCTGGACTTCCTCGTCGAGTCCACCGGCCGCCGCGAGCTGCCCGTACCGCTCGGCCCGCCCGGCACCGTCGTCCCGCTGATCGCCGGCGCCGACGTCGCCCGAGTCGGCGCCGGGCTGCTGGCGAGCCCCGACCCGGTCCCGGACCCGGTCGTCCGGCTCACCGGGCAGATCCTCACCGTCGAGCAGATCGTGGAGTCGTACGCGGCCGGCGGCGACACCCTCGCCTACACCCGGCCGTCCCCCGAGCAGTGGCGCGACCGCGCCCTGCCGCTGTACGGGGACGCGGTCGCCGTCGAGCACCTGGACCACCTGTGGGGGCTCTTCCGCGCGATCGGCTCGCACCACGAGCTGTACGAGGTGACCGCTGCCATCGAAGAGATCGGTGGCGGGAAGCCGCAGACACTCGCGGAGTTCGCAGTCTCCCGCCACCGGCCTTGACAAAGTAAGGTCCAGTCAGAGGCGGTGCAGGACGCGGAACAGCGCGACCCACTGGCCGGGGTGGACGAAGGCGACGACCGCCTCCCGGTCCACCCCGGCCGCGCGGAACGCCGCGTCCACGCTCCCCCGCGGGTACTCGCGCCGCAGCGAGGCGTGCAGTGTCCCTCCCCTCCCCTGGAACCCGACCGCCACGCA
This sequence comes from Spirillospora sp. NPDC029432, assembly GCF_040703975.1. NCBI lineage: Bacteria > Bacillati > Actinomycetota > Actinomycetes > Streptosporangiales > Thermomonosporaceae > Spirillospora > Spirillospora sp. NPDC029432. The sequence continues at coordinate 5,131 of NZ_JBEZWH010000079.1, forward strand.
CCGCTCGTACGCGGGCAGCGCCGCGGCCGGCAGCAGCGGGCGCTCGCGGCGCTCCAGCCGCAGCACCCCCGCGTCCACCCGAGGCACCGGCCGGAACCGCTCGCGCGGCACCGCGTGCGCCAGCCGCCACCCGAACCGCGGCCACGTCCGCACCGTCAGCAGGCTCCAGCGCCCGTACCCGCCGGTGCGCTTGCGCGCGTACTCCAGCTGCGTGATCATCGTCGCCGACCGCAGCCCAGGCGCGGCCAGGCACCACTCCACGATCGCCGAGGTGGCCGCGTAGGGGATGTTGCCCACCACGTGGAACGGGCCGGGCGGCGGCGCGGCGGCCAGGAAGTCGCCGGCCACGGCGCGCACGTTGGGCAGCCCGGCGCAGCGGGCGCGCCATCACCGGATCGATCTCGTAGGCGACCACCCGCTCCGCGCGGGCGGCCAGCGCCGCGGTGATCCGGCCGTCGCCCGCGCCGGGCTCGACGACGACGTCGCCGGCCCCCAGGCCGGCGGTACGGACGAGACGGCGCAGGGCCGCCTGGTCGGCGAGGAGATTCTGGGACAGCTCGCGGCGCCTGCGGGCGCGCGTGCCCGCACCAGCGGGCAGGGGTGATCGGTGCGTCGAACGCTGAGGCATGAGGTCGCCTGTCCTGGTACGAGGGTCATGGACGCTCGGAGGCCCTGGACAGGCAGGCGGCGCCGCCCCTCACAGCGAGGGCGGCTCAAAAGGCGCGGACGGCGCCGGTACGGCGGGTCGCGGAAAGCGAGAGCGGAACGACGTGCGATGCGAGACGAACGGGACGTGCGTTCAGGCGCCGGCGCGGCCTGGCCGATCCAGGACGGGGCGACGGGCACGCGGCCGGGTGAAGGCGGCGGCGAGCGCGACGGCCCTGGCGGCGCCGCCGGTCATCGAAGAGCACACGCCGCCGACCCTAGCCGCCCGCCCGCCGGCGTCACAAACGGGTTTCCGCGCCCGGTCCCCGGCGCGCCACCGAGGCCACCGAGGACCGGAGCCGTCCCCTACACTGGCCGCCATGGGGCGCGACCCGGAGTACCTGGCCTTCATGAGGCGCCGGCTGGCCCAAGCGCCGCCGCCCGGCCGCACGATCGGCGACGCCCGCCGCCGGCACGCCGCCGACCTGGCCCCGCTCCCCCGCCCCGGCGTCGCCGTCGTGAAGGACCTGACGCTCGACGGCCCGGCCGGGCCCCTCCCCGCCCGGCTCTACCGGCCGGCGGCCGCGGGTCCCGTCCCCGGGCTGGTGTACTTCCACGGCGGCGGCTGGGCGCTGGGCGACGTGGAGGGCTACGACCCGGTCGTGCGCGCGCTCGCGGCCGCCGCCGGTGACGTGGCGTGGGTGTCGGTGGACTACCGCCGCCCGCCCGAGGACCCCTTCCCCGCCCCGCTGGACGACGCCGTCGCCGCCTACGAGCAGGTCACCGCGCGCGCCGCCGAGCTGGGGCTGGACCCCGCCCGGACCGGGGTGGCCGGGGACAGCGCGGGCGGGCAGCTGGCCGCCGCGGCCGCGCTGCGCCTGCGCGGCCGGCGCGGAACCGGCGGGCCCGCGCTGCAGGTGCTGCTCTACCCGGCCGTCGACCTGCGGGCCGTACCGCCGGCGGCGCCCGACCCGGACGGGCTGGACTTCGGCCCCTCGGGGCTGGACCGGATCCTCGGCCTCTACCTCGCCGGCGCCGACCCGGCGCGGCCGGAGGTGTCGCCGCTGCTGGTGCCCGACCCGGCCGGGCTGCCCCCGGCCGTCGTCGCGACCGCCGAGTACGACCCGCTGCGCCCCCAGGCCGAGGCGTACGCCGCCCGGCTGCGCGCCGCGGGCGTGCCGGTCGCGCTCATCACCGGTACCGGGCTGGACCACGGCTTCCTGGGCTGGGGGGCGTACGCGCGCCGCGCCGCCGAGGCCGTCGCCGAGATCGGCGCCGCCGTGCGCGCCGCGCTGTGAACGCCCCCGCTCACGCCGACGCCGGCAGCGCCTCGGTGTCGCCGCTGTCGCCGGTGTCCCCGCCCTTCCCTGCCGCCGCGTCTCCGGCGGGAACGGCCGCGCCGGTGCCGCGCTCGGCGTGCACGTGCGCGATGTAGCGCTCGACCTCGGCGACGGTCTCGGCGGAGTCCCAGCCCAGCACGGGCGCGATCAGCGCGGCGACGTGGCGGGCGGCGGCCAGGCCGCCGTCGCGCTCCTCCATCGCCACCCGCAGCCGCCGCGCCAGCACGTCCTCCAGGTGCAGGGCGCCCTCGTGGGTGGCGGCGTAGAGGGCCTCGGCGCGCAGGTAGTCGGGCGCGCCGGGGACGGGCTCGCCCAGCGCCGGGTCCTGCGCGATGAGGGCCAGCACCTCCGGGATGCATGAGCCGTACCGCCGCAGCAGGTGCTCCACCCGCGCCACGTGCAGGCCCGAGCCCTCGGCCAGGTGGCGGCGCTCGTTCCACAGCACCTCGAACCCGACCGCGCCGAGGATCGGCAGCCGCTCCGTCACCGAGTCGGGTACGGCCGCGTCCAGCCCGGCCGCGGCCGCGTCGACGGCGTCGCGCGCCATCACGCGGTAGGTGGTGAACTTCCCGCCGGTGACCACGACCAGGCCGGGGACGGGCTCGGCGACGGTGTGCTCGCGCGACAGGCGGGTGGTGTCGTCGGCCTCGCCCGACAGCAGCGGCCGCAGCCCCGCGTACACGCCCTCCACGTCGTCGCGGGTCAGCGGGATCCGCAGCAGCGCGTTGGCCTGGTCCAGCAGGTAGTCGACGTCGGCGGCGTCGGCGGACGGGCCGTCGGGGCCGTGCTCCCACGGGGTGTCGGTCGTCCCGATGATCCAGTGCCGGCCCCACGGGATCACGAACAGCACGCTCTTGTCGGTGCGGGAGATGATGCCGGTGTTGAGCGCGATCCGGTCCCGCCGCACCAGCAGGTGCACGCCCTTGGACGCGCGGACGCTGAACGCGGTGCGGGTGCCGGCCATCCGCCCCGCGCCGTCGGTCCACACTCCGGTGGCGTTGACGACCCGGCGGGCCCGCACGGCGATCTCCACGCCGCTCTCGGCGTCGCGCACCGCCGCGCCGGTGACCCGCTCGCCCTCCCGCAGGAACCCCGTCACCTCGGTGCGGGTCGTCACGGTCGCGCCGTAGTCGGCGGCGGTGCGGGCGACCGTCATCGTGTAGCGGGCGTCGTCGACCTGCGCGTCGTAGTACTGCACGGCGCCGACCAGGGCGCCGCGGCGCAGGCCGGGGGCCTCGCGCAGGGCGGCGCCGCGGGTCAGCTGCCGGTGCCGCGGCATGGCGCGCGCGCCGCCCATGGTGTCGTAGAGGGTCACGCCCGCGCCGACGTAGGCGCGTTCCCACAGCCGGTGGCGCAGCGGGTACAGGAACGGCACGGGCCGCACCAGGTGCGGCGCCAGCCGGGTCAGCAGCAGCGCACGCTCGCGCAGCGCCTCGCGGACCAGGCCGAAGTCGCGCTGCTCCAGGTAGCGCAGGCCGCCGTGCACGAGCTTGCTGGAGCGGCTGGAGGTGCCCGCCGCCCAGTCGCGCGCCTCGACCAGCGCGACCGACAGGCCGCGCGAGGTGGCGTCCAGGGCGGCGCCGGCGCCGACGATCCCGCCGCCGACCACCAGGACGTCGAACTCGGTTCCGGCCAGCCGCGCCAGGGCGTCCTGGCGGTACTGCGGGCCCAGGGATACGGATCTCACGGCGTGCTCCTCACGCGGACGGTGGACGGGTGGTGGGGGCGGGGCCGGTCGCCGGTGTTCCTGCCCCGCCCCCCGCTGTGCGGAGATGGCCGCCGGTGGCCATCGGGTGACCGTCGGGAGGCGGTCTGGCCGCGGGGGCGGTCAGGTCACGTCGACCCAGTCGAGGGTGCGGCCGACGGCCTTCTTCCAGCCGGCGTAGCCGCGCTCGCGCTGCTCGGCGTCCCAGCCGGGCGTCCAGCGGCGGTCCTCGTTCCAGTTGCCGGCCAGCTCGGCGGTCGACTTCCAGAACCCGGTGGCCAGGCCGGCGGCGTAGGCGGCGCCGAGCGCGGTCGTCTCGGCGACGACCGGCCGCGACACCGGGACGCCGAGCACGTCGGCCTGGATCTGCATGCACAGCTCGTTGGCGGTGACGCCGCCGTCGACCTTCAGGACGTCCAGGGCGACGCCGGAGTCCTCGCGCATCGCCTCGACGACGTCGCGGGTCTGGTAGCAGATGGCCTCCAGCGTCGCGCGGGCCAGGTGGGCGTTGGTGTTGAAGCGCGACAGGCCGACGATGGCGCCGCGTGCGTCGCTGCGCCAGTACGGGGCGAACAGCCCGGAGAACGCCGGGACGAAGTAGACGCCGCCGTTGTCGTCCACCTGCCGGGCGAGGGACTCGCTCTGCGCGGCGCCGGAGATGATGCCGAGCTGGTCGCGCAGCCACTGCACCGCCGACCCGGTGACCGCGATCGAGCCCTCCAGGGCGTAGACGGGGGCGTCGTCGCCGAGCTGGTAGCAGACGGTGGTCAGCAGCCCGCTGGCGGAGCGCACCAGTTCGGTGCCGGTGTTGAGCAGCAGGAAGTTGCCGGTGCCGTAGGTGTTCTTGGCCTGGCCGGGCGCGAAGCACACCTGCCCGACGGTGGCGGCCTGCTGGTCGCCCAGCGCGGCCGTCAGCGCGACCTCGCCGCCCAGCGGGCCGTCCGGGCGGGTGAGGCCGTACGGGTCGGGCGCCGACGACGGGCGGATGGCCGGGAGCATCGCGCGGGGGATGCCGAAGAACGACAGCAGCTCCTCGTCCCAGTCGAGGGTCTCCAGGTCCATCAGCATCGTCCGGCTGGCGTTGGTGACGTCGGTGACGTGCACGCCGCCGTCGGGGCCGCCGGTGAGGTTCCACAGCAGCCAGCTGTCGGTGGTGCCGAAGACCGCGTGGCCGGCCTCGGCGGCCTCCCGGACGCCGTCGACGTTCTCCAGGATCCACTGGATCTTGCCGCCGGAGAAGTAGGTGGCGGGCGGCAGGCCGGCCTTGCGGCGGATGACGTCGCCGCGGCCGTCGCGGTCCAGCGCGGAGGCGATCCGGTCGGTGCGGGTGTCCTGCCACACGATCGCGTTGTAGTACGGCCGCCCGGTGCGGCGGTCCCACACCACGGCGGTCTCGCGCTGGTTGGTGATGCCGAGGGCGGCCAGGTCCGCGTGTGTCAGGTTCGCCTTGGTCAGCGCGGTCTGGATGACGGCGCGGGTGCGTTCCCAGATCTCGGTGGGGTTGTGCTCGACCCACCCGGCCTGCGGCAGGATCTGCTCGTGCTCGAGCTGGTGGCGGGCGATCTCGTTGCCGCCGTGATCGAAGATCATGAAGCGGGTACTGGTCGTCCCCTGGTCGACCGCGCCGACGAAGTCGCTCATGGTGGTGTCCTCCTGATGGGGCCGGATCGGGCCTGGTTGGGGCGGGGCGGACGCGGGTCAGGCCGCCTCGGCGGGGACGCGGGCCGGGACCGGCTCTGGGATCGCGTCCGGCTTGGGCGGCAGGAACCGCCCGACCAGGCCCTTGTAGAGGCCGGCGCCGAGGACGCCGCCGATGAGCGGGCCGATGATCGGCACCCAGAAGTACAGCTCGCCGTACTGGTCGCGCCAGGCGCCGCCGTATCCGGTGAAGAACGAGGCCAGCCGCGGCCCGAAGTCGCGGGCCGGGTTGATCGCGTAGCCGGCGTCGGTGCCCCACGCCATCCCGATCGCCACCACGATCAGGCCGATCACGAACGGCGCGAGGTTGGCGGCGGGCCCGTCGTTGCGGGCGTCGGTGACCGCCAGCACCAGGAACAGCAGGATGGCGGTGCCGATGATCTGGTCGCGGAACGCGCCCATCGTGCCGACCGGCAGCTCGCCGTTGCCGGGCAGCGTGGAGAAGACGCCCTGCGTCTTGATGGTGTGGTCGGGGTCGACCTTGGCCAGCACCTCGGAGTAGTTCCACCGCACGATCAGCGCGGCCACGAACGCGCCGAGGGTCTGCGCCAGCATGTACGGCGCCACCCGGCGCCACTCGAAGTCCTTGAACACCGCCAGCGCGAACGTGACGGCGGGGTTGAGGTGGGCGCCGCTGGCCCGCGCCGCCACGTACACCCCGAGGGTGACGCCCAGGCCCCAGGCCCAGGCGATGCTGTCGTGGTCGCCGATGCCGGCGGCGGCGACCTGCGCGACGACGCCGACGCCGAAGAGGATGAGGATCATCGTGCCGGCGAACTCGGCGGCCAGCGCGCCGAGCATGCCGGCGGGCGCGGGGGCGGCTTCGGGCTCGACGCCGCTGGGCGGCGCGCCGCGTCCGGCCGGTTCGGTTCTCGCGGTCGGCTCCCTGTTCTCGTCCGCCATGACCGTGCCTCCCTTGGCAGGCTGGGGTGGGGGGTGGGAAGCGCCCGCGGGCCCGGCGAGCGGCTGGCCAGGACGCTAGGCAGGGCACCGCGGGGGGTCAACGGACGGGTGCCGACAATGTCGAACACTTTCCCCTCGGCACCCGGCCCATTACGCTCCCCGATATGCCCCAGATCACAGGGTTCGGGCAGATGTTCGGGCAGGTCGGCGCGCCGCCTGCGGCGATGGCGGCGGACGCCGACATTGTCGGCACACTTTCCGCGGTCCTAGTATCGGCCGCATGCCGGGACCGGTGCAGTCGATCGAACGGGCCGCGGCCATCCTGCGGATGCTGGCCAGCAGCTCCGGCCGGCTCGGCGTCGGCGAGCTGGCGAGCTCGCTGGGGCTCGCCCGCGGCACCGTGCACGGCATCCTGCGCACCCTGGTCCGCGTCGGGTTCGTCGAGCAGGACGAGGCCAGCGGCAAGTACCAGCTCGGCGCCGCCCTGCTGCACCTGGGCACCAGCTACCTCGACGTCAACGAGCTGCGCTCGCGCGCGATCAACTGGGCCGACGCGCTGGCCGCCCGCAGCGGCGAGGCCGTCCGGATCGGGACGCTGCTGGAGGGCAAGGTCCTGGTCGTCCACCACGTCTTCCGGCCCGACGACTCGCTGCAGGCCATGGACATCGGCACGCTCCTGCCGCTGCACGCCAGCGCCCTGGGCAAGGCGCTGCTGGCCCACGACGCCAACGCCGCCGCCTCCGTCCGCGGCACCGCGCTGGAGTCGTACTGCCGCCGCACCATCACCGACCACCGCTCGCTGGCCCGCGCCCTCACCCGCGTCCGGGAGCAGGGCTGGGCCGCCGAGATCGAGGAGATGGCGCTGGGCGAGGCGTCCATCGCCGCCCCCATCCGCGGGTACGGCGGGCTGGTCGTCGGCGCGATCGGGGTGTCGGGCGCCGTCGAGCGGCTGTGCGGCGCCGGCCGCGTCCCCGAGCCCGCCCTGGTCGGCTACGTCCGCGACGCCTCCCGCGCCGTCTCGCGCGACCTGGGCGCCTCCCGCTGGTAGCCGCCGCCCGCCGGCAGAGGCCGTACCGGAAGGGGTGCGGTCATGACCGAGCGGTACGTCATGTCGATCGACCAGGGCACCACCTCCACCCGCTGCATCCTGTTCGACCACGGCGGCCGGCTGGTCTCGGTCGCCCAGCGCGAGCACCGCCAGCACTTCCCCCGGCCCGGCTGGGTCCAGCACGACGCCCTGGAGATCTGGCGCAACCTGGAGCGCATCGCGCCCGAGGCGCTCGCCCAGGCCGGCGTCTCCCCCGCCCAGGTCGCCGCCGCCGGCATCGCCAACCAGCGCGAGACCACCGTGCTGTGGGACCGCGTCACCGGCGCCCCGGTCGAGCACGCCATCGTCTGGCAGGACACCCGCACCGACGCCCTGGTGGAGGAGATGGCCGGCGCGCCCGGCGCCGCGATGGTCCCCGAGCGCACCGGGCTGCCGCTGGCCGGCTACTTCTCCGCGCCGCGGGTGCGCTGGCTGCTGGACCACCTGCCCGGCGTCCGCGAGCGCGCCGAGCGCGGCGAGGTGCTGTTCGGCACCATGGAGAGCTGGCTGATCTGGAACCTCACCGGCGGCCCCGACGGCGGCGTGCACGTCACCGACGTCACCAACGCCGGCCGCACCCTGCTCATGGACCTGCGCACCCTGGACTGGGACAAGGACCTGCTGGACTTCTTCGGCGTCCCGCGCGCGATGCTCCCCGAGATCCGCTCCTCCACCGAGATCTACGGAACCGCCCGCCGCGTCTTCCCCGGCGTCCGCATCGGCGCCGCCCTCGGCGACCAGCAGGCCGCGCTGTTCGGGCAGACCTGCTACGCCCCCGGCGAGACCAAGTGCACCTACGGCACCGGCGGGTTCCTGCTGATGAACACCGGCACCGAGCCGGTCCGCTCCGGCAACGGGCTGCTCACCACCGTCGGCTACAAGGTCGGCGACGAGCCCGCCGTGTACGCGCTGGAGGGGTCCATCGCCATCACCGGCGCGCTCGTCCAGTGGTTCCGCGACGGCCTCGGCCTGATCGGCACCGCGCCGGAGATCGAGACGCTGGCCCGCTCGGTCGACGACAACGGCGGCTGCTACATCGTGCCCGCCTTCTCCGGCCTGTTCGCGCCGCACTGGCGGCCCGAGGCGCGCGGCATCATCGTCGGGCTGACGTCCTACATCACCAAGGGGCACCTGGCCCGCGCCGTCCTGGAGGCCACCGCCTGGCAGACCCGCGAGGTCGCCGACGCCATGAGCCTCGACTCGGGCCTGCCGCTGCGGGAGCTGAAGTCCGACGGCGGCATGACCGCCGACCACCTGCTGATGCAGTGCGTCGCCGACGTCCTGAACGTCCCCGTCGTGCGCCCCATGGTCGTGGAGACCGTGTCGCTGGGGGCCGCGTACGCGGCGGGGCTGGCGGTGGGGTACTGGGCCGACCTGGAGGGGCTGCGGCGCAACTGGCACCGCGCCGCCCGGTGGGTCCCGGCCATGGACCCGCGGCGGCGGGCCGCCGAGTACCACAACTGGAAGCGGGCGGTGGAGCGGTCGCTGGACTGGACCAGGACGGGCCCGGTCCCGGCCGAGGACCACGGCCCCACCTGAGCCGCCGGCCCTTCCGGGCGGTGTCAGGCGCCGAGTTCGGCGCGCAGCCGGTCCAGGCCCATCGGGCCCAGCTCCAGCGCGCGCCGGTGGAAGCCGCGCAGGTCGAACGCGGCGCCGGCGCGGCGGCGGGCGGCCTCGCGCGCCTCCAGCCAGACCCGCTCGCCGACCTTGTACGCGATGGCCTGCCCCGGGCGGCCCAGGTAGCGGTCGATCTCGAACGTGACGTGCTCGTCGCTCAGCGGCCCGCAGTGCGCGCGCAGGAACTCCCACGCCAGCTCCGGCGTCCACCGCTCGCCCTCGTGGAACCCCGTACCGGCGGGGATCGGCAGCCCCAGGTGCAGGCCGATGTCCAGGACGACGCGGGCGGCGCGGATCTGCTGGCCGCCCGCCAGCATCCCCAGCTCGTGCGCCGGGTCGCGGTAGTGGCCCAGCTCCTGCATCAGCCGCTCGGCGTACAGGCCCCAGCCCTCCCCGTGCCCGGGGTACAGCTCGGCGCCGACCCGCTGAAAGCGGTTGAGGGTGGTGGTGTTCAGCACGGTCGTGCCGAGCTGGAGGTGGTGGCCCGGCACGCCCTCGTGGAACATCGTCGCCGGCACGGTCCAGGTGACGATCTCCTTCTCCGAGGCGTGCACCGTCCACCACACCGTGCCGGGGCGCGACAGGTCCTCGGCCGGGGCCAGGTAGTAGATGCCCGACTCCACCGGCGGGATCCGGCACTCCAGCCGGTGCAGCGGCGCGGGGATGTCGAAGTGGGTCCCGTCGAGGTCGGCGATGGCGCGGTCGGCCAGGTCCTGGATCCAGGCCAGGAAGTTCCGCGCGCCGGTGATCCGGTGGGCGGGGTCGGCGTTCAGCGCGGCGGTCACCTCGGCCACGGCGGCGCCGGGGCGGATGCGGCCGGCGAGCGCGGCCATCCGGTCCTCGACGCGGGCCAGCTCCTCCCAGCCCCAGGCGTAGGTCTCGGCCAGGTCCAGGCGGGTGCCGAGGAAGTCGCGGACGTTGAGGTGGTAGCGGTCGGCGCCGACGGCGTCCCGCTCGGGGGCGCGCGGCGCCAGCTCGTCGGTGAGGAACCGCGCGAAACCGGTGAGGGCCTGCGCGGCGGCGCCGGCGGCGGCGTCCAGTCCGTCGCGGCGCGCGGCGAGGGAGGTGAGGTAGGCGCGGCTGTCCAGGCACATGCGGGCGCTGCGCACCACCTGGCGGCGCGGTGCGCGGCGGCCCTGCTGCGCGGCCCGGGCCAGGCCGGTGCGCAGGCCGTCCAGCGCGGCCGGCAGGGCGCGCAGCGCGGAGTGCACGGCGTCCCAGTCGGTGGCCTCGCCCTGGTCCAGCAGTTCCAGCGCGTGCCGCAGGCGCTGCGGCGGGCCGTCCAGGACGTCCAGGTGCCCTTCGCGCACGCCCGCCTCGTCCAGCGCGACCTCGGTCTCCAGCCGCTCGCGCAGCACCGCCGCGGCGATCCGCTCGGCCTCGCCCGCCACCGGGACGCCGTCGAGGGCGGCCAGCGTGCGGCGCGACAGGTCGGCGCGGGCGGCGTGCCCGTCGGGGCCGTAGTCGGTGAGCCGCCCCTCCTGCCCGGCGATGCCCATCAGGGCGGCCGCGCAGGGGTCGAGTTCGGCGAACGCGTCCACGTACCGGTCCGCGAGGTCCTCCAGCGGCGTCGTCCCGCCGCCCTGGTACGGGGCGATCATCGCGGGCAGTCGGGGATGTCGCGGCCGGAGTTGTCCTTGGCCTCGTCGTCGCCCCAGTGCGCCAGGTACAGCGCCGGGACCCACGCGCGCGGGCTGCCGCCGGCGTACACCCGGTCCAGGTTCGTCAGCAGCCACCAGTGGTTGGTCGCGGCGCCGCCCTTGCGGTTCATGCGCTGGCCCTGCTGCTTGCAGAACACGTAGTGGGTGCCCTTCTCCAGCCGGCCGACCGGCCCGCCGGCCGTCCCGGGCTGCGCGTACCCGGGGGCCGCGGCGAAGGTGTCGACGAAGAACCGCTCGGTGGGCACGGCCGAGGCGGAGGTCTCGGCGGGCGCGGGCGCGCCGGAGGTGCCGGCGTTGGTCGCCTCGCCCCTTTCCGGGTCGCCCGCGGGCCACAGCACGATCAGCACGGCGGCCAGCGCCAGCGCGAACCCGCCGGCGATCACCCAGCCCAGGTAGCCGGGCATCCGCCGGCGCGGCGGTCCCTGCGGCCCTGGCTGTGGAGGTGACAGAGGCGGCGCGGGCGGCGGCCCGAACGGCGCCGCGCCCGCCGGCGGGATGTCGGCGAAGCGGTGCTCCACCAGCGTGGGGTCGTCGGCGGGTGGTGGCGGCTTGGGCTGCACGAACCAGCTGTCGGGGACGATCGGTGCCGCCTCCAGCGGCGCGCCGCACCTCGCGCATTCGGTCAGGTCCGTACCGGTGTCGCCGCCGCACGCCGGGCATCGCATGGCCCTTCGCCCTCCCCACTCCGGCCGAGCGGGCCCGCTCGGGCCCGCTCAGGGGACATTTTCAGGGACATTGTTCACCGAGCGGGCCCCGACCCTGAAATCACCGGGCCGCGCGGTCCCGCCGGGCCTCCTCGATCCACCGGTCGGCCTGCGCGGCCAGCCACGCGATGCCCTCCTCGGCGCGGTCGCGGTCCCCGGTGTTGAGGAAGTCGATCTGCAGGCCGGCGAACGCGGCGTTCTGCACGGTCGCGTACCGTACCGCGGCCTCCGCCGGGACGCCGCGGGCGCGGAACGACGCGGCCACGAACTCCACCCGGTCGGCCAGCAGCCGGGTGACCTGCCCGTGCAGCCGGCCCCCGGCGGCCAGCCCCTCGATCTCGTGGACGAGCCGGGTGAACGGCAGGTTCTCGGCGGCCAGCTGCCAGTCCCAGGCGGCGCGGACGATCTCGCCCATCGGGCGCTCGCCGTCCCAGCCGGGCAGCGCCCGCAGCCGCTCGCGCTGCCGCTCGTCCAGCCGGGCCAGCACCGCGCCCAGCAGCGCGCGCTTGTCGGCGAAGTGGTGGGTCAGCACGCGGGTGCTGTGCCCCAGATGCTCGGCCAGCGGCCGCATCGACAGCGTGGACAGGCCGTTGCCGGCCAGGTACTCCAGGACCCCGTCCAGCAGTTCGGCACGGCGGTCGGGGTCGCGGGGCCTGGCCATGGCGCTTCCTTCCGGGCGGCACGCCGGCGGGTTGGACGCCGGCGCCCCCACCCTATTAAGGTAACAGTCGTTACCTTAACTCGCCTCGCCCCGAAACCTCCCGAGGAGGACGCCCCATGCCCGGAGACAGGCGCACCCCAGCCTGGCTGCTCGCCCTCACCCTCACCACCTTCACCTTCTCCACCGACGACTACGTCGTCGCCGGCGTGCTGCCCGGCATCGCCGCCGACCTCCGCGTCACCGAGAGCGCCGCCGGGCAGCTCGTCACCGTCTTCTCCCTCACCTTCGCCCTCGCCTCGCCCGTCCTGGCCGTGCTCACCGCCACCTGGCCGCGCCGCCGCCTGCTCACCGGCGCCCTGCTGGTCTTCATCGCCGCCAACCTCGCCGTCCCCCTCGCCGGCGGCTACACCGCACTGGTCGCCCTGCGCGCGGCCGCCGCGCTCGCCGCCGCCGCCGTCGTCCCCGCCGCCCTGGCCATCGCCGCCGCACTCGCCCCCGAAGGCCGCCAGGGCCGCTACCTCGGCATGGTCATGACCGGCCTCACCGGCGCGTTCGTCGCCGGCGTCCCGCTGGGCACCTGGATCGCCGCCGCCACCTCCTGGCACGGCGCGTTCGTCCTGGGCGGCGCGCTCGGCATCGCCTCCCTCATCGCCCTGCGCGCCACGCTGCCCGACCCGCCGCCCGGCGAGGCCGCCACCCTCCGCGAACGCCTCGCCCCGCTGTCGCGGCCCGCCGTCCTCACCGGCCTGCTCGCCGCCACCGCCGCCGTCCTGGGCAACATGCTCTTCCTGACCTACCTGGCGCCGTTCCTGCGCGGCCTGTCCGGCACCGGCGCCACCGCCCTCGGCGCCGTGTTCGTCCTGTCCGGCCTCGCCGGCATCGCCGGCGGCCGCCTCGGCGGCGCCGCCACCGACCGCTGGGGCCCCGGCACCGCCATGAGCGCCGGCACCCTCGCCTTCGCCGCCGCCATGACCGGCCTGTACGCCCTCTGGCTCGCCCGCCCCGCCGCCCTCGCGCTCGCCCTGCCGCTCCTGCTGGTGTGGTCGCTGGCCGCCTGGTGGATCCCGCCGCCCACCGCCGCGCGCCTGCTCGCCCTCGCCGGGCCCGCCGGACCCCAGGCCCTGGCGCTCAACAGCAGCGCCGTCTACATCGGCGTCGCCGGCGGCGGCGCACTCGGCGGCCACCTGCTCTCCGCCCACGGCGGCGGAGCGCTGCCCCTCGCGGCCGCGGCCGCCGCACTCGCCGGGCTCGCCCTCTTCGGCCTCGCCGGACGCCTCGCCCGGCCCCTCAGCGGGTCTCTGAAGCCAGACGCACGCCCAAGCCCACCAGGACCACACCCGACACCTGCTCCAGGCGCCTCCGCACCCCCGGACGGTCGAACGCCCGGCGCGCCGCGTCCACCGTCCACACGATGACCGCGTACCAGACCAGGTCGATCAGCGCCCACAGCACCGCGAACCCCACCAGCACCACCGCGACCGGCCACCCGCCCGGCACGGACTGCGGCACGAACTGCGGCAGGAACGACACCGCGAACACCCCCGCCTTCGGATTGGCGAAATTGGTCACCAGCCCCAGCCGGTAGCACCGCCACAACGGCGCCGCTCCCGCGCCCCCCGTGCCCTCTGCGCCCTCGGTGTCCCCCGCGGCCGCCGGATCGGCACCCCGGCGCGCCTGCCACAGGGCGCGGGCACCGAAGTACACCAGCACCGCCGCGCCCGCGATCCGCAACCCGTCATAGGCCAGCCGCGACGCCGCCAGCAGCGCCGACAGCCCCAGCGCCGCCGCCAGACCCCACAGCAGCACCCCGGTCTCGTTCCCCAGCACCGCCGCGAAACCGGCGCGGCGCCCCGACCGCACCGCCGACCGCATGATCACGACCGTGCTCGGGCCCGGCACCATCGCGATCAGGACCGCGGCGCCGGCGAAGGCGATCAGGCTCTCCAGCATGACCCCATGCTCACCGCGCGCCCCGCGCGGCGCAACGCCTTAAAGCGGGCCGCCGTCCTCGGGACCCTCGCCGCCGGTGTCCCCCGGCGACGGCGACGGCGGCGGGGACGTCGGCGGCACCGGGCTCGGCGACGGCGACGGCGTGGTCGGCGCCCGCGACGGAGGCGGCGGCTGCGGAAGCTGCTGCGACGGCGGATCCGGCGGCGGCGGAGGCGGCTCCGCCACCTTCGGCTGGCACGCGAACAGGATCAGCATCAGCAGCGCCAGCAACGCCAGCACCCCCGCCAGCGTCAGGATCGCCGCCACCAGGCCGCGCTCGCGCCGCTCGGGCACCGGCGCCGGACCCGGCACGTACGACGGCCGCGGCCGCTCCAGCGCCGGACCGTCCGCCCCCAGCCAGTACGGCTGGAACTGCGGCCCCCGCCGGCGCCCCGGCCACCGCCCCCGGAACGACCCCGCCAGCACCACCGGGTCCAGGAACCGCTCCGCACCCGCCCGGCCCGCGCGGTCGGCGTCGTACGACACCGCCACCCACGGCGCCTCCCCGTCCGGCTGCGCCGCCACGATCGGCGCCGGATCCTCCGGCCCCAACTGAGGAGGCCGCCCCGGCCCCGGCAGCTCCGACGTGATCGCCGCCCGGAACCGGTCCCGCGCCGCCGCGTCGCCCGCCGCGCCCCGGTTCAGCACCGCGACGCTCGCCCGCCGCCCCGCATCGTCCTCGCCGAGATACACGATCCCCGCCGAGGTCTCCGACAACCGGGCGGACAGCCGGTACGGACCCAGCCGCATGGGGTCACCGGGTGGCAACGGCCTGGACATGGCCGCCACACTACAGCCCGCCCCCGGGCATCGGACTCACCATGAGGCGCCCACGGCGTACCCGCCACGGGTACGGCCGTCCCGCACGAACGGGTACATGTGATCGCGTAGGGTCGGAAACGCGCCCGCCAGCACCCGGAGGACAGTGAGGACGCCCCGATGACCGTCGCCGCCAACGATGTCGACCAGTCCGCCGCGCTGCTCCAGCAGACCGTGGCCGAGGTCAAGAAGGTCATCGTCGGCCAGGAGCACATGGTCGAACGGATGGTCGTCGCCCTCCTGGCCCGGGGCCACTGCCTCATCGAGGGCGTCCCCGGCGTCGCCAAGACCCTCGCGGTCGGCACCCTCGCCCAGGTCGTCGGCGGCACCTTCGCCCGCCTCCAGTTCACCCCCGACCTGGTCCCCTCCGACATCGTCGGCACCCGCATCTACCACCCCTCCACCGAGCAGTTCGACGTCGAACTCGGCCCCGTCTTCGTCAACTTCGTCCTCGCCGACGAGATCAACCGCGCCCCCGCCAAGGTCCAGTCCGCCCTCCTGGAGGTCATGGCCGAACGCCAGGTCTCCCTGGGCGGCAACACCTACCCCCTGCCCAGGCCGTTCATCGTCCTCGCCACCCAGAACCCCATCGAGTCCGAGGGCGTCTACCCCCTCCCCGAGGCCCAGCGCGACCGCTTCCTGATGAAGATCGACGTCCGCTACCCCGGCGCCCACGAGGAACTCCAGATCCTGCAGCGGATGAGCGTCGACCCGCCCGCCGCCGAGACCGTCCTGGACCTGGACCGGCTCACCGCCCTCCAGCGCGCCGCCGAAGAGGTCTCCGTCCACGAGCTCGTCGCCGACTACATCGTCCGCCTCGTCATGGCCACCCGCGAACCCGAGCAGTACCGCCTGCCCGACCTGCGCCAGGTCATCGAGATCGGCGCCAGCCCCCGCGCCACCCTCGGCCTGGTCGCCGCCGCCCGCGCCCTCGCCCTGCTCAGCGGCCGCGACTACGTCCTGCCCGACGACGTCCGCGCCGTCGCCCGCGACGTCATGGGCCACCGCATCGTCCTCACCTTCGACGCCCTCGCCGACGGCGTCGACACCGGCGACGTCGTCAGCCAGATCCTCACCGCCGTCCCCCCGCCCCGCGTGGTCTGGAACCAGGGAGCGGTGACCGCCCAGTGAGCCGCGGCCCCGCCCGCCCCCGCCGCGACCGCGGCGGCAAGATCGCCGCGCTCGCCCCCGAACGCACCCTGCGGCGCCTGGAACTCCAGGTCACCCGCCGCCTGGACGGCCTCCTCAACGGCGAGCACCTCGGCCTCATCCCCGGCCCCGGCACCGAACTCGCCGAGGCCCGCGTCTACCAGCCCGGCGAGGACGACATCCGCCACATGGACTGGGCCGTCACCGCCCGCACCACCACCCCCCACGTCCGCGACCTCATCGCCGACCACGAGCTGGAGGCCTGGGCCCTCATGGACCTCACCCCCAGCATGGACTTCGGCACCCACTCCATGGTCAAGCGCGACCTGGCCGTCGCCGCCCTCGCCGCCGTCGGCTTCCTGACCGTACGGCTCGGCGACCGCGTCGGCGCCTACCTCCTGCAGCCCGGCGAGATGCGCCGCTGGCCCGCCCGCACCGGCAAGGCCGCCATGTACGCCCTCCTGCAGGCCATCCTCGACGCCGCGCCCGACCCCGGCGCCCCCGCCGCCGCCAAGGACGTCCAGGGCGGCCACCGCATCGGCGCCCGCGCGTTCAGCGACCGCCCCGTCGGCGGCCTCGCCGACGGCATCGCCGCCCTCGACCGCGGCCAGACCCGCCGCGGCCTGCGCGTCATCATCTCCGACTTCCTCCCGCCGCCCGACGAGACCGCCGAGGACCGCGCCGCCCACGGCCCCGACTGGGAACGCCCCCTGCGCCGCATGGCCGCCCGCCACCAGGTCCTCGCCGTGGAGATCATCGACCCCCGCGAACTCGACCTGCCCGACGTCGGGCTGGTGGAGATGACCGACCCCGAGACCGGAGCCGTACACGAGATCGTGCTCAACCGCCGCGTCCGCGAACGCTACGCCGCCGCCGCGGCGGCCCAGCGCGAGCGCACCCGCGCCGCCCTGCGCCGCTGCGGCACCCACCACCTGGTGCTGCGCACCGACCGCGACTGGGTCGCCGACGTCGCGCGCTTCGCCCTCCGCCAGCGCCGCGCCGCCGGCCGCGCCGTCGCCGCCAGCGGGGTGCGCCCATGACCTTCCTGTCGCCCGAACGGCTCTGGCTGCTGGCCCTGCTCCCCGTGCTGGCCGCCGCCTACGTCGTCCTGCAGATGCGCCGCGGCAAGTACGCCGTCCGCTTCACCAACCTGGCCCTGCTCGCGGAGGTCGCGCCCAGGCGCCCCGGCTGGCGCCGCCACGTCGCCGCCGGGCTCTTCCTCGCCATGATGCTGATCATGATGATCGGGTTCGCGCGGCCCGCCACCGGCGTCAAGGTCCCCCGCGACCGCGCCACCGTCATGGTCGCCGTCGACGTCTCGCTGTCGATGATGGCCAAGGACGTCACCCCCGACCGGTTCGAGGCCGCCAAGTCCGCCGCCAAGAAGTTCATCCGCGACCTGCCCGCGCGCTTCAACGTCGGCGTCGTCTCCTTCGCCGGCAACGCCAGCGTGGTCGCCGCGCCGTCCGCCGACCGGCAGGCCGCCATCGCCTCCATCGACCAGCTCGTCCTCGCCAAGCGCACCGCCATCGGCGAGGCCGTCTTCGCCTCCCTCCAGGCCGTCCGGTCGTTCGACGCCGAAGCCCGCGACGACCCGCCGCCCGCCCACATCGTGCTGCTGTCGGACGGCGACAACACCACCGGACGCTCGGTCGGCGAGGCCGTCGACGCCTCCCGCACCGCCCAGATCCCGGTCTCCACGATCGCGTTCGGCACCCCGTACGGCACCGTCGACATCGAGGGCGAGACCACCAGCGTCTCGGTCAACAAGGAAACCCTGCGCGCGCTGGCCGAGGGCAGCGGCGGCAAGCCGTACGAGGCCGCCGACGCCGGGCAGCTGTCGGAGGTCTACGACAGCATCGGCAGCTCCCTCGGCTTCAAGATCGAGCACCGCGACGTGGCCGCCCGCTTCACCGGCATCGCGCTGCTGCTCGCCCTGGCCGCCGGCGGGGCCTCGCTGGCCTGGTTCTCCCGGCTCCCGTAGCGTCCGCGCGCTGGTACGGTCGTCCGACGTGGGGGAACACTACTTCGCGCCGCGCCCGGGCGCGGCCAGCCGGCGCCGTACCGTCGACCTGGTCCTGCCCGACCTGCACCTGCGCCTGGAGACCGACCGGGGCGTGTTCTCGCCCGACCGCGTCGACGCCGGCACCCGGATCCTGCTGGAGACCGTGCCCCCTCCCCCGGCCGAGGGCGACCTGCTCGACCTGGGCTGCGGGTACGGCCCGATCGCCCTCACCATGGCGCGGCGCTCGCCGCAGGCGAGCGTCTATGGGGTGGACGTGAACGAACGCGCGCTGGAGCTGGCGCGGAGCAACGCCCAAGCCGCCGGCCTTGACGCTGTAAGGTTCTGCCCGGCCGACGGGATCGATCCCGGGCTGCGCTTCGCCGCGATCTGGTCCAACCCGCCCATCCGCATCGGCAAGGCCGCACTCCACGACCTTCTGCTGGCCTGGCTGCCGCGGCTCGCCCCCGGCGGCCTCGCCCACCTGGTCGTCCAGAAGCACCTCGGCTCGGACTCCCTCCAGCGCTGGCTGGACGCCCAGGGCTTCCCCGCCGAACGCATCGCCTCCCGCTCGGCCTACCGCGTCCTGGCCGTCTCTCCCCCTACCGACTCTCCCCCTACCGAACGCCGTACCGAAAGCGACCCCGCATGAGCACCGCCCAGGAACCGGCGCGCAAGCAGCTGCGCCCCACCGACGTCAAGCGCCTCAACCGCGACTGGCGGCGGCGCACCGACGCGCGGCTCGGGCTGCTGGTGGAGTCGGTCACCCAGCCGTTCAACACCGGCTCGATCCTGCGCAGCGCCGCCGTGTTCGGCGTCGAGCGCCTCTGGCTGGCCGGCAACGCCACCGAGCCCACCCACCGCAACGTCGCCAAAACCGCCCTGGGCACCGAGCGCCTCGTCCCGTGGGAGCACGCCGGCACGCCGGCCGAGGCCGCCGCCGCGATCCGCGCCGAAGGGCTGCGGCTGGTGGCGATCGAGCTCACCGGCGACGCCGTGCCGCTGCACGAGGCCCCGCTGGACGGCGACGTGTGCCTGGCCGTCGGCGGCGAGGACCACGGCTGCTCCCCCGCCCTGCTCGCGGCGGCCGACGCCGTCGCCTACATCCCCCAGATCGGCCGGGTCGGCTCCCTCAACGTCGCCGTCGCCACCGCCATCGCGCTCGCCGAGGCCCGGCGCCGCGAATGGGCCGCGCCTTGACATAGTAAGGTCACCCCGGGATCGAACGACCGCCGCGGGCGGTCCATAATCGGAGGAGTGCCCCGGACGTACGCCTTCCTCGACCACCCCGGCCCCATCGCCTTCGCCCACCGCGGCGGCCGCGGCCGCCCGGAGAACTCGATGGCCGCGTTCCAGCGCGCCCTCGACCTGGGCTACCGCTACCTGGAGACCGACGCGCACGCCACCGCGGACGGCACCGTGATCGCCTTCCACGACCGCACCCTGGACCGCGTCACCGACCGCACCGGGACGATCGCGCGCCTCCCCTACTCCGAGGTCGCCCTGGCCCGCATCGGCGGCACCGAGCCCATCCCCCTGCTGGAGGACGTCCTGGGGTCGTTCCCCGAGGCGCGGGTCAACATCGACATCAAGGACGCGCCCGTGATCGGCCCGCTCGCCCGCGTCCTGCACCGCACGCGGGCCTGGGACCGGGTCTGCATCACCTCGTTCTCCACCCGCCGGCTGGCCCAGATGCGCGCCCGGCTGCCGCTGTTCACCGACCAGGACGTCTGCACCGCGCTCGGCCCGCGCGGGGTGATGGCGCTGCGCGCCAAGTCCTACGGCGGCCCCACCGCCAAGCTCGTGCGGCTGGCCGCCACCGGGGTCGCCTGCGCCCAGGTCCCCTACGGCCTGGGCCGCCTCCCGTTCGTCACCGAGTCGTTCATCGCCCAGGCCCACGCCCTCGGCCTGCGCGTGCACGCCTGGACGGTCAACGACGCCGCCGAGATGGAGCGCCTGCTGGACCTGGGCGTCGACGGCATCATGACCGACGAGCTGGTCACCCTGCGCCACGTCATGGCCGCCCGCAGCCTCTGGCCCCGCCCGGCGGCCCCCGCGGCGCGCTAGCGGCCGAACCCCGGCGGCCGGGGCGGCCCGGGCGGCCGGTACTCCGCCGCGATCCGCAGCGGCTCCTGCCGGGGCGCGGGCCGCTCCTCGGCCGGCGCCGGCCGGCCCGCCTCGGTGAGGTCGATCCGCCCCTCCCGCAGGCTCTCCAGCAGTTCCAGGTCCTCGGCCGAGACCAGCGCCGCCATCACCTTGCCGCGCCGGGTGAGCGCGACGCGCTCGCCTGTGTAGGCGACCCGGTTGACCAGATCGGCGAGTTCCTTGCGGGCCTCCGTCACTGCTTTCTCCACGGTGTTCATCTTACGGCGAACTCCCCTGGCACTCCCGACCCTCGAAATGTACAGTCCGTACTCACAGTACCTAGCGTACGCAATGTACGTTTCACATCGGGAGGCCCACATGCGCGAAGAGCCCACGCCGGAGCTGCCCCGGCAGCGCCCCGAGACCTACATCGGACGGTCCCGCGCCGCGGTGAGCGCGCCCGAGGCGATGGTGAACGAGGCGCTCTCGCAGCGGCTGCTGTCGCAGCGGATCGTGTTCCTCGGGCAGGAGATCGACGACCAGCTCGCGAACCGGATCTGCGGCGAGCTGCTGCTGCTCGCCGCCGAGGACGGCCGGCGGGACATCACGATGTACGTCAACTCGCCCGGCGGGGTCGTGGACGCCGGGATGGCGATCTACGACATGATGCAGTTCGTCCCCAACGACATCTCCACCGTCGCGATGGGGATGGCCGCGTCGATGGGGCAGACGCTGCTGTGCGCCGGCACCCCCGGCAAGCGCTACGCGCTGCGGCACGCGCGGGTGATGATGCACCAGCCGCACGGCGGCATCGGCGGCACCGCGTCCGACATCAAGATCCAGGCCGAGCAGTCGCTCTACCTCAAGACGGTCCTGGCCGAGCTGCACGCCCGGCACACCGGCCGCACGCTGGAGCAGATCCGGGCCGACTCCGACCGGGACCGCTGGTTCACCGCCGAGGAGGCCAAGGAGTACGGCATGGTCGACCACGTCATCGACAGCACCGACCGGGTGGGCTCGTGATGCGCCCCGAGAGCCGCTACCACGTGCCCTCGTTCGTCGAGCGGACGAGCTGGGGCACCAAGGAGATGACGCCGTACAACAAGCTCTTCGAGGACCGCATCGTGTTCCTCGGGACGCCCGTCGACGACACCTCCGCCAACGACGTCACCGCCCAGCTGCTGGCGCTGGAGGGCATGGACCCCGACCGGCCGATCAGCATCTACATCAACTCGCCGGGCGGCTCGCTCACGGCGATGCTGGCCATCCACGACACGATGAACTACATCAGGCCGGAGGTCGAGACCACCTGCGTGGGGCAGGCCGCCTCGGCGGCCGCGATTCTGCTGGCCGCCGGCACCAAGGGCCGGCGGGCCGCACTGGCGCGCGCGCGGATCCTGCTGCACGAGCCCAGCGTGGAGGGCGCGATCCGGGGCCAGTCCAGCGACATGCAGATCCAGGCCGAGGAGATCCTGCGGCTGCGCGCCCAGATGGAGTCGATCGTCGCCGAGGCCACCGGCCGCACCCCCGAGGAGGTCCGCCGGGACCTGGACCGCGAGCGCTACTTCACCGCCGAGGAGGCCAAGGAGTACGGCCTGATCGACGACATCCTGACCACACGTGGCTGATCGCTACCGGGGCGGGCGCGGGCCGCCCTAGGCTCCGGCCATGATCGAACCCAGTGAGCGGGAGGGACGCGGCGGGCCGCGGGTCGTCGAGGTCCGCGTCCAGGTCGGCCACCCCCACTACGCCAGGGCGTTCGCCAAGTTCGCGATCGAGACGGAGCTGGCCGACGATCTCCAGTGGTGGCCCGCCGCCGACCCGTACCTGAAGGACGGCAAGGTCAAGACCGGCGACGGCCGGTACGTGGTCACGCTCCTGTCGACCGAGGACCGGCTGGAGCGGATCGTCGAGGGCGCGCGGGGCCTGCATCCCGACGCCCGAGCCGAGGTCGTCGCCGTGCCCGTCCTCGCGGTGTGGCGCGGTGCGGGGCTGAACAGGGGGTGAACGAAGGTTTTCCGGGGGCGCCCGAACGGGCCGCGAAGAGCAGGGTTGGATCGCCTCGGGTGCGGGAATCTTGTGACGAGATCCAGCGTTGGGCAAGACGAGACCGCAAGCCGTCTGGGAGGCACGTAACGATGGCCGAGCGCGCACTTCGCGGCACTCGACTCGGAGCGACGAGCTACGAGAACGATCGCAACACCGATCTGGCCCCTCGCCAGGAGGTCGACTACACCTGCACGAAGGGCCACCGGTTCACCGTGACGCTCGCGGCCGAGGCCGAGGTGCCGATGACCTGGGAATGCCGCAGCTGCGGCGCCACCGCCCTGCGGGTGGACGGCGAACTGCCCCAAGCGAAGAAGGGCAAGGCGCCCCGTACCCACTGGGACATGCTCATGGAACGCCGGACGCTGGAGGACCTCGAGGAGGTGCTGGCCGAGCGTCTGGAGATCCTCCGCGCCGGCCGCAGGCGCAGCGCCTGACGCCGGCGCCCTGACCGATCGATCGAGCCCGCGACCCCTCAGGGGCCGCGGGCTCGCGCACGTTCAGAGGGAGATGCGGGATTCTCTCCGTGCCCGGGACGGCGGTCGCGCCGCCGGGCGGGTCACTTCGGAGGGTCGTCCTCGGGGGCCTCGTCCTGGACGACCTCGCCCTGCACCACGCGGCCGTGGGGCGACCGGTCGGCGCGCGTCGCGTACGGGGTGAACGACTCGCGGGTCATGCCGGGCGGGAAGACCTGCGCCTCGGCCTCGCGGATCCGGCGCTCGCCGTAGGCGGCCAGCGGGCGGCGCAGCAGCGGCCGGGTGAACGGCAGCATGAGCACCAGCCCGGCGATGTCGGTGAGGAAGCCGGGCGCCAGCAGGAGCAGCCCGCCGGCCAGCACGAGCGCCGCGTCCGACAGCTCCCGCTCGGCCGGCGCCCCGCCCTGGACGGCGCCCTGCAGCGCGCGCCAGGCCCGGCGGCCCTCCCGGCGGGTGATCCAGCCGCCCAGCGCGGTGGTGGCCAGCAGCGCGGCGAGCGTCCACCAGCCGCCGACCAGGTTCACCGCCAGGACGATCCCGAGGATCTCCAGGATCGGCGTCAGCAGGATCGCGAGTAGTACCAGTGCCGGCATGGCTCCATCTCGGGGTCGGCGGAACGGGCTTCCGTAGTGGTCAACGCCGGGGCGGCCCCGAACGTTTCCCGCTCAGCCGCGCGGCCGGCGCAGCCGCTCGACCCGGTCGGCCATCCCCCAGTACGTGATCCGCCACATCGCCTCGGCGGCCACGTCGCGGCTCATCTTGCTGCTGCCGTGGGTGCGCTCCAGGAACGTGATCGGCACCTCGACGACCCGCAGGCCCTCGCGCAGCGTGCGCAGCGCCAGGTCGATCTGGAAGCAGTAGCCGCGCGAGTCCACGTCCGACAGGCCGATCTTCTGCAGCGTGGCGGCGCGGAACGCGCGGAAGCCGCCGGTGGAGTCGTGCAGCGGGACGCCCAGCATCAGCCGGGCGTAGGTGTTGGCGCCCCGCGACAGGGCCTCGCGGCGCTTGGACCAGTTGCGGACCCGGCCGCCCGGCACGTAGCGGGCGCCGATGACCAGGTCGGCGTCGCGCAGCGCGGCCAGCAGGCGGGGCAGCTCCTCGGGCTGGTGGGAGCCGTCGGCGTCCATCTCGACCATGACGTCGTAGCCGCGCTCGGCGGCCCACCGGAACCCGGCGATGTAGGCGGGGCCGAGGCCCTCCTTGCCGGTGCGGTGCAGCACCTTGACCTGCTCGTCGGCCTTGGCCAGCGCGTCGGCCAGTTCCCCCGTGCCGTCCGGGCTGGCGTCGTCGACGACCAGGACGTCGGCCCCCGGCACCGCCTCGCGCACCCGGCCGGTGATGGCCTCGATGTTGTCCCGCTCGTTGTACGTCGGGATGATCACGAGCACCCGGCCGAGCTCGGCTGGGATCTCCATCGGCGTCAATTCCCCTCGTTCTTCCTGCCGGTGAACCACGCGGCCCAGCCGGCCGCCCCCGCGGCCAGCGCGGCCAGCGCCCATTCCGGTAGGGCGCCGGCCCGGTCGGCGAGCGTCCGCTCCGTGCGCGCCGGAACGGAGGCCACCTGGATGTCGGGCACGAACTCGCGCGACTTGTCGATCATGCGGCCGTCCGGGGCCACGATCGCGCTGATGCCGCTGGTCGCGGCAACCAAGATCGTACGGCCATGTTCCACCGCCCGCAGCCGGGACATGGCGATCTGCTGCGGCGGCAGGCTGGTGCGGCCGTAGGTGGCGTTGTTGGTCTGCACGACCATGAGCTCGCCGGCGGCGACGTCCCGCACCTCCTGGTCGTAGGCGACCTCGAAGCAGATCACGTCGCCGATGGTGACGGGGCCCATCCGCATCACGCCGGAGCGGGTGCCCTTGGCGAAGTCGCGCGGGATGCGCTCGAAGCGGGTGATCAGCTTGGTGAGGACGTCGCGGAACGGCAGGTACTCGCCGAACGGCACGGGATGCCGCTTGACGTAGTAGTCGCCCGGCCCGCTGCGGGGGTCCCAGACGATCCCGCGGTTCTCCACCTTCTCCCCGTCGGGCGTGTCGGTCAGCGCGCCGACCAGCACCGGGACGCCGATCTCCCGCACGGCGGCGTGGATGGCGTTGTACGCCTCGGGGTCGGAGTAGGGGTCGAGGTCGCTGGCGTTCTCGGGCCAGACCACCAGTTCGGGGCGGGCGACGCGGCCGGCCCGGACCTGGGCGGCCAGCTCGCGGGTGCGGGCGAGGTGGTTGTCCAGGACGGCCTTGCGCTGGCTGTTGAAGTCCATGCCAAGCCGGGGGACGTTGCCCTGGATCACCGCGACGGTGACCGGCCGCCCGGCGGTGGGGGTGGGGATCAGCAGGCCGCCGCCGATGATCGCGGCGGCGATGGCCAGCGGGATCGCCAGCGGCTTGACCAGGGCGCGGCGGGCGGCGGCGCGGTCCGGCCCGGCCCCCTCGCCGTTCCCAGCGAGTTCGCGGCGGGCGCGCAGGACGGCCACGGCGGCGTACGCCAGCAGGCAGCCGATCAGCGCGGTCAGGAACGTCACGAACGGCGCCCCGCCGAGCGAGGCGTACGGGGTCAGGGGCGTGGCGGTCTGGCTGAAGGCCAGCCGGGCCCAGGGGAAGCCGCCGAACGGCACCCGGCCGCGCACCAGCTCCTCGGCGACCCACATCGCCGCGGCCCAGGCGGGCCAGAACGGAAGCCGGGTGACCAGCGCGATGCCCGCGCCCATGGGGGCGAAGTAGAGCGCCTGGACGACGGCGAGCAGGATCCACGCGTCCGGGCCGATCTTGACCAGGCCCTCCAGGACGGGGACGAAGAACGCGACGCCGGCGACGAAGCCGAGCCAGGCGCCGGTCCGGGCGGGCAGCCCGTGCAGGACGGCGGCCAGCAGCGCCACCCCGGGGAAGATCAGCGGGGTCAGGTCCGCCGGCGGGAACGCCGCCCACATCAGCAGCCCGGCCGCCACCGCCAGCAGCGTGCGCGTCCAGCCGGCGCGGCCGCCGCCGCGGAGCCGGTCCCAGCGGGTGAAGTACGGCGCGGGGGCGCGGGCCGCGGACCGATCCGCGGCATCGGCGGTGCCGGCGGCCTCGGCCGACGGCCCGGCGGCCGCCGGCCGCTCCGGCAGGATCTCCTGCGCCAATTCCGCTCCCTGTCTCCGTGCCCGTGGGCGGCCGCTCTCCGGCGGTGCCGCCTTCCGGAACGCTACCGGGCCGCGGCGACCACGGCGACCCGCCCCCGGCCCCGGCCGGGGCCGGTCCCGCCCCGGAGCGGCCGCCCGGTGTTCACCGCCCCGTTCCCGCAGGGAAAGCCGGTCCTGCCGCGCTCATTACCGGGAACGCGCAGGTTGCGGGGCGTCGAGTGAAGAAGTCGAGCGAAGAGATCGCACGCTAGGAGCCTGTGCATGACGCGATTCACGCGCGCCGCCCTGCTGGCGGGAGCGGCCGCGGCCGCCCTGACCGCCTGCGGGTCCTCGGCGGCCTCGGACGACGACGCCGGCGGGCTGACGTTCGCGGCGGTGCCGTCGGAGCAGAACATCGACCCGAACGCGGAGTACGAGGACATCATCGGGCTGATCGAGAAGAACACCGGGCGGAAGGTGACGTTCGTCCGGTCGACCGACTACAACGCGGTGATCGAGGGCATGGTCTCCGGCAAGATCGACATCGCCGAGTTCGGGCCGCTGTCGTACGTGCTGGCCCGCGCCAACGGCGCGAAGATCACCCCGGTGGCGGCGATGGTCGAGAAGGGCGAGGCGCCGACGTACCACAGCTACGGCGTCGTCCCCAAGGACAGCACGATCACCAGCCTGGCCGGGTTCAAGGGGAAGAAGGTCTGCTTCGTCGACCCGAGCTCGACGTCCGGGTACCTGTTCCCCTCCGCCGGCCTCCAGCAGGCGGGCGTCGACCCCAGGACCGGAGTGAAGCCGGTCATGGCCGGCGGCCACGACAGCTCCGCGCTGTCGGTCAAGGACGGCAAGTGCGACGCCGGGTTCAGCCTCCAGTCGATGGTCGACTCGGTGCTGCCGGCCAAGAAGGAGCTGGCGCGCGGCGACCTGAAGGCGGTGTGGAAGTCCCCGGCGATCCCGGCCTCCCCCATCGCGATCCGCACCGATCTGCCCGGTGACGTGCGCGCCAAGCTGACCTCCACGTTCACCAGGGACGCCAACAAGGACCGCATGGTGGCGCTGGGCGTGTGCGAGGACGCCGCCTCGTGCAAGGTGACCTCCGATCCCTCCTACTGGGGGTACCAGGCCATCGACGACAAGGCGTTCGACCCCGTCCGGCAGGTCTGCGCCGCCACGCGCAACGACAAGTGCTCGAAGGCCGCATGAGCGCCCCGCATGGCGCCGCGGCCCCGGTCGTCGAGGTCAGCGGGCTGGTGAAGGCGTTCGGGACGGTACGGGCCTGCGACGGCCTCGACCTCACCGTCCGGCAGGGGGAGCTGCTGGGCCTGGTCGGGCGCTCGGGGTCGGGCAAGTCGACCCTGCTGCGCCACCTCAACGCCCTGTCCCGGCCCGACTCCGGCGCCGTCCGGGTGCTCGGCACCGACCTGGCGGCGGCGCGCGGCCGCGCACTGCGGGACGTGCGGCGCCGGGTGGGCGTGGTGTTCCAGCAGTTCCACCTGATCGGGCGCCTCACCGTCATGGAGAACGTGCTGGCCGGCGCGCTCGGCCGCGTGCGGATCCCCCGGTACGGCATCGTGACCTGGCCCCGGGCCGTCCGGCGCGAGGCGCTGGAGCACCTGGACCGGGTGGGTCTGGCCGACCGGGCCTACCAGCGCGCCGGCAGCCTGTCGGGCGGCCAGCAGCAGCGGGTCGCGATCGCCCGGATGCTGATGCAGCGGCCCGAGCTGGTGCTGGCCGACGAGCCGGTCGCCTCGCTGGACCCCGAGAGCGCGGCGACCGTGATGGACCTGCTGTTCCGGATCTGCCTGGAGGACCGGCTCACCGTCGTCTGCACCCTTCACCAGACCGACCTGGCCCTGACCTGGACGCGCCGCCTGGTCGGCATGCGCGAGGGCCGGATCGTGCTGGACTCCCCCACCACCGACCTCGACCGCGACCGGGTGCTGCGGGTCTACGGCGGCGGAGGCGGCGCGGACGGGCCGGCCGCGCCCGCCGCCGTCCGGGCCGTACCGGGCGAGGCGGCCGTCAGGGCGGCCTCGTGACGGCGTTGTCGCCGGCACGCACCCCCTCCGGCCCGCCCGGCGCGGCCCGCCCGTCCACGCGGCCGCCGCTGACCGCGCGGCGGGCCGTCGCCTGGCTGTTCCCGCTGGCCTTCTGCGGGCTCGGCCTGGCGGCGGTCGGCCACACCCGGCTGAACCTGGCGACGCTCGCCGACGGGCTGGGCGCCGCCGCGGGGCTGCTGGCCCGCTCGTGGCCGCCGACGATCGGCGATCCGGCGGCCACGGCCGTCCACGTGCTCGACAGCCTCTGGATGGCCGTGGCCGGCACCGCGCTGGCCGCGGCCGCGGCGGCGGTGCTGGCGGTCGGGGCGGCCCGCAACACCGCCCCGGCCCGCCCGGTGCGGGCGGTGGCGCTGGGGATCATCGTGGCGTGCCGTGCGGTCCCCGACGTGGTGTTCGCGGTGTTCTTCCTGGCGGCGCTCGGCATCGGGCCGCTGGTGGGCGTGCTGGCGCTCGGCCTGCACTCGGTCGGGATGCTGGGCCGGCTGTTCACCGAGGCGGTCGAGCGGTGCGACGAGGGCGTGCGGGAGGCCGTCGCCGGCACCGGCGCCGGGCCCGCCCAGCGGCTGCTGACCGGGGTGCTGCCGCAGGCAGCGCCGTCCATGGTCGCCGCCACGCTGTTCCGGCTGGACATCAACTTCCGCGGGTCGGTGCTGCTGGGCGCCGTCGGCGCGGGCGGCATCGGGCTGGACCTCAAGACCGCTTTCGGGTTCACCGACTACCGCGAGGCGACCGGGATCGCACTGGTGATCGTGGCGGTCGTGCTGGCGGTCGAGGCGGCCTCGATGGGGCTGCGCCGCGCGCTGCTGGGCGGCGGCGGGACGGCCCGGAGCGTCCCGCCCGTACGGGGGACGCGGGCACCGTGGACCGGCGGGCGGCGCGCCGTCCACCTGGCCGGCTGGGGCGGCCTGGTCATCGTGGCCGTCGCGTGCGCGCGGACCGGGCTGACCCCGGGCGCGCCGGCCGAGCTGGTGCCCAGGCTCGCCGACGCCGCCGGGCGCTTCCTCCCGCCGCGTTTCGAGCCGATCGCCGGGAGCCTGGCGCCGGGACTGGTGGAGACGTGCGCCATCGCGATGACCGCCACGTTCCTCGGCGTGATCGCCGGGGCGCCGCTGGGGCTGCTGGCGGCCCGGACGGTGGTCAGCAATCCGGTGCCGCGGCTGCTGTCGCGCGCCGTGCTGGTCGGCCTGCGCTCGATCCCCGACCTGCTGCTGGTGCTGGTGTTCGTGGCCGCGCTCGGCGTGGCGCTGGGCGCCGTGGCGGGCAGCTGCGCGCTGGCGGTGTTCACCGCGGCGCTGGTGGCCAAGCTGACCGCCGACGCCGCCGAGGAGATGCGGCCGGGCCCGCGCGAGGCGCTGGACTCGGCGGGCGCGTCCCGCACGGCGGAGCTGGCGGTGTCGGTGCCCGGCCAGCTCACCCCCGGCCTGGTGGGAACGGTCCTGTACGCCCTCGACCACAACCTGCGGGCCTTCTTCGTCCTGGGGATCGTCGGCGCCGGCGAGCTGGGCTTCGCGCTCAGCCAGAACATCCGGACGCTGAACTTCGACGTCGTCACCGCGATCGTGCTGCCGGTGTTCGCGGTGGTGCTGGCGGTCGAGCTGGTGTCCACGGCCGTCCGGGACGCGCTGCGATGAGACGTGGCCGGGCGGCCGGACGCGGGCGGGTGCGGGGCAACCGCGCATTCACCCGCCGGTCATCTCCCCAGCTCAGGCTGCTTGTCATGACAACCGCGCAGCTGTATCTCGAGATGGCCGACCGGCTGGAGAACGAGCTTCAGCGCGTCCCGGTGGGCTCCCGGGTGCCGAGCGAGCACGCGCTGGCGGCCCGCTTCCAGGTGTCCCGGCCCACCGCCCGCGCCGCGCTGCAGGAGCTGGAGCGGCGGCTGCTGGTCCGCCGGATCCAGGGCCGTGGAACGTTCCGGCGGGGCCGGGTGGAGTACCTCATCGCGGCGCACCGCCCGCCCTCGTTCAGCGACACCGTCCGCCGGGCCGGCGCCGAGCCGGGCTCGCGGCTGCTGTCGTGCGCCGTGCGGCGCGCCGTCGAGCAGGAGCGGCGGCACCTGGAGCTGGGCGCGGGCAGCGCGGTGTGGGCGGTGGAACGGGTCTTCACGGTCAACGGGGAGACCGCCGCGTTCGCCACCAGCCTGCTGCCGCACCGGCCGCTGCCCGGCCTGGACGCCGAGCTGGGCGACGAGATCTCCCTGCACCGGGCGCTGGCCCGCCGGTACGGCCTGACGGTCGTGCGGCACCGCTACCGCCTGGGCCTGGACGTCCCGCCGCCCGCCGTGGCCGACCGGCTGGCCGGCGGCGACCGGTCCCCGGTCTGGCTGGCCGAGAGCGTCAACCGGACCGTCCGGGGCCGCCGGATCGAGTACGCGCGCACCTACCTGAGACCCGACGTCCTGGACGTCGTGTTCGAGATCGAGGAGGAGTCACCGTGAATTCGCCCCCGCAAGACGCACCGCCCGAACCGGCGGCGGCGCGGCGGGCCCGGCTGCTCGCCGCGGCCGAGCCCGGCGAGCTGGTCCCGGCCGCCGAGCGGCTGCTGGACGGCGGCGCGCTCGGCACCCCGCGGGTGATCCATCCACCGGAGGTCGGCATGGTGATGCTGCAGGTCCGCGAGCCGGTCGCCGAGGAGCGCTTCTACCTGGGCGAGGTGCTGGTCACCCAGTGCACCGTCGAGGTCGCCGGCGCCACCGGCTGGAGCATGCGCGGCGGCGACGACCGGGTGGCCGCCCTGGCCGCCGCGCTGCTGGACGCCGCCGCCGCGGCCGGGCTGCCCGAGGCCGCGCGGGTCGAGGAGGTGTGCGCCGCCGTCGCCGCCCGGCAGGCGGCCGAGGACGCCGCCGAGTGGGCCGCGCTCGCCCCGACCGTCGTCGAGTTCGAGGAGCTCCGGTGACCGCCGCGACCACGGGTCCGACCGCGGGTCCCGCCCCGGCCGGCGGGCCGGAGGCCGGGATCGGCGCGGCGGCGCAGGCC
>NZ_JBEZWH010000080.1:0-35088 GCF_040703975.1 Spirillospora sp. NPDC029432
CATCTCCACGCCGTACGGGGCGCCGCCCGCGACCTCGTCCAGCAGCCGGGCGATCAGCTCGGCGCCCGCGCCGCGCAGCGCCTCGGTCACCCCGCAGCCCAGCTGGCCCGCCGCCGACACGTGCGGCGGCAGCGGCGCGGCGTGCACCACCAGCAGCGGCAGGCCCCGCAGCCGGGACTCGCCGATGGCCCACGAGAGGGCGCACCGCGCCCCTGCGGAGTCGTCGACCCCCACGACCACGCGGGGACCGCCCTCCGGTCTCGCGTTCACTGTCCCTCCCGAGCCGGGCGCTGCGGATGTGTGCACTCCAGGGTGCAGGTATACCCGCTCCAGGGGAAGTGTTTCCCGGCCGTTGTGTCCGGACCCGCCGCCCGTTCACGTCCCGGACTGTGAACATGACCGGCGAATCGGGCCGAGGCCGCGCGGCCGGGCCCGCTGATCGCTCCCGGGGTCGATCCCCGGTGATCAAGGAGGGCGGGGACGTAGCCTGAGGTTCCGCGCACGTTCTGTCGGTGGCGTCGCCTACGGTCGGGAGACGGCCCAGTACGCCGCCCCAACGAAGGTGACGACCCCATGGCTGACACGATCGATCAGGAACGGGAATTCCAGCAGCAGGCCGATCCGTACCGGAGAGAGCTGCTCGCCCACTGCTACCGGATGCTCGGCTCCATCCACGACGCCGAGGACCTGGTGCAGGAGACCTACCTCCGGGCGTG
The DNA here is from genome assembly GCF_040703975.1 of Spirillospora sp. NPDC029432. Taxonomy (NCBI): domain Bacteria; kingdom Bacillati; phylum Actinomycetota; class Actinomycetes; order Streptosporangiales; family Thermomonosporaceae; genus Spirillospora; species Spirillospora sp. NPDC029432. The sequence goes on from NZ_JBEZWH010000080.1 coordinate 717, forward strand.
GAAGTCGTACGGCGGCTTCGAGGGGCGCTCGTCCCTGCGCACGTGGCTCTACCGGATCGCGACCAACTGCTGCCTGACCGCGATCGACCAGCGCGGCCACCGGCCGCTGCCGTCCGGGCTGGGCGCGCCCAGCGACGAGCCCGAGCGCCCGGTCGTCGCCTCGCCCGAGGTGCCCTGGCTGGAGCCGGCGCCCGACGCGCTGCTGGCCGACGACCCCGCCGACCCGGCCACGATCGTCGCCTCCCGGGAGACGACCCGGCTGGCGTTCGTGGCCGCCCTCCAGCACCTGCCGCCCAACCAGCGCGTGGTGCTGATCCTGCGGGACGTGCTGAAGTGGAAGGCCGCCGAGGTGGCCGAGCTGCTGGAGATCTCCACCGCCTCGGCCAACAGCGCCCTGCAGCGCGCCCGCGCGCAGCTCCAGCAGGCCGCCCCCACCGAGGACGCCATGGTCGAGCCCACCGACCCCGGCCAGCGCGAGCTGCTCGACCGCTACGCCACCCTGTTCGAGAACGCCGACATCCAGGGCCTGGTCGAGCTGTTCAAGGAGGACGCGCTCTGGGAGATGCCGCCGTTCCCCGAATGGTTCGTCGGCCGCGAGAACATCGCCCGGCTCATCATCGCCCAGTGCGGCCCCGGGCCCGGCGACTTCCGGCTGCTGCCGGCCGCGGCCAACGGCCAGCCCGGGTTCGGCCTCTACAAGCGCGGCGAGGACGGCGACTACCACCCGTACCAGATCCAGGTGCTCGCGATCACCGGTGAGGGCGTGTCGCGCGCCTCGGTGTTCTTCGACGTGGGCCTCTTCCCGTTCTTCGGCCTGCCGGAGCGCGTCCCGGCCGGCTGACCTCCCCGTCCCGCCCGGGACCCGCTCCGCGGATCTTCCACTGGGCGGAAACCCGCGGTTCTGATCGGGGGCGACCGGTGCCAGGGTGAGGGCATCGGCGGGCGCGGCGGCGTGCCGCGGAGCGGGATGGGAGGCACATGGACAAGGTCGTGGCCTCGGCGGCGGAGGCCGTCGCCGACATCGGCGGCGGGGCCTCGCTGGCCGTCGGGGGGTTCGGGCTCTGCGGGGTTCCCGCGGTCCTGATCGGCGCCCTGTACGAGCGCGGCTCGGGAGACCTGCGGGTGGTGTCCAACAACTGCGGGCTCGACGGCCGCGGCCTGGGCCGGCTGCTGGCCGCGGGCCGGATCGCCCGGGTGATGGGCTCCTACGTCGGCGACAACAAGGAGTTCGCCCGCCAGTACCTCGCCGGCGAGCTCGAGGTCGAGCTGATGCCGCAGGGCACGCTGGCCGAGCGGATGCGCGCCGGCGGCGCCGGCATCCCCGCCTTCTACACCCCCGCGGGCGTCGGCACGATGGTCGCCGAGGGCGGCATGCCCTGGCGGTACGCGCCCGGCGGCGGCGTCGCGGTCGCCTCGCCCGCCAAGGAGGTCCGCGAGTTCGGCGGCGCCGAGTACGTCCTCGAGGAGGGCATCACCACCGACTTCGCGCTGGTCCGCGCCGCCAAGGGCGACCGGCACGGCAACCTGGTGTTCGACAAGGCCGCCCGCAACTTCAACCCGCTGTGCGCGATGGCCGGCCGGATCACCCTGGCCGAGGTCGAGGAGCTGGTCGAGCCCGGCGAGATCGACCCCGACGCCGTGCACCTGCCGGGCGTGTTCGTGCAGCGCGTGGTCGAGCTGACCCCCGAGCAGGCCGCCGACCGCCCGATCGAGAAGCGCACGACCTCCGCTTCCGCGTCTTCGACCCGAGGGACGGTGCGCGCGTAATGCCCTGGTCCAGGAACGAGATCGCCGCCCGCGCGGCGGCCGAGCTGCCCGACGGCGCGTACGTCAACCTCGGCATCGGGCTCCCGACGCTGATCCCCGGGTACGTCCCCGAGGGCCGCGAGGTCGTCCTGCACGCCGAGAACGGCGTCCTCGGCGTCGGCCCGTACCCGGCGGAGGACGAGGTCGACCCCGCCCTGATCAACGCGGGCAAGGAGACGGTCACCGTCCTGCCCGGCGCGTCCTGCTTCGACTCGTCGCTGTCGTTCGGCATGATCCGCGGCGGCCACATCGACATCGCGGTGCTGGGCGCGATGGAGGTCTCCGAGCGCGGCGACCTCGCCAACTGGTCGGTGCCCGGCAAGATGATCAAGGGCATGGGCGGGGCGATGGACCTGGTCCACGGCGCCCGCAAGGTCATCGTGGTGATGAGCCACACCAGCAAGGACGGCTCACCCAAGATCGTCAAGGAGTGCGGGCTGCCGCTGACCGGCACCGGCTGCGTCGACCGGATCATCACCGAGCTGGGCGTCCTGGACGTCACCCCGGAGGGCCTGGTGCTGGTGGAGACCGCCCCCGGCGTCACCGTCGCCGAGGTCCGCGAGCGCACCGAGCCCGCGCTGGCCGACCGTACCGACACCACCCACCCGCAGGCAGGAGCCCGGCCATGACGCACCCGCCGTACCTGTACCCCGGCTACAAGAGCACGGTGCTCCGGGCCCCCGCCCGGGAGCTGGTCATGCCCAAGCTCGGCCCCGACAGCGTCGAGCTGACCTCGCCGGTGTTCGGCCACCAGGAGCTGGGCCGGCTGGACGCCGATCTGACGAAACAGCACGCCGGCGAGCCGATGGGCGAGCGGATCATCGTCACCGGCCGGGTGCTGGACGCCTCCGGCCGCCCGGTGCGCGGCACGCTGGTGGAGATCTGGCAGGCCAACGCCTGCGGCCGGTACGTGCACCTCGGCGACCAGCACCCCGCCCCGCTCGACCCCAACTTCACCGGCGCGGGCCGCTGCCTGACCGACGACGAGGGCCGCTACCGCTTCGTCACGATCAAGCCGGGCGCGTACCCGTGGCGCAACCACCCCAACGCCTGGCGCCCCGCCCACATCCACTTCTCGGTGTTCGGCACGGCGTTCACCCAGCGCCTGGTCACCCAGATGTACTTCCCCGGCGACCCGCTGTTCGCCTACGACCCGATGATGCTGTCGATCCCGGAGCAGGAGCACCGCGACCTGCTGGTCGCCCGGCTCGACATGGACACCACCGAGCCGGAGTGGGCGCTGGGCTACCAGTGGGACATCGTGCTCGGCGACACCCCGATGGAGGACTGATGCCGGACAACGGGCTCCTGCCCACCCCCTCGCAGACCGTCGGGCCGTTCTTCCACTACGCGCTGCCCTACGCGGGCGGGCCCGAGGTCGTCCCGGCCTGGCGGCCCGAGGCGATCACGGTCCGCGGCCGGGTCCTGGACGGCGCCGGCGCCCCGGTCGGCGACGCCCTGGTCGAGATCTGGCAGGCGGACGGCACGGGCGCGGTCCCGGCCCGGCCCGGCGGCTACAAGCGGGCGGGGCACGGCTTCTCCGGCTTCGGCCGCTGCGAGACCGACGCGGCCGGCGCCTACTGGTTCAGCACCCTCAAGCCCGCCGGGATCGGCGCCGGCGCGCCGTACATCGCCGTGCTGGTCTTCGCCCGCGGGCTGCTGAAGCCGGTGCGCACCCGGCTGTACTTCCCCGAGGACGCGGCGGCGCACGGGACGGACCCGCTGCTGGCCGAGGTGCCGGCGGACCGGCGGGGTACGCTGATCGCCGAGCGTGAGGAGGACGGCGCGTACCGCTTCGACGTCCGCCTCCAGGGCGAGCGGGAGACGGTCTTCTTTGCTATCTGAGGTGTCGCCGGACGCGGGGCTGCTGTCCCCGGTCCGGGCCGGCACGGACGCCGAGGCGGCCACCGGCGACCGGGCGTGGCTGGCGGCCATGCTGGACGCCGAGACCGCGCTGGCGCGTGCCCAGGCGCGGCTCGGGATCATCCCCGGCGAGGCGGCGGAGGCGATCGCGGCCGCGGCCGACCCGGCCCGCGTCGACCTGCCGGAGCTGGCCCGCCGCGCCCGCGGGGCGGGCAACCCGGTGGTCCCGCTGGTCGGCGACCTGCGCGGGCTCGCGGGCCCGTTCGGCGAGCACGTCCACAAGGGCGCGACCAGCCAGGACATCATGGACACCGCCGCCATGATCGTCGCGAGCCGCGCCCGGCGCGGCGCCCTCGCCCACCTGGACCGGGTGCTGGCCGCGCTGGCGGAGACCGCCGCCCGGCACCGCGACACGCCGATCGCGGGCCGCACCCTCGGCCGCCAGGCCCTTCCGACGACCTTCGGGGCGAAGGCGGGGGGCTGGCTGCTGGGCGTGCTGGAGGCGCGCGACCGGCTGGCCGCCGTCCCGCTGCCCGTCCAGCTGGGCGGGGCCGCGGGCACCCTCGCCTCGTACGGGGAGCGGGGCCTGGAGCTGATGGGCGCGTACGCCGCCGAGACCGGGCTGGCCGAGCCCGCCGCGCCCTGGCACACCCGCCGCACGCCGGTCGCCGACCTCGGCGCCGCGCTGGCGCTGACCGCCGGTGCGCTGGGCAAGTTCGCCACCGACGTGGTGCTGCTCGCGCAGAGCGAGGTCGACGAGGTGGCCGAGCCCGCCGCGCCCGGCCGCGGCGGCTCGTCGGCGATGCCGCACAAGCGCAACCCGGCGATGGCCACGGTGATCCGCTCGGCCGCGCTCCAGGTGCCCGCGTACGCCCAGGTCCTGAACGCCTCGCTGGCCGCCCCGCACGAGCGGCCGGCGGGGGAGTGGCACGCCGAGTGGCAGCCGTTCCGCGAGTGCCTGCGGCTGGCCGGCGGCGCCGCCGAGACCGCCGCCGAGCTGGCCGAGGGGCTGGAGGCGGCGCCGGACCGGATGCGCGCCAACCTCGGCGGCCTGCTGGCGGTCCTGGCGGAGCACGGCGGCGACCCCGGCCCGGGCCTGGCCCCGGAACTGGCGGACCGCGCCGTGGCCGCGTACCGCCAGAGCCGCCGCCACCGGAACGGAGACCGATGATCCTGCACCACCGGCTGGACGGCCCCGAGGACGCTCCCGTCCTCGTCCTCGGCCCCTCGCTCGGCACGAGCACGGAGCTGTGGGCGCCGCAGATGGCCGCGCTCTCCGCCCGCTACCGCGTGCTGCGGTACGACCTGCCCGGCCACGGCGAGGCGCCGCCGCCCGAGCGCGGGTTCACCGTCGAGGACCTCGCCGGCGCACTCGCGGACGTGCTCGACGCCCGCGGCGTCGGCCGCGCGGCCTACGCGGGCGTGTCGCTGGGCGGCGCGGTCGGCCAGGCGTTCGCGCTGCTCGCCCCCGAGCGCCTGGCGAGCCTGGTGCTGGTCTGCACGTCGCCGCGGTTCGGCGGCCCCGAGGGCTGGCACGAGCGCGCCGCGCTGGTGCGGCGCGAGGGCACCGGGCCGCTGGCCGCGACCGCGCCGGGGCGCTGGTTCACGCCGGGCTTCGGCGGCGCCGGGCCGTACACCGACATGCTGCGCGCCACCGACCCCGACGGGTACGCCGCGTGCTGCGACGCGCTCGCGCTGTTCGACGCGACCGCGCGGCTGCCCGAGATCGCCGCCCCCACCCTGGTGATCGCCGGTGCCGGCGACCCGGCCACACCCGTCGAGGGGCACGCCGACCGGCTGGCCGCGGGGATCCCCGGCGCCCGCCTCACCGTGCTCGACGGCGCGTCCCACCTGGCCGGCGTCGAGCGCCCCGCCGCGGTCACCGAGGCGATCACCACCCACCTGGACCGGACCTGGAAGGAGACCGCCGGATGAACGAGGAGCAGCGGTACGCCGACGGCATGGCGGTGCGGCGCGAGGTGCTCGGCGACGCGCACGTCGACCGGGCCACCGCCCGCGCCGACGAGTTCACCGCCGACTTCCAGGAGATGATCACCCGGTACGCCTGGGGCGGCATCTGGACCCGGCCCGGGCTGGACCGCAGGACGCGCAGCTGCATCACGCTGACCGCGCTGGTCGCGCACGGCCACCTCGACGAGCTGGCCATGCACGTGCGGGCCGCGCGCCGCAACGGCCTGACCCGCGAGGAGATCAAAGAGGTGCTGCTGCAGACCGCCATCTATTGTGGAGTACCCGCCGCGAACTCGGCGTTCGCCGTCGCGCAGCGGGTACTGGCCGAAGAGAGTGAGGAGTAGGCCGGAGGGCATGGCGGATCCTGCGCGCCCGCCGAGCGTGGCGGGCAAGGTGATGGCGATCCTGGACGCGTTCGCGCTGGGCGGCGTCCGGCTCAACCTGAGCGAGATCTGCCGCCGCGCCGGCCTGCCCCTGGCCACCGGGCACCGCCTGGTCGGCGAGCTGGTCGGGGGCGGCTTCCTGGAGCGGGTCCCGGACGGCACGTACCGGATCGGCACCCGGCTGTGGCGGATCGGCAGCCAGGCGCCCGCGGTGACGAGCCTGCGGGAGCTGGCGCTGCCGCACATGGAGGACCTGTACGAGGCGACGCACGACAACGTGCAGCTCGCCGTGCTCCGCGACGGCCGCGCCCTGTTCGTGGAGCGGCTGCGCGGCACCCGCTCGGTGCCGGTGGTCACCCAGGTCGGGGCCACCTTGCCGCTGCACGCGACCGGCGTGGGCAAGGTGCTGCTGGCGTACGCGCCGGAGGAGGTCCTGGAGGAGGTCCTGGCCGCGGGGCTGACCCGGCACGCCGCCCGGACGATCACCGATCCGGACGAGCTGCGCGGCTCGCTGGAGCGCGTCCGGCACAACGGCTTCGCCCTGACCCGCGACGAGATGACGCTGGGCGCCGCGTCGGTGGCCGCCCCGGTCCGCGACGGCGAGGGCGCGGTCGTGGCCGCGCTGTCGCTGGTCGCCCGCACCCGCAGCGCCGACATGCGGCGGCTGCTGCCGCCGCTGACCACGGCGGCGCGGGCGCTGTCGCGCGACCTGGCCCTGCACTGGCGCGGTCCCGCGTCGTCCGGGCCGCTCCCACCGGTTTCGGGACCATCTTCCGGTGAACGGAAACTCAGCGGCTGAAGCTGCGGCGATACCCGCGACCATCGTCCTGGACCAGCGGTGGACGGAGCAGGAGGAGGCAACATGCGGACCCAGGTCGCGATCGTTGGCGGGGGCCCCGCGGGGCTGCTGCTGTCGCATCTCCTGCACCGCCAGGGGATCGACTCGGTGGTCCTGGAGAGCCGCGACCGGGCGTACGTCGAGCAGCGGCAGCGCGCGGGGATGCTGGAGCAGGGCACCACCGACGTGCTGCGCGACAGCGGCGTGGGGGAGCGGCTCGACCGCGAGGGCCTGGTCCACCACGGGCTGGAGCTGCGGTTCGGCGGCGCCGGGCACCGCGTCGCGCTGACCGAGCTGACCGGCCGGACGGTGACGGTCTACGCGCAGACCGAGATCGTCAAGGACCTGGTGGCGCGCCGGCTCGAGGACGGCGGCGACGTCCGGTTCGAGGCGAAGGTGGTGGCCATCGACCCCGCCGCGCCCAGCGTCACCTACGAGCAGGGCGGGAAGACGTACACGCTGGAGTGCGACTACATCGCCGGCTGCGACGGCTTCCACGGCGTCAGCCGCCCGGCGGTGCCGGACACGCGGACCTTCTCGCGCGAGTACCCGTTCGCCTGGCTCGGGGTGCTGGCCGACGTGCCGCCCTCCACCGACGAGCTGATCTACGCCCACCACGAGCGCGGCTTCGCGCTGCACAGCCTGCGCTCGCCCAAGGTCAGCCGGCTCTACCTCCAGGTGGCCCCGGACGAGGACCTGGGCGCCTGGCCGGACGAGCGGATCTGGTCGGAGCTGGCGGCCCGGTTCGCGACCGGCGACGGCTGGGAGCTGCGGGAGGGACCGATCACCGACCGGTCGATCACGCCGATGCGCAGCTTCGTGGCCGAGCCGATGCGGCACGACCGGCTCTTCCTGGCCGGGGATGCCGCGCACATCGTCCCGCCGACCGGCGCCAAGGGCCTCAATCTCGCGGTGTCGGACGTGACGCTGCTGGCCGAGGCGCTCACCGAGCGGTACGCCTCCGGCTCCGAGACGCTGCTGGACGGCTACTCGGCCTCCTGCCTGCGCCGGGTGTGGCGGGCCGAGCACTTCTCGTACTGGATGACGACGCTGCTGCACGCCGACCCCGGGGCCGACGACTTCGCCCGGCGGCTGCAGCGCTCGCACCTGGACTACGTGGTCTCCTCCCCGGCCGCCTCCGCCAGCCTGGCGGAGAACTACGTGGGCCTGCCGCTCGCGCACTGAGGGCGCCCGCGTTCCGCCGCGTTCCCCACGTTCCCCGGGTCCCCTGGAACCCTGACGAATCGATCGCCGTTAGCCGGGAAAAGGGCAACAAACCGGACATTCCGGTTTGGATTCCCGGAGGTGGTGCGGCATGGGCGGCGGGCGCCATGCCCGGAGCCTGCGGATCCTGGGCGTCATGCTCGCCGCGGGCCTGCTGGCGGCGGTGGGCGTCACCGCGCTGGCGGAGTGGCGCGGCGGCACCTACGACCGCAGGATCCAGCGGATCCCGGACGCGCTGCCGCACGGCTCGGACGTGCGGCCGGTCGAGGACCCCGGGCAGAACTGGCTGCTGATCGGCTCGGACCTGCGCGGCGTGCCGGCCGCCGACAAGTGGCGCCCCGGCGGCCGGGCCCGGGCGGACACGATCATGCTGCTGCACATGCCGGAGCGCGGCGGCCGGGCGTACGTGATCTCGATCCCGCGGGACCTCTGGGTGGACGTCCCCGGCCAGGAGAAATCGAAGATCAACGCCGCGTTCGCCGCCGGGGGCTCGCGGCTGCTCACCCGGACGGTCGAGGACTTCAGCGGGGTGCGGATCGACCATGTCGCCGCCGTCGACTTCGCCGGCTTCAAGGCGATGACCGACGCGCTCGGCGGCGTCGAGATCCATCTGGACCGGCCGATCCACGACCCGAGCAACGGCTGGTCCTGGCCGGCCGGGCGCAATCTGCTGGACGGCGAGGAGGCGCTGCGCTTCGTCCGCGAGCGCAAGGGCCTGTCGGGCAGCGACCTGGATCGCATCGAACGGCAGCAGGCGTTCCTGACCGCCCTGGCGGAGAAGGCCGCCGACTCCGGCACGCTCACCAGCCCGTGGAAGCTGGACGCGTTCCTGCGGGCCGCCAGCGGGTCGCTGGCGGTGGACTCGGGGACCGAGTTCGGGACGCTGCGGTCGCTGGCGGCGCGGCTGGCCCGGATCGGGCCCGAGCGCGTGTCGTTCGCGACCCTGCCGACCGGCGGCAGCGCCTGGATCGGCGACCAGAACGTGCTGCTCCCCGACCCGGAGGCGCGCGACGGCCTCTTCGAGGCGCTGCGGGAGGGCAGGCTCGACGGCCACCTGGACCGGCACGATCTGGAGACCGAGATCGACCAGGGGGACTGAGCGGCCGGCCCGCGGCGGCGCCGGCCGGCCCCGCCGCCGAGTGGCCGCTCCCGGCCGTCCGGTGGCGCCGGATATGCCATGCTGTGCGGGTGAATCGGGTTCGACGCACCCCGGTCGAGGACGCCCGCGAGGCGGGCGAGGGGCGGGCCGCGGGGCCGGCGCAGGCGATCGCCGCGGCGACCGCGCACTACCTGGACGGCGACCCGATCGACATGTCCGCGCTGGCCGCCGAGCTCGGCGTCGGCCGCGCCACCCTCTACCGCTGGGTCGGCAGCCGCGAGCAGCTGCTCGGGACCGTGCTGGCCGAGATGACCGAGCGGACCTACCACGTCGCGCTGAGCGGCGTCCGCGGCACCGGCCCGGAGCGGCTGCTGACCGTCCTCGACCGGTTCATGCGCGAGGTGGTGGACGCCGCGCCGCTCAAGGCGTTCACCGCGCGCGAGCCGCGGCTGTTCGTCCGGCTGGCCACCACCCCGGGCCCGATCGAGGAGCGCGCCATCGCGCTGCTGTGCCGCGAGCTGGAGCGCGAGATCGACCGCGGCGCGCTGCACGTCCCGCTGCCCACCCGCACCCTCGCCCAGGCGATCGTGCGGATCGCCGACTCGTTCATCTACGCGCACTACCTGGGCGGCGGCCGGCCGGAGATCGAGACGGCCCTGGAGGTCATCGAGCTCCTGCTGCGCCCCGCCGCCCCGTACCCGCCGGACGGCCCGGCACCGGGCCCCTCGGGGTCGTAGCGCGGGAACAGGAACAGCGCCCCGATCGCCAGCGCCGCCCCGCCGAGCCGCAGCACGCCCCACAGCGGATCGGCCGGCCAGTCGCCTCCGTACAGCAGGCTCCCGGCCAGCACCAGGTAGGTCTTGGCGACGATCGTGCAGACCGAGACGCAGATCGCCATCCGGCAGCGCTGCATCGCGATCATGCCCTGGCCCAGCCCCAGGGCCAGGGCGATCGCCAGCAGGTACGGGTACGGCTCGGCCAGCAGCCCCAGGCCGAACTCGCGCCCGGTGTTGAGGATGGCCAGGCCCTTGACCGCGACCTCGGCGGCGCCGAGCAGGACCCCGAAGCTCAGCCCGTACGCCACGCCCGACAGCGGGCGGGCGTGCCGGCCCTCGGGGCGGCGGTCGCCGGCCGAGAACAGCAGCAGGGGCAGCGCGATGGACGGGACCATCACGGCGAGCAGCAGCGGGGCGGGCGGCAGCGTGCCGATGTCGCCCTCGCCCGGCCGCACCGAGGCGGCGATGGTCAGCGTGGCCAGCGCGAACAGGCCGAGGGCCAGCCATTCGCGGGCGGCCAGCCGTTCCCCGAAGAACGTGACCGCCAGCCACAGCAGCAGGACCAGCGACGACGCGAACAGCGGCATCGCCGTCCCGAGCGGCAGCTCGGCGAAGGCGACGAGCTGGAGCTCCAGCCCGACCAGGAAGACCAGCATGCCGATCAGCCACACGTGGCTGCGGGCCAGCTGCCCGAGCATGCGCAGGGGACGGTCGCCGCGCAGCGGTTCCATCCGCGCTCCCGCCGCCTTGAACAGGGCGGCGCCGACGTAGTAGAGACCGACCGCCACCATGGCGGTCGTCGTGGCGTTCACTCGGTGGTGGCCTCCAGATTCCGGCACGGGGGTGTCGCGGCGCGTGTTGCGGCACCGGTCAAACGTGTCAGACATGCGAGACAATAGTGTGATCTGTCTCACTGGGAGTCTCATCGTGGTCCCGCGGACGCAGCGCGTCAAGGGGAATCCGGAACGTGTGCCCGGCCACCCGGGGACCCCGTCCCCGAACGGGAATCAACCCTCGGCGGCGGTCGCTGTACGTGAGAGGCTGCGATCACGATGCCCGTCGACGAACAGTAGGGACGGTCGGCCCGTGAGTGACATCCCCCGCCGCGCGGTGACGCGGAGCGCCAAGCTGGCGAGCCTGCCCCTCGGATTCGCCGGGCGGACGGCGCTCGGCCTCGGCAAGCGCACGTTCGGCCGGCCCGCCGAGACGGTGGCGCTCGAGGTCCAGCGGCGCACCGCCGACCAGCTCTTCCGGGTGCTCGGCGAGCTCAAGGGCGGCGCGATGAAGGTCGGCCAGCTGCTGTCGATCTTCGAGGCCGGACTGCCCGAGGAGGTCGCGGGGCCGTTCCGGGCCAGCCTCACCCGGCTGCAGGAGGCCGCGCCGCCGATGCCGGCCGCCACCATGCACGCGGTCATGGCCGAGGGGCTGGGGGAGGACTGGCGCGACCGGTTCGCCGAGTTCGACGACGAGCCCGCCGCGGCGGCGTCCATCGGGCAGGTGCACAAGGCGGTCTGGCACGACGGCCGCACGGTCGCGGTCAAGGTCCAGTACCCCGGCGCCGGGCGCGCCCTGATGAGCGACTTCAACCAGATCTCCCGGCTCAGCCGGCTGATCACGCCGCTGTTCCCCGGCGTCGAGGTCAAGCCGATGGTCGCCGACCTCAAGCGGCGGCTGGAGAAGGAGCTGGACTACGCCGACGAGGCCCGCGCCCAGGCGGCGTTCCACGACGCCTACGCCGGCGACCCCGACTTCGTCGTGCCGGCCGTGGTGGAGCGCTCGGGGAACGTGCTGGTCACCGAGTGGCTGGACGGCACGCCGCTGGCCAAGGTGATCGCCGACGGGCCGCAGGAGCTGCGCGACCGGGCCGGGCTGCTGCTGTACCGCTTCCTGCTGTCCGGCCCGGCCCGCTGCGAGATGATCCACATCGATCCGCATCCCGGCAACTTCCGGATGCTGGACGACGGCCGGCTCGGCGTCATGGACTTCGGCGGCGCCGCCCGCGTCCCGGCCGAGCTGCAGTGGGCGATCGGCCGGCTGCTGCGGATCGGCACCCTCGGCGACGGCGAGGAGATCGTCGCGGCGCTGCGCGCGGAGGGCTTCCTGGCGCCCGACGGCGACGTGGACCCCGAGGAGGTGGCCGCGCTGGTCTCGGCGCACGCGTACCCGTTCACGACCGGGCGGTTCAAGTACTCCCGCGACTTCATGCGGCAGGAGACCAGCCGCGGCATCGGCATCGCGACCGACATGCGGCCCGGCGGGCTGGGCCGGCACCTGCGGATGCCGCCGCAGTTCATGGCGGTGGCGCGGGCGCTGGCCAGCTGCGGCGGCGTGCTGTGCCAGCTGGAGGCGGAGGGGGACTTCCGCGCCGAGGCCGAGCGCTGGCTGCCCGGCTTCGCCGGCGGCGACGGCGGCGGCGACCTCACCGAGGGCGAGGCCACCGCCTGACGGGGCCCGGCGGGCCGGTCAGCGGGCCGGTCAGCGGGCCAGGGCCTCGGCCTCTTCCTCCTCGACCTTGCGGTTCCACTCCTGCTTGGACGACTGCCAGCCGTCCTCGTCGCGCCCGCGGCGCCAGTAGCCGGAGATCGACAGCTGCGACATCGGCAGCTGCCGGTCCACCCGCAGGTGCCGGCGCAGCTCCTTGACGAAGTTCGCCTCGCCGTGGACGAACGCGTGCACCTCGCCCTCGGGGAACTCCAGCGCCCGCACGGCCCGCACCAGCGCGTCCCCGACCGGGGACCCGTTGCGGTGCAGCCAGTGGATCTCCGCACCGGCCGGCGCCGTCAGCTTCTGCTCCTCCTCGGGCCCGGCCACCTCGACGAACACCTTGGCCGGCGCGCCCTCGGGGACGCGCTCCAGCGACGCCCCGATCGCCGGCAGCGCGCTCTCGTCGCCCACCAGCAGGTGCCAGCCCGCCTCGGGGTTCGGCGCGTACGCGCCGCCGGGGCCGAGGAAGCGCAGCAGATCGCCCGGCCTGGCCGCGGCCGCCCACGGCCCGGCCAGCCCCTCGTCCCCGTGGTAGACGAAGTCGATGGTCAGCTCCACCGCATCGGGGTCCCAGGCCCGCACGGTGTAGGTGCGGGTCGCGGGCCACTGCCCGCGCGGGAACTCCGCCCGGATCCGCTCCATGTCGAACGGCTCCGGGTAGGTCACGCCCGGCGGCGGGAACAGCAGCTTGACATAGTGATCGGTGTACTCGCCCGCGGGGAAGCCGGCCAGGTCCTCGCCGCCGAGCACCACCCGGATCATGTGCGGGGTGAGCTGCTCGGTGCGCAGCACCGTGCCGGTGTTCACCCGCCGGCCCTTGCGTTTCGGCTCGTCCGCCATCCGTTCCTCCGATCACACTGATCAGTCCAGCCTACTTAGGTAAGCCTAACCTGTATGTCGGGGAAATGGTCCGGGCCGGACCGGCGTTTCCCGTATTTCCGGTCCGGCCTCTGGTCCGGCCTCGGGGCGGTCGCGGCCTAGCCCCAGACCTCCTCGGCGGTCTCCACGATCAGCGCCAGCTTGGCGAGCTGCTCGTCGCGGGTCAGCTCGTTCCCCTCGACCGTCGAGGAGAACCCGCACTGCGGCGACAGGCACAGCTGGTCGAGCGGCACGTACCGGCTCGCCTCCTCGATCCTGCGCTTGAGGCCGTCCTTGCTCTCCAGCGCGCCGCTCTTGGTGGTGACCAGGCCGAGCACGACCATCTTGCCCTCGGGCACGAAGCGCAGCGGCTCGAACCCGCCCGAGCGCTCGTCGTCGAACTCCAGGAAGAACCCGTCCACGTCCAGCCCGCCGAACAGCGCCTCGGCCACGAAGTCGTACCCGCCCTCGGCCGTCCACGCCGACCGGAAGTTGCCGCGGCACATGTGCGTGGTGATCCGCATCCCCTCGGGCCGGCCGGCGATCGCGGCGTTGATCTGCTGGATGTAGCGCAGGTGCAGGTGGTCGGCGTCGTCGCCGCGCTCGGCGATCATCGCGCGCTGCTCGGGGTCGTTCAGGTAGGCCAGGCTGGTGTCGTCGAACTGCAGGTAGCGGCAGCCCGCCTCGCCGATGCGGCGCACCTGCTCGGCGTACGCGGCCGCCAGGTCCGACCAGAACTCCTCCACGTCCGGGTACACCGCCGGGTCGATCGAGGCGGGGCCGCCGCGGTAGTGCACCATGTTCGGCGACGGGACGGTCAGCTTGGGCGTCACGCCCGTCCCCGCGGTCGCGTCCCGCAGGAACGCGAAGTCGTCCCCGAAGATCGTCTCGTCCAGCCGGATCCGCTCGTGGACGCGCAGCGCGGCGCTGCTGAACTCGATGTCCCCGTTCTTCCGGTGGAACCGGACCTTGATCTTCTCGTCGGCGGGGCTGATGCCGCCCAGCCGGTAGATGAAGTCCATGTGCCACGACGTGCGGCGGAACTCGCCGTCGGTGGCCGACCGCAGCCCCGCCTCGCGCTGCAGCTCCACCACCGACCGGATCGCCTCGTCCTCGGCGCTCCGCAGCTCGGCGTCCTTGATCAGCCCGGCGGCGTGGTCCGCGCGCGCCCGCAGCAGCTCCGGGGGCCGCAGCAGGCTGCCGACGTGGTCGGCCCGGAACGGCGGCGTGTCTCGCAGGACCATGAACACTCCTTCGTGTCGCTTCTTCTCATGTCGCTCCCGCGGACCGGGAGGACAGCCGGGCCCGGACGGCCGGGACGAGGCCGCCGGGCATGAACAGCACGGCCGCGATCAGCAGCAGCGAGTAGACCGCGTAGGACAGCACGCTCGGCGCGTAGCTGGGCATGCCCTCCATCGTGCCGACGTTGTTGAGCAGCTGGATCAGCAGGACGATCGCGGTCGCGCCGGCCAGCGCGCCCCAGATCGTGCCCAGCCCGCCGACCACCGCCATCACCACGTACTCGATGGACAGCAGGATCGGGAACGAGCCGGGCGCGATGTAGCCGACGTAGTAGGCGTAGATCCCGCCCGCGAGCCCGGCGAACGCGGCCGACAGCGCGAACACCGCCAGCTTGGCCCGGCCGACCGCGACGCCCGCCGACTCGGCCGCGATCTCGCTGGTCGCCAGCGCGCGCAGCCCGCGGCCCTGCCGGGACTCGATCACGTTCCGTGCGACCAGCACCACCACCGCCAGCGCGCCCCACGTGAGGAACGCGTAGCCGCGGTCGTTCTCCAGCTCCAGCCCGCCCGCGCCGAAGCGCGGGATGCCCTGCAGCCCGATGCTGCCGCCGAGGAACTCCAGCTCGCCCGCCAGCGACAGCAGGATCAGCTGCGTCGCCAGCGTCGCGAACGCCAGGTGGTGCCCGCGCAGCCGCAGCAGCGGGATCCCGATCACCGTCGCGAACAGCGCGGCGACCACCGGCGCCGCCAGCAGCCCGAGCAGCGGCGGCAGCCCGTGCACGCTCATCAGCCCGGCGGTGTACCCGCCGACCGCGTAGAACGCCGCCTGCCCGAGCGACACCTGCCCGGCGTACCCCATGAGCAGCGACACCCCGACGGTGACCATCGCGGCCAGCCCCAGCAGGATGAACACCGACAGCTGCGCCTCGCCGAGCGTCGCCGCCAGCACCATCGTCAGCGCGAACAGCCCCGCCAGATGGGGCAGCCGGATCCCGGCCGGCTCCCCGTTCCCGCGCAGCCGCGCCAGCAGCCCCGCCATGCCGCTCATGCCGCTCATGCCGTCTCCTCCTGGAGGGCGGGCGTGCGGACCGCCTGCCAGATCATCAGGGCGAGCATCAGGCCCAGCGCCACCTCGATCTGGTACGAGGCCTTGCCGTACCCGGCGACCATCGCCTCCGCCACGCCCAGCACCAGCCCGCCGGCCAGCGCGGCGCCCGGCCGGACCAGCCCGCCGAAGATCGCGGCGGCGAAGCCGTTGACGATGAGGGTCACGTCGGAGTCGAACGAGATCGGCTGCAGCGGCGTCACCAGCACCCCGGCGATGCCGCCGAGCGCGCCGCCGAGGCCGAACGCCAGCAGGCCCATCCGCCGCGGGTCGATCCCGACGACGCGCGCCGCGTACGGGTTGGAGGCGCACGCGGTGAGGCCCTTGCCGGCGTACGTCCGGTTGAAGAACAGCGCCAGCGCCGTGAACGTCACCGCCGTGACCGCGATGACCAGCAGGTACTGCTTCTGCACGGTCGCGCCCGCGATCGTGAACGAGCCGCGCAGCCCGGGGAACGAGCGCGGCTGGTCGCCCCAGATCATGACCTCGACCGCGTACGCGAAGATGCCCACGCCGAGCGTGATGATGAGCGAGGACAGGGGGCTGGTGCCGCGCCGCCCCATCGCCAGCAGGCCGACCAGCACCCCGGCCGCCACCGCGACCAGCACGGCGGCGATCTCGGCGACCCCGTGCGGCAGCCCCGCCGACAGGAACGAGGCGGCGCTGAGCCCGGCGACGACGGCGAACATGGCCTGCGCGAAGTTGACGATCCGGGTGACCCGGTGGATCGCCACCAGCCCGCTGCCGATCAGCGCGAACCCGCACCCGACCGCCAGCCCGTTGATCAGATAACTGAGGAAATTACTCACGGGGTCTCCTGGATGGGGCCGCCGAGGTAGGCGCCCTCGACCTCGGGGCTGCGGGCCAGCTCGGCCGAGGGGCCCTCGGCGACCACGCGGCCGGCCTCCAGGACGTACGCCCGCGCGCACAGCTCGAAGGCCAGCCGGGCGTTCTGCTCGATCAGCAGCACGGCGGTGCCGCGCTCGGCGTTCAGCTCGCGCAGGTGGCGGGCCAGGTCGGCGATCACCAGGGGGGCCAGGCCGAGCGACAGCTCGTCCACCGCGATCACCTCGGGGCGGGCCATCAGCGCGCGGCCGACCGCGACCATCTGCTGCTCGCCGCCGGAGAGCGTGCCGGCCCGCCGACCGCGCAGTTTCGCGAGGCCGGGCAGCAGCTCGTACACGGGCGAGGTGTCGCGGTCCTTGCGGCCCCACGCGCCCAGCCGCAGGTTGTCCTCGACCGTCATGTCGGGGAACAGCTGGCGGCCCTCGGGCACGTGCGCGAGCCGGCCGGTGACGCGGACCGTCCCCGAGGCGGGCAGGACGATCCCCGACAGCGTGTCGACGAGGGTGGACTTGCCCGCGCCGTTCGGGCCGACGAGGGCGACCATCTCGCCGGCGCCGACGGTGAGCGACACCCGGTCCAGCGCGGTGGCCGAACCGTACCGGACGGTCAGCTCCGCCACCTCGATCACGGGCTCGATCGCGGGCCCGGTCATGGGCCCGGTCACGTGGCGACCTCTTCCCCGAGGTAGGCCGCGATCACCCGGGGGTCGGAGCGGATCCGGTCGGGGGTGCCGTCGGCGATCACCTCGCCCAGGTCCAGCACGGTGATCCGGTCGGCCAGCCGGGTCACCATCGCCACGTCGTGCTCCACCAGCATGATCGTCAGCCCGGCCCCGCGGAGCTCGCCGATGAGGTCGGCGAGGGCCTCCCGCTCGGCCGCGCGCAGCCCGGAGGCGGGCTCGTCCAGGAGCAGCAGCTCCGGGTCGGCGCACAGCGCGCGGGCCAGCTGCATCGAGCGCTGCTGGCCCAGCGGCAGCGACTCGGCCGGCCGGTCGGCCCAGTCCGCCAGCCCGACCCGCTTGAGCGCCGCGTCGGCGCGGCCGCGGATCAGGCGCTCCTCGCGGGCGTGCCCGGGCAGCCGCAGCGCGGCCGTCCAGAAGCCGGCGCGGGTGCCGGCGTGCGCGCCGACCATGACGTTCTCGCGGACGGACATCCCCCGGAACACCCGGGCCGCCTGGAACACGATCGCGATGCCGAGCGCGGCCCGGCCGTGCGCGGGCAGCCGGCCGAGCGGCCGCCCGCGGAACGAGATCGTGCCCTGGTCGGGCCGCAGGTGCCCGGCGATCAGGTTGAACAGCGTGGACTTGCCGGCGCCGTTGGGGCCGATGATCCCGCGCAGCTCGCGCCCGCCGACGCTCAGGTCGACGTCGCGGACGGCGTACACGCCGCCGAAGTGGCGGGACAGCCCGGTGATCTCGAGCACCCGCTCACCCGCCGGAGACGGTCTTGGCGAGCTGGTCCTTGGCCCAGTCGGTCGGGATGAACTGGCCGTTCTTGACGGTGTTGACGGAGATGTACTCGGGGCCCAGGCCGGAGTGGTCGGTGGGGGAGTAGCGGAACCGGCCGTTCGGGGTGACCAGGTCCATGCTTTCCAGCGCCTTCTGCACCTTCTCGCCGTCGGTGCTGTTCGCCTTCCTGAGCGCCTCGAACAGCAGCAGTGCGGCGCTGTAGCCGTCCTGCGCGAACTGCGGCGGCGCGTACCCGTGCTTCTGCTTGTACGGCCCGGCCAGCTGGTCGATGACCTGCTTCTGCGGGCCGGCCGGCAGGTGGTCGCCGACGACGCCGATCGCGCTCTGCACGGTGATGCCCTCGGACGCGGCGCCGACCGGCTTCAGCCACAGCGTGCTGGCCTGCGAGGCGGTCAGCATCAGCGGGACCTTGAGCCCGGACGCGACGTACTGCTTGGTCACCGTGACGCCGGGCGCCCCGGTCCCCCAGAACAGGAACGCCTGCGCGCCGGAGTCCCTGATCCGGGTGAAGATCGGGCTGAAGTCGCTGGTGGTGGTCTCGTACGCCTCGTCCTTGACGATCTGGACGCCGTACTTGGCGGCCATCGCGAGCGTGGACTTGTGCCCGGCGACGGCGTAGCCGCTCTTGCTGTCGTGCGCGACCGCGATCTTGGTGATCTTGCGGTGCTGGAAGTACTGGAGGTAGCGCTCGGCGTAGTCGGCCGACAGCGCGGGGGTCACGAAGACGTACGACTTGATCGGCTCGACCTGCTCGGTGGCCGGCGCCAGCGACAGGTACGGGATCTTCTCGCGCTGCGCGATCGGCTCGGCGGCCAGCGCGGAGTTGGAGAAGACCGGGCCGATGACGGCGTCCACGTCCCGCTTGATCGCGTTGAGCGCGAGCACCGCCTGGTCGGGCTGGGTCTTGTCGTCGCGGAAGACGATCTCGACCTTGCGGCCGAGCACGCCGCCCTTGGCGTTGAGCTGCTCGACGGCCAGCTCGACCGCCTTCTTGTCCTCGCTGCCCAGCGGGGCGTAGTTGCCGGTGAGCGAGACGATCAGGCCCACCTTGATCGGATCGTCGGAGCCGCCGCCGGACGAGTCCCCGCAGGCGGCGGCGAGCGAGACGGCGAGGGGGATCGCGGCCAGCGCCGCGGTACGGGGGACGGCGCGGGGAAAGCGGAGACGCACGGCCACCTCCTGGGGGGCGGGACGGCCAACCGGGCGCCTTTTGAATCTAGGCAGGCTCCCAACCCTGGTCAAGAATTTGCCCACGGTGCTCTGCACCTTCTCTCGGTAGGTCCGGATGGGGCGTTCTCGGGACTCTCACGCGGTGCCGTACTCCTCGCGCAGGGGCTGCTTGAGGAGCTTGCCGGTCGCGTTGCGGGGCAGCGCGTCGGCGAACACGACGGACTTGGGGATCTTGTATCCGGCGAGCCGCCCGGCGAGCGCGGCCAGCACGCCGTCGGCGGTCAGGCCGGAGCCGGGACGGGGCACCACGATCGCGCGGCCGACCTCGCCCCACCTGTCGTCGGGGACGCCGATGACCGCGCACTCCAGCACGTCGGGATGGGCGAGGATCACGTGCTCGACCTCGGCCGGGTAGATGTTCTCGCCACCCGAGATGATCATGTCCTTGATCCGGTCGACGATGAACGCGTAGCCGTCCTCGTCGAGCCGGGCCGCGTCGCCGCTGCGGAACCAGCCGCCGGAGAACGCCGCGGCGCTCTGCTCGGGCAACCCCCAGTAGCCGCGGAACACGTGCGGGCCGCTGACCACGACCTCGCCGGTCTCGCCGGGGCCGGCGTCGGTCATGTCCGGGCGGACCACGCGCACGTCGCTGAAGAAGTGCTGCACGCCCGCCGACCCGGCCTTGCTCTCGGCGTGCTCGGCGTCCAGGAACAGCACGCCGGGCGCGGCCTCGGTCATGCCGTACCCCTGGAGGAACGTCAGCCCGCGCTCGCCGTAGGCGGCGATCAGGGTCGGCGGGACGGGCGCGCCGCCGCAGGTGAGGATGCGCAGCGACGACAGGTCGGCGCCGGCCCAGCGCGGCGAGCGGGCCACCGCCTGGAACATCGCCGGGACGCCGAACATGAACGTCACGCCGTGCTCGGCGATCAGGTCGAAGGTGGCCTCGGGATCGAACCCGGAGGTGAGCACGCACCGGCCGCCCTTGAGCAGCACCGGCAGCGTGAGCATGTTGAGCCCGGCGGTGTGGAACAGCGGCGCCGACACCAGCGCCACCTCGTCGGCCAGCAGGTCGTGGTCGATGAGGACGTTGATCGCGTTCCAGGTGATGTTGCCGTGGGTGAGCATGGCGCCCTTGGGGCGGCCGGTGGTCCCCGACGTGTACATGATCATGCACAGGTCGTCCGGCGCCACCGGCTCGTCGATCGGGTCGCCGCCGGTGCCGCCGCCCGCGCCGTCGATCAGGTCGTCGTAGCCGCGCGCGCCCGGCCCGGTGCCGGCGAGCGAGACGAACTCGCGCACCTGCGCCTTGTAGCGGACCTCGTCCACCAGCGCGGTGTGGGCGGGCCCGTGGACGAGCACCGAGGTGCCCGAGTCGGCGAGCTGGTACGCGATCTCCGGCGCGGCCAGCCGGGTGTTGAGCGGGACGAACACCGCCCCGAGCGCCCCGGCCGCGAACAGCGTCTCCAGGAAGGACGGGTGGTTGGGGCCCAGGTAGGCGACCCGGTCGCCGCGCCGCACGCCGAGCGAGCGCAGGCCGTGCGCCAGCCGGGTGACGCGCTCGTCCAGGTCGGCGTAGGTCAGGGTGCGGCCGTCGTGGACCAGGGCGGGGCGGTGGGGGGTCTTGCGGGCCCGGCGGGCCGGCCAGGAGCCGAGTCCCTCGTTGTGCATCGATGCTCCCTAGATCAGGGGATCACGCGGCGGCGGTTGGGGGACGTACAGGGACCGATGGGGAACCGGTGGGGGAGCCCTCGGAAGTAGTGCGAAGATAGGCGTATCGGTTGCGGCAGTCAATAATCTGCCCAACATCGGCTCCGCGCCATATCCTGGTCCGCAGCCCGACCCCGCCCGCGCCCGCCAGGAGCCGATTCGTTGGAACGTCCCTTCCCCGCCGCCCGCCCCCAGTCGCTGATGCTGACGTTCCTGGGCAACTACGTGCTGCGACGCGACATCGCCGTCTTCTCGGGCAGCTTCATCGAGGTGTTCGGGAACCTCGGCGTGGGCGAGCACGCGATCCGCTCCACCCTGACCCGGATGGTCCGGCGCGGGCTGCTGGCCCGGCATCGGGAGGGCCGCCGGATGCATTTCGGCCTGACCGCGCGGTCCGAGCGCATCCTGCTGGACGGCGAGGCGCGGGTGTGGCGGCGCGGCGCGGTCAACGCCGACTGGGACGGCCGGTGGACCGTGCTGTCGTTCTCGATGCCCGAGTCGTGGCAGCGGCAGCGGCACGATCTGCGCTCCCGGCTGCTGTGGGCCGGGTTCGGCCCGCTCGGCAACGGCACCTGGATCGCGCCCTCGCGGGTCGACGTCGGCGAGGTGATCGCGCCCGGCGGGGAGGACCGCGGCCTCGGCGGGCGGGTGAAGGTCTTCCACGGCACGGCCGAGGCGCCCACCGACGTGGCCGCGATGATCGGGGACGCGTTCGACCTGGACGGGCTCAGCGCCGGCTACCGTGCGTTCCTGGCCCGCTGGGACCGGCCCGACCCGCTGCCGGACGCGCCCGACGACCTGGCCCGCTTCCTGTGGATGATGACCGAGTGGCTGGGGCTGGTCCGGGTGGACCCGCGGCTGCCGGTCGAGCACCTGCCGCCGGACTGGCCCGCGCTGCGCGCCCAGGAGGTGCTGCACGACCTGCGCGGCCGCTACGAGGCCGGCGCCCGCGCCGTCGCCGACCGGCTGATCGAGTACGTTCCGGTCGCCTGCCCGGCCGCCGCGGTGCCGGAACCGGACGGGGCGTGAGGATCCGGGGACACGGCTGACGGCCATCCCCCGACCCTGGCCAACGGACCGGCGCCGGGACGGCGACCCTTCCGCTGAACGGAAGGCCCCCGCCCCGGAGCCGCAACCGGCCACCTCCGGCCGCCCTCGGCAGGGCCCGCGCCGGCTAGAGCGGGTCGAACCGGTGCGCGGCCCAGATCCGCCGGGAGGCCGCCTCGGGGTCGGCGACGTCGGCCGGCTCGGTACCGAACACGCGCGTGATCGCGGTGTCCTCGCGGTACGCGGGCCAGCCGGGATCGCCGGTGATCGCGAACGAGGTCCAGGCGCTCCGGATCCGCTCCGACAGCTCCTCGGCCTCCGGCGGCGCGGGCTTCCCGCACAGCAGCTGCGCCATGCCCACGTCGAGGTTGCCGAAGGTCAGCGGGACGTCCAGGCCGTGGCAGGCGCCGAGGAGATCGGGCATGGCGGGGGCGGGCCAGGCCAGCTCGTACGCGTAGGCCGTGCCGCCCGCCGCGGCCTGCGCCGTGGCCAGGTGCGCGCTGGGCATCCGGAACAGCCAGTCCGAGCAGAGCAGGGCGTACAGGTCGTCGACCCCGGCGCCGGGGTGCTCGGCGCGGTACGCCTTCTCGCCGCCGGGCGGCGCGAGCGCGTCCATCGCGGCGGCCAGATCGTCCTCGGACAGCTTCCCGAACCGGGAGCCCATCGCCATGAACAGCCGGTACTCGTCCCGGGTGAAGCCGGTGACGAGCTCGACGCCGCGGGCCGCGCCGGCCGCGACCGCCGCCCACGGCGTCTCCGGCAGGGTCTCGCCGTCGACCACGGGCGAGTACGGGACGGCGGTGGCCGCGACGGGCCCCCACCTGGCGAAGTCGTCGCGCATCCGCCCGATGAACGCGTCGGCCGCCGGGAAGAGCGCCTCGGGCGGCACCTCGGCCAGGTCCGCGGCCGTCGCGGTGCGGCCGATCCCGGCGGCGATGGCGGTGCCGACGCGCCGCGCGTAGCCGGGGGAGAAGAACGTGCCCGGGACGCTCTGCGCGATGGCGCGGGTGAACAGGCCCCGCGCGGCCGGCATCGCCAGCAGCGCGGCGATCGACCCCGCGCCCGCCGACTCGCCGAACACCGTCACCCGGTCCGGGTCGCCGCCGAACGCCGCGATGTTGTCGTGGACCCAGCGCAGTGCGGCGATCTGGTCGAGGTGGGCGCGGTTGGACGGCGCCCCCTCCAACTCGCCGAAGCCCTCCATGCCGACGCGGTAGTTGAACGTCACCACGACGGCGCCCGCCGACGCGAGCTTCGCCCCGTCGTAGTCGGGCTGGCTCGACGACCCCAGCATGTAGGCGCCGCCGTACAGCCAGACCATGACGGGCAGGCCGGAGCCGCCCGGGTCCGGCGTCCAGACGTTCACGGTCAGGCAGTCCAGGCCCTCGTCGGGCGTCCACGACGGGGCGCCGAACGTCCCGCCGGACTGCGGCGGCCGCGGGCCGTAGGCGTCCGCCTCGCGCGTCCCGTCCCAGCGCTCCGGCGGCCGCGGCGCCTGGAACCGGTTCGGGCCGAACGGCTCGCGCGCGTACGGGATGCCCTTGAACACGGCGAGCGCGCCGCGCGCCCGGCCGCGCACCCGCCCCGCCGTGGTCTCCGCCGTGGGCTCGGTCATGGGGGCCTCCGTCTCGGGTCCGTCTCGGGCTCCGCCTCGGCTCCGTGGTCCGGAGCCGTGGGGGCGCGGGGTTCAGGACGTGCGGGTCCGGGCCACCGCGGCGGCCACCGCGCGGAACGCGGTGTCGGTCTCATCCTCGCCCACGACCGTCGCGAGCGTCGACTTCACGATCACCACGTCGTGCTCGGGCGAGACCCAGATCTTCTGCCCGCCGAGCCCGCTGGCCTCGAACTCGCCGTCCTCGCCGAGCCACCACTGGAAGCCGTACCCGTCGTTGAACGGCGCGGACGGCCGGGTCGACTCCTTCACCCACGCCTCCGGGACGACCTGGCGCCCGTTCGCCCTGCCGCCGCGCAGGTACAGCAGCCCGAAGCGGGCGAAGTCGCGGTCGGTGGCGTAGTAGCAGCAGTACGCCATGTTGTTGCCGTTGGAGTCGTTGCCGAGGTAGACGGTCGACTCCATGCCGCCGGGCCGCCAGATCCTCTCCTCGACGTACCGGTGGTACGGGGTGCCGGTGGCGCGGGCGACCAGCCAGCCGAGCACGAAGGTGTTCATCGAGGTGTACTCGAACCGGCTGCCGGGCTCCCACCCGCGCTTCTGCTGCGCGGCCATCCGGGGCAGCGGCGCGCCGAGGCTGGCGGCCACGTGCACGGGCGGCACGTTGACGGCCTCCTCCCAGGCGATGCCGGACGACATGCGCAGCAGGTCGCGGATGGACACGCCCTCGTAGCCGGAGCCGTTCAGCTCGGGCAGGTACGCGGTCACCGGCTCGTCGATGGAGCGGATGCGGCCCTCGTCCAGGGCGATGCCGACCGCGGCCGAGGTGAACGACTTGGCCATCGACCAGGACTGGAAGCGGGTGTCGCGGGCGGCGAACGAGTAGCGCTCGAAGACGATGTCCTGGCCGGCCCGGGCGTCCAGGACGACGAAGCCCTGCGTGCCGGTGATCGCGAGGTACTCGTCCAGGGTGCGCTCGCGGCCGTCGTGGGTGTAGGTGACGTCGAGGTCGCGCGGCGCGTACCGCAGCGGGACGGGGTCGGCGGACGGGCGGACCAGGTCGAACCCGGCCGGGGCCTGGCGGGTGACCGACGCGGGCGGCGGGGACGGCGGCACCGGGTCCGCGTGCGCGGCGGGGACGGCGGGCGCGGACAGCAGTACCGCCGTGGCGGTGACGGCTCCCGCGGCGAGGGTGCGGCGGCGCAGGGGGTGGCGGCGCAGGGGGCGGCGCATGGGGGACCTCCCGGGGCGAGGATGATCATGCCGGTGCACAGATGGTCCACGCGGCGCGACGCAAAGTAAATGGGGGTGTGCAACGTTCCGGGGGTCGGAGTGTGTGGCCAGGCACACGTCCGCCAAAACTAATTTACTGGTGAAACACTTGCTAAGCTTTTCGGGTGAGAAGGAGAATCGCGCCCCTGCCGGCGCGCGGGATCCTCCGGCTGGGGGCCGGGGGCGGCATCTGGCGCAAGCGGGCGGTCAGCGTGGTCGTCGCCGCCGCCGTACCGAACCTGGTCCTGCTGGCGCTCGGCCGGCTCGACCTCGCCGTCTACACCTCGGCGGGCTCGCTGTGCGCCCTGTACGCCCACGGGGAGCCGTACGCGGCGCGCGCCCGCACGCTGGCCTGGGTCGTCCTCGGCATGGCCGCCGGGACGGGCGCGGGCCTGTGCACCGCCGCGCTCACCGACTCCACCGCCCTGCGGGTCGCCGTGGCCGCCCTGCTGGCCGCCGCGCACAAGATCGCCTGCGATGCCGCCCGGATCGGCCCGCCCGGCAACGTCATCTTCACGTTCACCGCCGCGAGCTGCGCGTTCCTTCCGCAGCGGCCGCAGGACGTCCCGTTCCACGTGGGGCTGACCCTGCTCGCGGGCGCCTTCGCCTGGCTCGTGGGGATGGCCCCGGCGCTGGTCCGCCCGCACGGCCCCGAACGGCTCGCCGCCGCGCTCGCGCTGGACGCGGCCGCCCGGCTGCGCGCCGCCGGACCGGACGCCGGCGGCCGGGCGCGGCACGAGGCCGCCGCCGCGATCAACGCCGCCTGGCACACCCTCCGCGCGACCCGGACCCGCGCCCGCCCGGCGCTCGAACGCCTCGTCGTGCGCGCCGAGTCCGCGCTGGCCGGGGCCGCCGTCGACCCGGCGGAGCTCGCCGGCTGGGCCCGCGGGCTGCGCGGATCCGGGCCGGTGCCGGTCCCGGCACCGCTGCCGGGCGAGTCCGCCGAGCTGGCCGGCATCGCCGCCGCCGCGCGCTCCGGGTCCGCGCGCGGCCCGCGCGCCCTCGCCGCGGCCCTGCGCCCCGGCTCCCCGCTGCTGCCGATCGGCGCCCGCGTCGCCGCCGGCGCCGCCCTCGCCGGCTGGGTCACGATGGCCATGGGCGTCGAGCGCCCGTACTGGGCCGTCGTGACCGCGGCGTCGGTGTTCCAGGCCAACACCACGCTGAGCTGGAGCCGCGCGGCGCAGCGCGTCGTCGGCAACCTGGCCGGCCTCGCCGTCTTCACCGCCCTGGTCCCGGTCACCCGGCTCGCGCCCGTTCTCCTCGTGCTGGCCGTGCTGGCGCTCAGCTTCGCCGCCGAGGCCGGGATGGCGCGCAACTACTGGCTGGGCACCGTGTGGGTGACCCCGATGGCGCTGATGATGAGCGAGTTCGCCGGCTACCAGCCCGCCGGGGAGATGGTGCTGGAACGCTGGCTGGACACCCTGGCCGGCGCGGCGCTCGGGATGCTGTGCTGCGTCGTGGTCACCAACCGCCGCGCCACCGGGCGGGTCGAGTCCGCGCTCGACCGGCTCGCCTCGGCCGCGGACGCCGGGCGCGCGCTGCGCGCGGCCGGGGACGCGGCGCCGGCCGACCTGGCCGCCGCCCGCGACCGGCTCGCCGGGGCGCTGGTCGAGCTGCGCGAGGCGGCCGACGTCGCCGCGGGGGAGTGGTGGCAGGGCGCGCTGCCCGAGGAGCGCGTGGCGGGCGCCGAGCGGGACGGGCACCGGCTGCTGGCCGCGCTCGCCCCCGCCGCGTTCACCGCGCCCACCGCGCCCGCCGCGCCCACCGCGCCCGCCGCGTCCGCCGGGGCCGCCGCGCCGGCGGCCGGGCGGGCATAGGCTGTCGCGATCATCACCGACGAGGGGGACCGGCCGTGGAGGACATCGTCGCCGAAGTGCTGCGGCAGTGGCAGCGCCTCCATCCCGACCTGGACACCACCCCGATGGCCGTCATCGGGCGCCTCACCCGGTGCACCGCGCTGCTCCAGCAGGCCGCCGACGCGCCGCTGATCGGCGCCGGGCTGGTCCGGGCCGAGTTCGACGCCCTCGCCGCGCTGCGCCGGCTCGGCCCCGGCGTCACCCCCACCCGGCTGGCCCGCGAGACGTTCGCCTCGGGCGCCGCCGTCACCAAGCGGCTGCGCGAGCTGGAGCGGCGCGGCCTGGTCGAGCGGCGGACCGACGACCGCGACCGCCGCGTCCAGCACCTCGCCCTCACCGAGGAGGGCCGCGCGCTGATGGACCGGCTGCTGCCCGAGCAGGTCGCGTACGAGGCGTCGCTGCTGTCGGGGCTCGGCGCCGCCCGGCAGCGGGAGCTGGCCGGGATCCTCGGCGAGCTGCTCGTGGTGCTGGAGGGGCGCCTCGGCGGGCTGGGGAGCTGACCTTCCGGCCGGAGGCGTTCGCGGATACGTTCGGGGCCACCGCTCGAGACCCGGGGCGCCGCCCTTGAGAGGAACCACGATGTCCGTGCTCACTGACCTGCTCGCCGCCGTCGCCGACGGATCGGTGGAGGTCGTCGACCTGACCGCGCAGCTGTCGGAGTCGACGCCGATCCTCCGGCTGCCGGAGCCGTTCGCCAACACCGTCCCGTTCCGGCTGAGCGAGATCAGCCGGTACGACGACCGCGGCCCGGCCTGGTACTGGAACGACATCCAGACCGGCGAGCACGTCGGGACCCACTTCGACGCGCCCGTCCACTGGGCCACCGGGCGCGACGGCGAGGACGTCTCCCAGGTCGCGCCGCGCCGGCTGGTCGCGCCCGCCGTGGTCCTGGACGCCTCCGCGCACGCCGCGGCCGACCCCGACTTCCTCCTGGAGGTCGACCACGTGCGCGACTGGGAGAAGGCGCACGGGCCGCTGCCCGACGGCGGCTGGCTGCTCTACCGCACCGGCTGGGACGCCCGCTCGGCCGACCAGGAGACCTTCCTCAACGCCGACGCGACCGGCCCGCACACGCCCGGCATCTCCGCCGAGTGCGCGCGCTGGCTGGCCGAGGAGACGCCCGTCATCGGGCTGGGCGTGGAGACCGTCGGCACCGACGCCGGCGCCGCGCACGGCTTCGAGCCGCCGTTCCCGTGCCACTCGTACTTCCTGGGCGCGGGCAAGTACGGCCTGACCCAGCTGCAGAACCTCGCCTCGCTGCCCCCGCGCGGCGCGGTGCTGGTCGCGACCCCGCTGCCGATCGTCGGCGGCTCCGGGAGCCCGGCCCGCGTGCTCGCCCTGGTGGAGCGGTGAACGTCGCCGAGGCGGTCGGCACGGCGCTCGCCCGGCTCGGCGCGGGCACCGTGTTCGGCGTCGTCGGCAGCGGCAACTTCCACGTCACCAACGCCCTCACCGCCGCCGGCGCGCGGTTCGTGGCCGCCCGCCACGAGGGCGGCGCCGCCACGATGGCCGACGCCTACGCCCGCGCGGGCGGCGGCCTCGGGGTCCTGTCGGTGCACCAGGGGCCCGGGCTGACCAACGCGCTCACCGGCATCACCGAGGCCGCCAAGAGCCGGACGCCGCTGCTGGTGCTGACCGGCGAGGTGGCGGCGGGTGCGGTCCGCTCCAACTTCCGCGTCGACCAGGCGGCGCTGGCCCGCGCGGTCGGCGCCGTCCCCGAGCGGATCCACTCGCCCGCCACCGCGCTCGCCGACCTCGCCCGCGCCTGCCGCACGGCCGTCGCCGAGCGCCGCACGGTGGTGCTCGGGCTGCCGCTGGACGTCCAGGAGGCCGAGTACACGGGGCCCGGCGAGCCGGTCCGGGCGGCGCCCGGACCGCCCCGGCCGGGCCGGCCGGTGTTCGGGCCGGGCGGGCCCGGGAACGTTCCGTTCCTGCCGGTGCCGCCGCCCGCCGCCGTCGCGCGGCTGGCCGACGCGCTCGCCGCCGCCGAGCGCCCGGTGTTCATCGCCGGGCGCGGCGCCCGCCTCAGCGGCGCCGCCGAGCCGCTGCGCGCGCTGGCCGAGCGCTGCGGCGCCCTGCTGGCCACCTCCGCCGTGGCCCGCGGGATGTTCCTCGGCGACCCGTACGACCTGGACGTCAGCGGCGGCTTCGCCACCCCGGCCGCCGCCGAGCTGATCGCCGGCGCCGACCTGCTGGCCGGCTGGGGCAGCTCGCTGAACATGTGGACGCTGCGGCACGGCAGGCTGGTCGGCGAGGGCGCCGCGGTCGTCCAGATCGACCTGGACTCCGCCGCCCTCGGCGCGCACCGGCGGGCCGACCTGGCACTGATCGGCGACGCGGCCGAGACCGCCCGCGCCGCCGAGGCGGAGCTGGCGGCGCGCGGCCACACCGCCCGCGGCTACCGCACGCCCGCCGTGGCCGAACGGCTGGCCCGCGAGCGCCGGTGGCGGGACCTCCCGTACGACGACGACTCCGACGGCTCCCGGATCGACCCGCGGACGCTGTCGATCGCGCTGGACGACCTGCTGCCCGCCGAGCGCACGGTCGCCGTCGACTCCGGCAACTTCATGGGCTACCCGGCGATGTACCTGGGCGTCCCCGACGCCGACGGGCTGGTGTTCACCCAGGCGTTCCAGTCGGTCGGGCTCGGGCTCGCCACCGCGATCGGCGCCGCGGTCGCCCGGCCGGACCGGCTCACCGTGGCGGCGCTCGGCGACGGCGGCGCGCTGATGGGGGTCGCGGAGCTGGAGACGGCCGTGCGGCTCGGGCTGGGCCTGCTGGTCGTGGTGTACGACGACGAGGCGTACGGCGCCGAGGTGCACCACTTCGGGCCGGGCGGGCACCCGCTGGACGCGGTCACGTTCCCGCCCGCCGACCTCGCCGCCATCGGCCAGGGCTTCGGCTGCCAGGCGGTCACCGTGCGCAAGCGCGAGGACCTGGGCGCGGTCGCCGACTGGCTGGCCGGGCCGCGGAACCGCCCGCTGGTGGTGGACGCCAAGGTCACCGGGAACGGCCCGTCCTGGTGGCTGGAGGAGGCGTTCCGCGGGCACTAGGCGCCTTCCGGGCGAAAGATCGCGGCCGTCCGCTATAGAAGATCACTCGCCGGGCACACTGCCGGGCACGAGGCCGGGCGCCGGGCTCCCTACCCGGGGAGCGCGGCCCCGACCCGTCCGCACGGTGACAGGGGCCGGGACGCGAGTTTGGCAGCGATTGCTGGTTGACCGATTTTCGCCGGTCTACTTACCGTCGCGGCAGATGTGTCTCACGTCACACCGCCCGCGAGGAGGAGATATGGCGGAACGACTGAGATTTCCTCCGCTGGCCCGCGAGATGGCCGCGGAGTTCGCCGGGACCCTGATCCTGATCCTCTTCGGAGTGGGGGTGGTGGCCCAGGTGGCCGCCGCCGAGATCGGCGACCACGACAGCATCGCCTGGGCCTGGGGGATCGGCGTCACCCTGGGCGTCTACGTGGCGGCCCGCATCAGCGGCGGCCACATCAACCCGGCCGTGACGGTCGCGCTCGCGGTCTTCAACCGGCTGCCCTGGGGCAAGGTGGGCCCGTACATCCTGGCGCAGACGGCCGGGGCCTTCGTGGCCGCGCTGATCGTGCGGTGGAACTACACCGAGGTGCTCGCCGCGGCCGATCCCGGCCACACGATCAAGACCCAGGGCGTCTTCTCCACGCTGCCCGGCAACGGCGAGCTGCCGGTGGGCACCTGGGGCGGGTTCCGCGACCAGGTGATCGGCACCGCGATCCTGCTGTTCGTCGTCATGGCGCTCACCGACCTGCGCAACAACCCCCCGCTGGCCAACCTCACGCCCGTGGTCATCGGCCTGCTGGTGGTGGCGATCGGGATGGCGTGGGGCACCAACGCCGGCTACGCGATCAACCCGGCCCGCGACTTCGGGCCGCGGCTGGCGCAGTTCCTGACCGGGTACGGCGGCGCCTGGCGCGATCAGTACGGTGATCTCTACTTCTGGGTGCCGATCGTCGGGCCGCTCATCGGCGGCGTGATCGGCGCCGCGCTGTACCTGTTCCTGATCGGGCGCAACCTGCCCGACGCGGACGAGGCCGCCACCGCGGACGCCGAACGCAAGCCCGAGTACGACCCGGCCTCCTGAGGCCGGTACCCGACCACGCACATGCCCGTCCCAGCAGAGAGGCGGTTAGCCGGATGGCCGACTTCGTCGGAGCGCTCGACCAGGGGACGACCAGTACCCGCTTCATGATCTTCGATCACGGCGGCAACGAGATCGCCCGCCACCAGCTCGAGCACGAGCAGATCCTGCCGCAGGCCGGGTGGGTGGAGCACAACCCCACCGAGATCTGGGAGCGGACCCGCGCCGTCATCGAGACCACCATGAACAAGGCCGGGCTCGGCCCGTCCGACCTGGCCGCGCTGGGCATCACCAACCAGCGCGAGACCACGGTCGTGTGGAACCGGCGCACCGGGCGGCCGTACTACAACGCGATCGTGTGGCAGGACACCCGCACCGACCGGATCGCCTCCGCGCTGGACCGCGACGGCCGCGGCGAGACGATCCGGCACCGCGCCGGGCTGCCGCCCGCCACGTACTTCTCCGGCGGCAAGATCCAGTGGATCCTGGAGAACGTCGACGGGGTGCGCGCGGCCGCCGAGGAGGGCGAGGCGGTGTTCGGCAACATCGACACCTGGGTCCTGTGGAACCTCACCGGCGGGACCGACGGCGGCGTGCACGTCACCGACGTCACCAACGCCAGCCGGACGATGCTGATGGACCTGGAGACCCTCGACTGGGACGACCAGCTGCTGTCGTTCTTCGGCATCCCGCGCGCGATGCTGCCGGAGATCCGGCCGTCGTCGGCGCCCGACCCGTACGGCCTCACCCGGGGCTCGGGCCCGCTGCACGGGGAGGTGCCGCTGACCGGCGACCTCGGCGACCAGCAGGCCGCCACGGTCGGGCAGGTCTGCTTCGCGCCGGGCGAGGCCAAGAACACCTACGGCACCGGCAACTTCCTGCTGCTCAACACGGGCGAGGAGCTGGTCAGGTCCAAGGCCGGGATGCTCACCACGGTCTGCTACCGCTTCGGCGACCAGGCGCCGGTGTACGCGCTCGAGGGCTCGATCGCGGTCACCGGGTCGGCGGTGCAGTGGCTGCGCGACCAGCTCGGGATCATCTCCGGCGCGTCGCAGAGCGAGTCCCTCGCCCGGCAGGTCGAGGACAACGGCGGCGTGTACTTCGTCCCGGCGTTCTCGGGGCTGTTCGCGCCGTACTGGAAGTCCGACGCCCGAGGCGCGATCGTCGGGCTGTCGCGGTACAACACCAACGCCCATCTCGCGCGGGCCACCCTGGAGGCGATCTGCTACCAGTCGCGCGACGTCGTGGAGGCGATGCGCGAGGACTCCGGCGTCGCGCTCGACTCGCTCAAGGTCGACGGCGGCATCACCGCCAACGAGCTCTGCATGCAGATGCAGGCCGACATCCTGGGCGTCCCGGTGTCGCGGCCGGTCGTCGCCGAGACGACCGCGCTGGGCGCCGCGTACGCGGCGGGGCTGGCCGTCGGCTTCTGGAGCACCACCGACGAGCTGCGCCAGAACTGGAACGAGGACAAGCGCTGGCACCCCCAGTGGGACGAGGCGAAGCGGACCGAGGGGTACGCCGGCTGGAAGAAGGCGGTCGAGCGCACCTTCGGCTGGGTCGACGTCGACTGAGCGGCCGGGGCACCGCCGCGGCCCCGCGGCGGTGCCCCGCCCTCACCGCCCGCGGAACGAGGCGCTGATCTCGTCGACGACGCGGAGCACGGCAACCGACTCGTCCAGCGGCAGCAGCGGGCTCTCGGTGAGGCCGAGCCGCAGGCAGCGGGCGACCTCCTCGGCCTGGTACGTGTAGCCGTGGCCCGCGAGTTCCGCGGTGAACGTCTCCGGCTCCGCGCCCGGGCGCGTGAGCGTCAGCGACGACGGCCGGTAGAACGGCGCCCCCAGCTCGATGCGGCCCTTGGTGCCGACGATCGTGGCCGTGTGCGGCGACTCGCCCATGAGCCCGCAGTGCAGCAGGGCCAGCGCGCCCGAGTCGTACCCGAGCAGGATCCCGGTGTTGGCGTCCACGCCGGTGGGCGCCGGTGCCGCCGTCGCCTGGACGGTGCTCGGCGGGCCCAGCAGCGGCCAGGCGATCGACAGCACGTAGCAGCCGAGGTCCAGCAGCGCGCCGCCGGCCAGCTCGGCCGACCACAGCCGGTGCACCGGGTCGTACGGCGGGGCGATGGAGAAGTCGGCGTACACGGCCGACACCTCCCCGATCGCGCCCTCGCCGACGAGCGCGTGCAGCCGCCGCACCAGGGGGCTGAACCGGGTCCACATCCCCTCCATGGCGAACAGCCCGCGCTCGCGCGCCAGCGCCGCCAGCGCCTCGGCGTCGGCGGCGGTGGTGGTCAGCGGCTTCTCCACCAGGACGGCGCGGCCGGCCTCCAGGCAGAGGCGGGCCGGCTCGGCGTGCAGCGGGTGCGGCGTGGCGATGTAGACCACGTCGACCCCGTCGTCCGCCGCGAGCTCGGCGTACGAGCCGTGCGCCCGCGCGATCCCGTGCCGTTCGGCGAACGCGGCGGCGGTGGCGGCCGAGCGGGAACCGGCGGCGACCACCTCGTGCCCGTCCAGGCGCAGCAGGTCCTCGGTGAAGACGGTGGCGATGCCGCCGGTGCCCAGGATCCCCCAGCGGAGCGAATTGTCGGCCATGCCGGACATCGTACGGCGGTCGGTGATCTTTCCGGGCGGCGATCCGGGGCCGCCCGGCCGGTGCCCTTGCTCTGCGTCACCGGCTGCGTACATGATCGGACCCGAGCGCGGCGCAGCGCCGCACCGCCGAGAGGAGTCCCATGATCAGACGCCTGGCCGGAGCCACGGCCGCCACCGCCGCCGGCGCGTCCCTGCTGACCGCGGCCGGCACCGCGCAGGCGGCGCCCGCCGCCCCCGCGGCCGCGCCGCCCGCCGCCGCCGCGAAGGTCGACTTCGCCGGCATCGTCGCGCTGGACAACTGCTCCGGCTCGCTGGTGCGCGGGCCGCGCTCCACCGACGCCGACCGGGCACTGGTCCTGACCAACGGGCACTGCCTGGAGACGGGCATGCCCAAGGCCGGCGAAGTGATCGTCGACCGGCCGTCCACCCGGACGTTCACGCTGCTCGACCGCACCGGCCGCAAGAACCTCGGGACGCTCAAGGCCACCCGGATCGAGTACGCGACCATGACCGACACCGACGTGGCCCTGTACCGGCTCACCGACACCTACGCCAAGATCCGGTCGCGGTACAAGACGGACGCGCTCAAGCTCTCGCCCGCGCACCCCCGCGCGGGCACGGCGATCTCGGTGGTCTCCGGCTACTGGAAGAAGATCTACTCCTGCAAGATCGACGGGTTCGTGCACCGGATGCGCGAGGCCGACTGGACCTGGAAGGACTCCATCCGGTACGGGCCCGGCTGCGACACCATCGGCGGCACCTCAGGGTCCCCGATCGTGGACGACCGCAGCCGGCACGTCGTCGGCGTCAACAACACCGGCAACGAGAGCGGCGAGCGCTGCACCCTCAACAACCCGTGCGAGATCGACGAGAACGGCCGGGTGACCGTCCGCGAGGGCACCAACTACGGGCAGCAGACGTACACGCTGGCCCGCTGCCTGGGCCGCGGCAACGACGTGGTCCTCGGCGGCAAGTGCGTCCTGCCGCGCCCGTGACGTCCGGCGGGGACGGCGGGCGGCCCTGACCGCCCGCCCAC
>NZ_JBEZWH010000081.1:0-34239 GCF_040703975.1 Spirillospora sp. NPDC029432
GGCGCGGCGTCGGGCCACTCGTCGCCCCACGGGCTGGCCGCCTGCCGCAGCGCGTCCGGATCGAGGATGGTCAGCGGCCGCGGCCGGCGGTCCAGGATGCCCCGCGAGCGCCACAGCCGGAACCAGCGCACCAGCGTCTCCCGCGAGATCCCGGACCAGTTGGCCAGCTCGGCCTGGCTCATCCGCAGCGGGATCTCCACGCCGCGCGCGGTGCGGCGCCCGAACCGGTGCGCCAGCTCCAGCAGGTGGTACGCCAGGCGCTGCTGGTGCTCGGCCGAGCGCACCGCGTGCCGCCGCCCGCCGAACGTCGTCGTGCGCGCCAGCGTGTGCATCATCGCCTCGGCCACCCGCGGGTTGGCCGACAGCAGGCTGCCGAACTTCTCCCGGTCCAGCCGCAGCGTGGCCACGTGGTCCAGCACGGTCACGGTGCCGCGCTGCGGATGCCCCCACGGGGCGAGCGCGCCCACCAGGTCCCCCGGCCCCACCAGGTCGATGATCGACTCGTCGCCCTCGCTGGAGTCCACGAACTCCTTGGCCACCACGTCCGTCGTGGTGCGCGCCCCCAGCTTGAACACCACGTGCACGCCCGCCGCGATCACCCCCTGGTGGCACAGCGTGCCACCAGGGGGGATGTCGGTCCGCCGGCCCATCGCCCGCAGCGCCTGCCGGTCGGTGTCGCCGAGCCGTTCCCAGAAGCTTCCGGGCCGCGCGTCATGGTCGGCCATGCTCACCCCGCCGCCGTCATGACCGTCGTCCACAGCACGAACGCCGCGCTCGTCCCGACCGCCCAGACCACCGCGTGCCAGGACAGGTCGCAGCACCGGTACGCGGCCCCCAGCAGCCGGCGCAGCTCGACGTCCCGCACGCCCGGCGCCGGGCCGGCGGCGAGGCCGGCCGGCGTCCACGGCACCGTGGGGTCGAGCGGGGCTCCCGTGCCCGCCCGTACCGCCGCCAGCGCCGACACCATCGTGCGGCGGGCCCGGACCACGTAGCCCGCCGCCATCGCGAACGGTCCCGCCACGGGGACCAGGAGCAGCAGCGGAAGCACCCCCGCCGGCATCCGCGTGAGCACGCCGGCCGCCACCACGGCCAGCAGCGCCACCGCGATCGCGGCGTCCTGCCCGCACAGCCTCAGCAGCGTGCAGGCGTGCCCCAGGATCTCCTCCGGCGTCTCCGCCGGGAGCGGCCGCGTCTCGTGACGCGGCCGGAAAACCGTGGCCAACGCGCCCTCCAGGGTCGAAACTGCCCTTCCGTCCTCGATGGTGTGCCACCGGGCCGGAAACGTCCGTCCGGAACGGCACGCCTCGGCTGAGTCCGCTGACCCATTCTGGCTGTCACCCCCGTGCCCGGCCACCCCGCGGATGAGGGAGGATGGGGCACCCGTGATCGCATGGGAAGCGCACGGGATTCGTACCAGGGGCTCGCACCATGGGAGAGGGCACATGAGCTACACGGGGAACGTCGAGGTCGGCGGCCAGGCCGAGGTCCGCGAGCTGCCCGGGCTCACGATCACCAAGATCGCGGTGGGCCCGTACGACAACAACGCCTACCTGCTGCGCTGCGCGGCGACCGGCGAGCAGCTGCTCATCGACGCCGCCAACGAGGCGCCCCGCCTCCTGGAGCTGGTCGGCGACGCGCCGCTCGCCCGGATCGTGACCACCCACCGCCACCAGGACCACTGGATGGCGCTCGAGGAGCTGGTCGAGGCCACCGGCGCCCCGGTCGCGGCCCACCCGTTCGACGCCGAGGCGCTGCCCGTACCGGTGGCGGAGCCCGCCGAGCACGGCTCCGCGATCCGGGTCGGCGAGGCCGAGCTGGAGGTCATCCACCTGCGCGGCCACACGCCCGGCTCGATCGCCCTGCTGTACGCGGGCGACGAGCGCCCGCACCTGTTCACCGGCGACAGCCTCTTCCCCGGCGGCGTCGGCAACACCTGGGGCGACGAGACCCGCTTCAAGCAGCTGTTCGCCGACGTCAGCGAGCGCGTCTTCGACCGCCTGCCCGACGCCACCTGGTTCTACCCGGGGCACGGCAAGGACTCCACCCTGGGCCGCGAGCGCCCGAGCCTTCCCGAATGGGAAGCCCGCGGCTGGTGACCGGACGCCGCGCGCCTTTTCCCGCACGCTTTCCGCGTCTTTCGCGGATTCCCGGGCAGGAACCACTGGTCACAGGTGTTCGTTTTCCCAACCACCAGTGACCGCGGGGGCCGAGACCGGGAGATGAGTGATCCGCGAACTCGAGAAGGCGGAGACAGGGGCGGGGGCGAGCCCCGAGCTGCGCTATCCCGCGGGCTCGCTCGTGCTGGTGGCGGGGCTGCCCGGCGCGGGCAAGAGCACGCTGCTCGACCGGCTGTACGGCCTGGGCGGTGAGGAGGCGGAGCCGGTCGCGATCGACGGCGGCCGGGTGATCGATTCCCGCCAGGCCCGCAACCGCTGGGCGCGCCGGCTGCGCGCCGTCCCGGCCCGGGCCAGGGTGCCGCTGGTGAACGCCACGCACGTGTGGTGGATCGCCCGGGCGGTGATGCGCGGCGAGGGGGTGGTCGCCCACACGCGCGGCACCTGGCCGCACATCCTGCACATGTTCTCCTGGCTGGCCGCCCGGCACGGCGGCCGGGTGCACCTGGTGCTGATCGACGTCGATCCGCGCACGGCGCTGGAGGGGCAGCGGGCGCGCGGCCGCGTGGTGGCGACGATGACGTTCGCGCGGCACTGCCGGCGCTGGCATCCGCTGGTGGAGCGCGCCCGCGGCGGCACGGTCGCCCCGGCCGCCACGGTCACGGTGCTGTCGCGGGCCGAGGCCGACGCGCTGAAGGCCATCCGCTTCACCTGACCGGGACGCGAGCGTGCCCGCCGTGCCCGCATGGCACCATGGGTGCGTCCGGGAACGTCCAGTGTGACGGGGTGCGACGGAGAGGGGCCTGATGCGGTCGAGGGCCGCCTTCGCGGTGATGTGCCTGCTCCTGACCGGCTGCGGGACGCGGTCGACGGCCGCCACGGAGCCCCCGGAGGTCCCGCCGCCCACCGGAGCGCCCACCGGAGCGCCCACCGGCCCCGCGCCCGGCTCGGCCTCCGCCACGGCCTCGACGCCGGCTCCCGCGGCGCGGACGGCCACTCCCCTCGGCAAGCCCGCGTCCTGGCGCATCACGACCTACTACACGGCCGTGCAGTCGTACCACGGGGGCAGGCCCAAGGCCGTGCGCGGGTGCCCGGAGCTGCACTGCAAGTGGGGGAAGACGCCGCTGGGCTCGTACCCGGAGGACTTCCTCAAGATCATCCAAACCGAGGGCAGCGGGCGGATCACCTCGGGACCGCACCGCGGCCGCTACCTGAACTGGTCGCACAGCGTCGGATGGTGGCTGGACGACAGCACCCGCGACTCCACCGCGAAGCCGCTCCGTGCCTGGTCGTCGGCCGCGGCCGACAGGGACGTGCTGGCGCGCGGGCAGCGGTTCGTGATCGCCGACTGCGGCGAGGACTGGAAGGGCCGGCCCGTTCCGGACCGGATCTGCGACCGGTTCCGGGCGGCGGCGTGGAAGGTGACGGACCTGTTCCGCCCCGGGTACGGGGGCGAGCACCACGCCGACGTCTACATCGGCGAGGAGACCGGGCCGGGCTTCACGAAGTCGCCGTACTACACGACCCTGCGCAAGGCCACGATCGTCCCGTCCTAGGCGCGCGGGACGGCCAGGACGGTCGGCTCGGCGCGGCCGCGCAGCACGACCTCCTCGCCGAGCACCCAGTGGCCGCCCTCCTCCGGTCCGGCCTCCTCGACCAGCCGGCCCGCCGCCAGCACCCGGGCGTCGGTGTTCTTGGCCAGGTCGGTGAGGCGGGCGGCCTCGTTGACCGGGTCGCCGATCACCGTGTACTCGAAGCGCTCCTCGGCGCCGATGTGCCCGGCGACCGCCTCGCCCGCCGACACGCCGACGGCCGCGCGCAGTTCGGGGACCTCGGCGGCCAGCCGGACGGCCAGCTCGCGGGCCGCCGCGAGCGCCCGGACCGGCGCGTCCGCCAGCGGCAGCGGCGCCCCGAAGATCGCCAGCGCGGCGTCCCCCTCGAACTTGTTGATCCAGCCGCCGTGCTCGCCGATCGTCTCCACCACCACGGCGAAGAAGTCGTTCAGCAGCTTGACCACCTCGGTGGGCGGCCGGTCGGCGGCCAGCCGGGTGGAGCCGATGATGTCGACGAAGACGACGGCGACCTCGCGCAGCTCGCCGCCGAGGTCGATGCCGCGTTCCAGCGCCACCCGCGCGACGTCCTCGCCGACCTGCCGCCCGAACAGGTCCTGGAGCCGGGCGTGCTCGCGCAGCCCGGCGGCCATGTGGTTGAAGCCGGCCTGCAGGAGGCCGACCTCGCTGGCGTCGTAGACGGGGACCTCGACGTCCAGGTCGCCGCGCTCGACCCGGGCCAGCCCCAGCCGTACCGACTCGACCGGGTCGGCGATCGCGCGGGCCGCCGCGTAGGTGACCGCGAGCCCGACCACGAGGGCGGCGCCGCCCAGCGCGAGCGTCGCCATCGCGAAGTCGCGCAGCGTGACCTTGTGGATGATGAACGAGCCGACCGCCAGCACGATCAGGCCCAGGATCGGGACGGCGGTGCCCAGCGCCCACGCCAGCACCGACCGCGCCACCACGCCGGGCAGGCCGGTGCGGCGCGGCGTCCCGGCGGCCAGCGCGCTGGTCACGGCGCGCCGCAGCAGCCGCTCGGTGAGCAGGTAGACGATCGTGCAGGTGGTCAGGCCGCCGAGCGCGCTGGTGAGGCCGAGCTTGACGGCCAGCAGCCAGGAGAACGGCAGGTTGATCAGGACCCAGCCGATGGTGCCGATGCCCCACAGGGTCAGGTGGACGGCCATCAGCCGCAGCGGCCCGTACAGCAGCAGGGAGCGCTCGTGCTTGTCGGGGGCGCCGTGCCGCTCGGCCAGCCGCCGGATCCGCCGGAAGAACCGCTCGCCGAGCACCAGCCCGGCGGGGACCGCCGCGACCACGTACGCGGTGAAGACCAGGTAGTTGAACGTGCGGAGCCGTTCGGAGACCTCGCCGGCGGGCTCGGGCACCACCATCGTGAACAGCAGCACGACCAGCGCGCCGCCCAGGTTGGCCAGCCCGGTCGCGAGCGTGACCAGGATCCGGGCGCGGCGGGCGATCTGGGCCCGGGAGTCGCCGGGCCGGCCGTCGATCAGGCGCCAGAAGGGCCCGAACAGGCTGCCGCGCCGGCGCCCGCGCGTCCCTTCCGCCGCTTCTGTCTCCATGGGCGTGCAGGTTAGCCGCTCACAGTGACCAATCTGACACCAGGGCGTCAGGCGAGGATCGGCTCCAGCAGCCGGTGGGGCCCCCGGAGGGCCACGCTGACCGGGTCGTCGCGGGTGGGGTCAAGGCCGGGGCCGGGGTGCATCTCCAGCTCCTCCAGCGGTACGACGCGCCCGCAGGCGGGGCAGGCGCCGCCGGTGTCGATGCGCTCGCCGCAGCCGATGTGGACGAACAGCCGGCAGGCCCCCCGGTCGGAGAAGTTGCGGTCGCCCCAGCGGGCCAGCGTGTGGACGACGGGCCACAGCTCGCGGCCGGTGGGGGTGAGCAGGTAGTCCTGGCCCTCCTTCGCGAGCACCCCGGCGTCCAGGAGCGCCTGGAGGCGGGCCGACAGGACGGCGCGGGGGATGTCCAGGTGGGCCTGGAAGTGGCCGAACCGGCGGACGCCGTACAGGGCGTCCCGGACGATCAGCAGCGTCCAGCGCTCCCCCACGACCTCCAGGGCGCGGGCCAGCGAGCAGTCCTGCTTGACGTAGTCCTTGCCGAGTGCCATGGCCCCACATTACCGTCCAGTTAGTTCATTGACCGAACTCGACCGTGCTACGGTCGTCGCCGTTGCGGTTCGTTGATTGAACTTCCAGATGGGAACGGGATGACGACACTGGCCTCCCCCGCGGCCGGCACGGCCGGGGACGCCCGCGGCGCGCTGGCCCTGCCGGCCGCCGCCACGCTGCTGGCGCTGATGAACTACACCGCGCCGCTGGCGATGCTGACCGACACCGCCGCCGGGCTGCACTCCGGTCCCACCGCCCAGATCTGGCTGATGAGCTCGATCAGCCTCGGCCTGGCCGCCGCGCTGCTCGCGGTCGGCAGCCTCGCCGACGACCACGGCCGCAAGCGCGTGTTCGTGCTCGGCGCCGCCCTGCTGGCCGTCTCCAGCGCGGCCTGCGCCGTCGCGCCCGGCTCCGCCGTGTTCGTCGCGGGCCGGATCGTCCAGGGCGCCGCCAGCGCCGCCCTGATCGCGGCGGGGCTGGGTCTCATCGGCGCCACCTTCACCGGCCCGCGGCGCGCGCACGCCACCGGGATCTGGGGCGCCATGGTCGGGCTCGGCATCGCGCTCGGCCCGATCGCCGCCGCCGGGCTGGGCGTCCTGGGCGGCTGGCGGCTCTGGTACTGGGCCACGGTCGCGGGATCGGTACTGCTGGCCGTCGTCGCGGCCCGCACGCTGCGCGAGTCGCGCGCCGCGCGGCGCCGCGGCCTGGACGTGCCGGGCGTGGTGACGATGAGCCTGGGCGTCGCGGCGCTGCTGGCCGCGGTCACCCTGGGCCGGCTCGGCTGGACCCGTCCCGAGGTCGCCGCGCTGCTCGTCCTGGCGGCCGTGCTGCTCGGCGCGTTCGTGCTGGTGGAGGCCCGCCGCCGCGAGCCGATGCTGGACCTCGGCCTGCTCCGCCGGCCCCGCTTCCTGCTGTCGGTCACCGGCGCGCTGGTCACCGGGCTCGGGATCATCGGCCTGATGAGCTTCGTGCCGACCGTCCTGTACGTGACGCTGGGCATGGGCCCGCTGGCCGCCGCGTTCCTGCTGGCCATCTGGTCGGGCCTGTCGTTCGTCGCGGCGGCGCAGGCGCGGCGGCTGCCCGCGCGGCTCCCGGCGGGACGGCTGCTCGCCGCCGCGCTCGTCCTCAACGCCGCCGGCCAGCTCGCGCTGCTGGGCCTCGCCCCGGACGAGCACTGGTGGCGCATGGTCCCCGGGCTGGTCCTGGCCGGGATCGGCAGCGGCCTGGGCAACGCGATGCTGGCGCGGCTGGCCGTGGAGAGCGTCCCGCCCGA
This sequence comes from Spirillospora sp. NPDC029432, assembly GCF_040703975.1. Taxonomy (NCBI): domain Bacteria; kingdom Bacillati; phylum Actinomycetota; class Actinomycetes; order Streptosporangiales; family Thermomonosporaceae; genus Spirillospora; species Spirillospora sp. NPDC029432. The sequence continues at coordinate 7,067 of NZ_JBEZWH010000081.1, forward strand.
GCGCGCGAGCATGGGCTCGGGCGCCAACAACACCGCGCGCTACATCGGCGCCTCGCTCGGCGTGGCGCTCGTCGGAACGATCGTCACCGGGACCGGCGGCCACGCGAGCCCGGCGCAGGCGTACGCGCACGGCGCCAACGTGGCGATCGTGGTCTGCAGCGCCATCGCCCTGCTCGGAGCGGTGTTCGCGGCACTCGTCCCGGACCGGGACTGAACGCCCCGCCCCGCCTAGGCCAGCTCCTCGATGAACTCGGTGAGCTGCGACAGGTTGCGACACTCGTACATCGGGACGATCTCGCCGTACCGGGAGGCCGCCGAGTCGCCGGTGTCCCACTGCGAGCGGGGCTCGGGGTTGAGCCAGTACGCGTGCCGCGCCCGGCCGGCCATCCGCTCCAGGATCGGCAGCGACAGCTCGCCGTAATTGGAGCGGGCGTCGCCCAGCACCAGCAGCGAGGTCTTCGGCGTGATGGCGTCGGCGTACCTCCGGTCGAACACCTTGATCGCGTGGCCGTAGTTGCTGCGGCCGGTGATCCAGACCAGGTCGGCCTCGCGGGCCAGCCGGGTCATGGCGTCCACCACGTCCACGCCGGGGGCGAAGTACTTGGTGATCTCGTCGGTCGCGTCGATGAAAGCGAACGCCCGCACCTTGCTGAACTGCTCCCGCAGCGCGAACGTCAGCAGCAGCGTGAAGTGCGCGAACGCCGACACCGAGTCGCTGGCGTCGCACAGCACGACCAGCTCGGGCTTGTGCGGGCGGCGGGGCCGGTGGTGGGTGGTCAGCGGCACCCCGCCGCTGGCCAGCGAGGCCCGCACCGTCCGGCGGAAGTCCAGCCGGCCGCGGTTGCCCGCGCGCTGCTTCTGCTGGAGCTTGGTCGCCAGCCGGCGCGCGATCGGATAGATCTCGCGGCGCATCGCGGCCAGGTCGCTGCGGGCGGCGCGGCCGAAGTCGAGCTTCTCCAGCGGCGGCCGGACGACCATCCGCGCGGTCCGCTCCACGCCGGTGTCCTCGGCGATGCGCCGCCGCACCTCGCCCGCGACCAGGTCCTGGAACCGCTCGATCCGCGACCGGAAGTTCTGCCGGGCCACGCGCTCGGCCATGCCGCCGCGCTCCCGGTCGTTCAGGACGGCGTTCAGCAGGCTCGCCATCAGCGTCTCGGGCGACATCGCCCGCAGCACGCCGGAGGAGAACCACGACTCCTGGCCGGGCGTCTGCCCGTACTCGGCCACGGCCGTGCGGGCGAACTGGCGCAGCCCCGCGTCGTCGCCCGACAGCAGCAGGTCGAACAGCTCCCGGCGGCGCGCCTGCACCTCGGGGTCCAGCGGCGGCGGTACGCGGCGCTCCCCCGCGGCGGGGCGGCGCGGCTCCGGCCCGGCCGCGGCGCCGTCGCCCAGCGCCGCCGGGAACCACAGGTCGAAGAGGGTGTCGAAGGTCGTGCGGTGCACGGGCCGCTTCACCAGCGTCGCGGCGTACGCCGACCGCAGCGCCTCCCGGTCGACCAGGTCGATCATCTGCAGCGCGCGCACCGCGTCCAGCCCCTCGGCCACCGACACCGGCAGCCCGGCCTCGCGCAGCGCCGCGGTGAAGCCCGTATGCCGGTCGACCAGGGAGCGCCGCTCCCCGCCGGGGGGCGCGGGTACGTCGGGATCCGCCACCGCGATCAGCCCTTGAGTCCCAGTTCCCGGGTGGCGCGCTCCTGGTCGGAGACGTGCTTGAGGACGACCCCGAGGGTGCGCGACACGGCGGCCTCGTCCAGCTCGTCCAACCCCAGGGCCAGCAGGGTACGGGCCCAGTCGACGGTCTCGGCGATCGACGGCGCCTTCTTGACCTCCATCTCGCGCAGCGTCCCGACCGTGCGGACCAGCTGCTCGGCCAGCGCCGCCTCGATCCCGGGGACCTGCGCGAGCACGATGTCGCGTTCCCGTTCGGGGTCGGGATAGTTCAGGTGCAGGTAGAGGCAGCGCCGCTTGAGCGCCTCCGACAGCTCGCGCGCCGCGTTCGAGGTGATGAGCACGAACGGCCGGCGGACCGCGCTGACCGTGCCCAGCTCGGGGATCGTGACCTGGAAGTCCGACAGCACCTCCAGCAGCATGCCCTCGACCTCGACATCGGCCTTGTCGGCCTCGTCGATCAGCAGCACGGTGGGGTGGTCGCGCCGGATCGCCGCCAGCAGCGGCCGCTCCAGCAGGAACTCCTCGGAGAAGATGTCCTCGTGGGTCTCCTGCCAGCCGCGGTCCTGCGGCGCGGCCTGGATCGCCAGCAGCTGCTTCTTGTAGTTGAACTCGTACAGCGCGCGGGCCTCGTCCAGGCCCTCGTAGCACTGGAGGCGGATCAGCTCGGAGCCGGTCGCGGCGGCGACCGCCTTGGCCAGCTCGGTCTTGCCGACCCCGGCCGGGCCCTCCACCAGCAGCGGCTTGCCGAGCGCCTGGGCGAGGAACACCGTGGTGGCGATCGACTCGTCGGCCAGGTAGTCCACCCCCGCCAGCCGCCGCCCGGCGTCGGCCGGCGACGCGAATCCCCCCGCGCCGGCGGCCGTCCCGGATTCCGGCCCGCCGTCCGTTCGAGTGTCGGTCTCAGTTCCCTGGGCGGTCATCCCTTGGCTTTCGTGTAGGTCTGGTTGGTGCCGGCGAACACCATCTTCGTTCCGCCGGCGTTGAGCGTGGCGCCCCAGTAGGAGGCGCTCTTGGGGTCGCCGCCCTGCCAGGAGAAGCGGTACTTGCCCTTGCCCTCGGGGATGACCTGGCCGTTCCAGAGCGCCTGGCGGCCCTTCATCCAGGCGCCGCTGCCGTCGGTCTTGAACAGGAAGTAGTCGCCGTTCGGCCCGTTCCAGCGCCCGACCAGCGGCCTGATCTGCCCGGCCTGCACCTTGGGCACCTTCTCCAGCTTCGAGGCGCCGGCGGACGGGCTGCCGATCGGCACGGAGGGCACGGGGATCGGCGGGCTCGACGACGCGCCGGCGCTCGCCGGGGGCTTGTCGTCGCCGCCGCAGCCCGCGAGGGCGAGGCCGAGGGCGAGCACCGCGCAACCGGCGGCGGCGCGGGCGTGGGGGGCGGCCGAGCGGGCCCGAGCTCTCACGTGGACCTCCGTACTGAATCTGGACGAAGTCGGCATTTTATCCAGGTCATCCCTCTCAGCCCGAGGTCGTACGCGCGGTTTCGTTCCCAGGAGTGAGGCCACCGCCCCGGCGTTGTGCGTATAAACAGGGAATGACCAGTCAACGCCTGCCGCGCGACGATCTCGCCGCGGCGCTGGCGGCCCGGCGGGAGCTGGGGCCCGACTATGACGACGCCTTCATCGAGACGCTCGCCGAGCGCATCGACGAGCAGCTCGCCGCCCGCGCGGCCGCCCGCGGCCCGCGGCCGGGCGTGAGCGCGCCGCCCCGTCCGAGGACCGACCGCTCGCCGGCTCTGGCGATCGTCTCGCTGCTCGCCGCGATCCCGCTCAGCGCGATCGCCGCGGAGATGACGGGCATGCCCGGGTTGATCACCGTGTGGGTGGCCATCGTCCTCGTCAACATCGTCCACGCCTGGCGGCCGTGACCGGGCCGCGGCGGGCGGGACGCCCGCCGCGGTCCCGCCGCTACTTGCCGGGCTCGGGGTCGCGGGGCAGGCCGAGCAGCCGCTCGCCGATGATGTTCAGCTGCACCTCGGTGGTGCCGCCGTAGATCGTCATCGCCCGGCTGAACAGCATCGCCCGCGCCACGATGCCGGCGCGCGTCATCGGCGCCTCGGTCGCGGCCGCGGCGCCCTGCGCGGCCCAGCAGTGGTCGGCGACGTCCTGGTTGAACTGGACGCCGAGCAGCTTGCGGACCGACGCCTCGGCGCCCGGCTCCACGCCGTTCAGCTGCTTGAGCGTGGTCCGCAGGCCCAGCAGGTCGATCGACTGGCCCTGCGCGACCAGCCCGCCCACCTCGGCCAGGGCGACCGGGTCCAGGCCCGCTTCCTCACCCTCGTAGAACTTCAGCAGCTCGGGCACGCCCATGCCCATGCCGCCGCCGGTCGACAGCGACACCCGCTCGTTGCTGAGGGTGTTGCGGGCGACCTGCCAGCCCTTGTCGACCTCGCCGACGACCTGGTCGTCGGGGACGAACACCTCGTCCAGGAAGACCTCGTTGAACAGCGCCTCGCCGGTCAGCTCGCGCAGCGGCCGCACGTCCACGCCCGGCGCCTTCATGTCGACCAGGAAGTACGTGATGCCGTCGTGCTTGGCCGCGTCGGGGTTCGTCCGGGCCAGGCAGAAGCCCCACTGCGCGTGCTGGGCGACCGACGTCCAGATCTTCTGCCCGGTCAGCCTCCAGCCGCCCTCGACCCGCTCGGCCCGCATCGACAGCGAGGCCAGGTCGGAGCCGGCGCCCGGCTCGCTGAACAGCTGGCACCAGATCATCTCGCCGCGCAGCGTCGGGCGCAGGAAGCGCTCCTTCTGCTCGTCGCTGCCGTAGGCGACCAGCGACGGCACCAGCCAGGCGCCGATCACCAGGTTGGGCGCCTTGACCTTCGCGGCCTTGAGCTCCTGCTGGATGAGGACCTGCTCGATCGGCCCGGCGCCGCGGCCCCAGGGCTCGGGCAGGTGCGGCACGGTCCAGCCCGCGTCGCCCATGGTGCGGTGCAGCTCGCCCTTGTCGGAGATCTTCGCCAGTTCGGCGATCTCGGCGCGGATCCGCTCGCGTACCGGCTGGGCGTCCTCGTCCAGCTCCAGCACGACCTCGCGGCGGCCGCCGGCCAGCGCCGTCCCGGCCACCTCGGCCGCGTACCCCTTGGCGGGGCCGGCGAGGGCGCGCAACGTCAGCGCGCGGCGCAGGTAGAGGTGCGCGTCGTGCTCCCACGTGAAGCCGATGCCGCCGAGGATCTGGATGGCGTCGCGGGCCGTCTTCACGCCGGCGTCCAGCGCGATCACGCCCGCCACCGCGGTGGCGAACGCGGCGTCCTCGGCGCCGTCGTCGAGGGCGCGGGCGGCGTCCCAGACGGCGGCGCGGGCCTGCTCCAGCGCGATCAGCATCCGGGCGGCCTTGTGCTTGACGCCCTGGAACTGGCCGATCGGGCGGCCGAACTGCTCGCGGACCTTGGCGTACTCGGACGCGGTGGTGACGCACCAGCCCGCCGTGCCGGCCGCCTCGGCCCCCAGCAGCGTGGCGGCCAGGCCCCGGACGCCGGCGTCGGTGAGGCCGTCCAGGACGCGGTCGGCGGCGACCTGCGCCCCGGCCAGCTCGACCTTGGCGACCCGGCGCACCCGGTCGAGGCTGGCCTCGACCGGGGTCACGGTCGCCTCGGCGGCGTCCACGGCCACCCACTCGGTCCCGCCGCCCTCGACGGCGACCGGCAGCACGAGCACGTCGGCGAGCGCGGCGCCCAGCACCGGCTCGGCGGTGCCGGTGACGACGAGCGCGTCGCCGTCCCGGCGCCCGGTGAGGCCGCCGGCCAGCGCGAGGGCGCCGGTCCGGGAGCCGTCACCGAGCCCGGGCAGCAGCTCGGCGCGGGCCTTGGCGTTGCTGGAGGCGTTCACCGCCGCGCCGGCGAGCACGGTCGGCAGGAACGGGCCGGGCGCCGCGGCCCGGCCCAGCTCCTCCAGCACGACGGCCAGCTCCAGCAGGCCGTAGCCCTGCCCGCCGTGCTCCTCGTCCAGGTGCAGGCCGAGCAGGCCCTGCTCGGCCAGGGCCGACCAGAACTCCGGGCGGACCTCCTCGCCGGCGTCCAGCGCGGCCCGTACGACCGCGGCCGTGATGTTGCGCTCGGCGAACCCGCGTACCGACTCGGCGAGTGCCTCATGCTCTTCGGTCAGCCCGATGGCCATGCGTCACCTTCTCTCAGCCCCATTGGTGTCGACCCTGATTCTAGAACAGGATTCGGGTCACCGTGGGGAGTGACTTTGGTCTCAGATCGGGTAACGCGGGACCCTCAGGTCTCGCGAGCCTCCTCGCGCGCCTCCAGCACGGCCGGGGCATCCGCCTCGCCCTTGCCGGCCGCCTTGGGCGCCGCCTCAGGGGCGCCCTCCGCGGCGGCGGGGGCGCGCCGCTGCCCGACCGTGAGGCTGGCCAGCGTAACGGCCACGAGCGTGCCGGCGATCACCGCGAGGGACAGCCAGATCGGGATGTCGGGCGCCCAGGAGACACCGTACTCGTGCATCGCGTGCAAGATCAGCTTGACCCCGATGAAGCCGAGGATGAACGCCAGCCCGTGGCTCAGGTAGACCAGCCGCTCGGCGAGCCCGCCCACCAGGAAGAACAGCTGGACCAGGCCCATCAGGGCGAACGCGTTGGCGGTGAAGACCAGGTACGGCTCGGTGGTCAGGCCGAAGATCGCCGGGATGGAGTCCAGCGCGAACATCACGTCGGTGGAGCCGATCGCCACGATCACGATGAACAGCGGGGTGAACAGCCGCCGGCCGTTCCTCCGCGTGAAGATCTTGTTGCCCTCGTACTCGTCGCTGGTCGGCAGCACCTTGCGCGCCCAGCGCAGCAGGAAGTTCTCGCCGACCTCCTCGTCCTCGTCCAGGTGCCGGATCATGCCGATCGCGGTCCAGATCAGCAGGGCGCCGAAGATGATGAACACCCAGGTGAAGGCGTGTAGCGCGGCGGCGCCCGCGGCGATGAAGACGCCCCGCAGGACCAGCGCGATGATGATCCCGGCCATCAGCACGGTGTGCTGCGCGCTCTTGGGGACGGCGAACCGCGCGAGGATCACCATGAAGACGAAGAGGTTGTCGACGCTCAGGCTCTTCTCGGTGACGAAGCCGCCGAAGTACTGCGCGGCGTACTCGCCTCCGGAGAACGCCCAGACGCCGAGCCCGAAGACGACGGCGAGCCCGATGTAGATCGAGGACCAGAACGCGGCCCGGCGAGTGGTGAACTCGCGGGTGTCGTTGCGGTGGATGAGGAACAGGTCGGCCAGGATGACGGCGAGGATCCCGAACAGCGTCAGGCCCCACACCAGGGGGGACACGTGCAAAACAGCACCTCCGGCGGGCATGGTTCAGCGCCGGAGGTCTCTCCCGCCCTGGTCGACCGGTGCGGGCCGCCGATCCCGGGCCGATACGGATCGGCCGTGCTGACGAAACCGGCGCGCAGGGATACTCCCCTCCACTACCTCCTCAAACGCAGCGCCCTTCCAAGGCGTTCCAAAGATCCAGAATTTTCTCAGGAAAAGATCGAACCGGATCCGCGCGGGAGGCGTCTAAGACCTGACCGCTTCCCACTCGGGCACCGTTTCAGCCCGGTTCAGCCCGCGAGCCGCAGGTAGATGCCCGCGAGCTGGTCGACGGCGTCGGACTCGCTCGGCAGTGACTCGGCCCGCTCCGCTGCGGCCGCGCCGAGCCGGACGGCCAGCGCCGAGTCGTCCAGGACGCGGCTCACGGCCCGTTCCAGCGCGGCGGGGTCGTTCGGCGGGACGAGCAGCGCCGCCTCCGACTCCGGCCCGTGCACCAGCGCGTCCCCGGAGCCGGGCGCCCGCACCGCCCCGACCATCCGCGGGATCCCGCCGACCCTGGTCGCCACCAGCGGCCGCCCGGTCCGCAGGATCTCCTGGACGATCAGCGGCTGCCCCTCCCACAGGCTCGGCACCACGGTCACGTCGGCCGCCGCCAGCAGCGCCGGGACGTCGCCGCGGCCGCCGAGCAGCCGGACCGGCAGGTCCTCGCGGTCGATCCGGTCCTGGAGCACGCCCCTGAGCGGGCCGTTCCCGACGATCGCGACCAGCGGCGGCGGGGTCCGGCGCGCCCACCCCTTCGCCGCGTCCAGCAGCAGCGGCAGCCCCTTCTGGTCGGCCAGCCGGGCCACCGTCAGGATCAGCGGCCGCTCCCCCACGCCCAGCTCGGCGCGCAGGTCCGACCGGGCCGCCGGGCCCGGCTGCGAGCGCGGCACCGGCGCGGGCACCAGCGCGTGCCCGACCGAGCGGGCGCCCAGCTCGCGCATCCGGTCCTCCAGGTCGGGCGAGACGCCGAGGACCTCGTCGGCGCCCAGCGCCACCACGCGCTCCAGCGCCGCGTACGCCATCGCCGTCGTCCCGCCGGCGATCACCGCGTTGTGCAGCGTCACCACGAGGGGCGCGCCGCCGCGGGACAGCCGCAGTGGACCGGGCGCGACCCGCGCGCAGGCCGCCGCCGCCAGGCCGCCCGCCCGCAGCCCGTGCGCGTGCACCACGTCCGCGCCGCGCAGCATCGCGCGCAGCCGCCCCACCGCCTTCGCGTCGCTCATCGGGCGGGGCCGGTCGGCCAGGTCGATCGCGGCGAACCGCACCCCGTGCCGCCCGAACCGGAACGTCTCCTCGGTCTCGGCGGGCCCGCACACCACCACCCGCGCGCCCCGCCCGGCCAGCCCGAACGCCACCGACCGCACATGCCGGCCGACACCGCCCGCGCTGGTGCCGAGGACGAGCGCCACCCGCAGCCCGTCCAGCTTGGCCACATCTCCCGCGGCAGCGTGTCGTTCAGTCATTCCGCCCACCTTCCGGCTCAGTGTCACTCCGGGGGCGGCCCCCCAGGCCCCCCGGCCTCCGCCCACCCGTCAGCACGGCCCGCAGATCCCGGCCGTCGATCACGAACGCGACCGCCGCGAACGCGGCCGCGGCGACGACGGCGGCGAGCGCGGCGATCCCGATGTTCAGCACCTGTCCCCCCGTGCCGAGGGCGGCCGCGGCGGCGTTGCCCGCGGCCCCTCCGGCGGCTCCCCCGGCGATCCCGGCGGCCAGCGCGCGCGGTACGCCCCGTACCGCGGCCCGGCCCCGGGCCCGCACCACCGCGGCCAGCAGCAGCGCCCCCGCCACGGTCATGCCGGCGGCGTTGCCCAGCCCCAGCGCCGCCACCACCCACTGCCGCTCGACGGTGAGCACCAGCGCCACGTCGGCGGCCATCACCAGCAGCCAGCCGGCGACGGTGGCGGCGGCCCCCATCCTGCCCCGATGGCAGGCGAACAGCACCCGTCCCAGGTGGGCGACGAGCCCGTACCCGAGCAGCCCCGGCGCGAAGGCCAGCACCGCCCGGCTCAGCACGTCCTGCTGGTCCGCCTGCCCGGGATTGAACACCGCGGCGGCCGGGAGCGCCACCGCGGCCAGCACGGCCGCGCCCGCGCACGACGCCAGTATCACCGCGCGGGTGGTGGCGGCGGTGATCCGGTCGAACTCCGCGGGCTCCTCCGTGCGCGCCGACAGCATCGGGAACGCGCTGGTCGCGATCGGCACCGCGAGGATCGCCCACGGCAGCAGGTAGATCGCCCACGCGTACTGGTAGTTGGCCAGCGCCCCGCCGGTGCCCTCGTAGCTGAGCCGCACCACCAGCAGCGCCGACAGCTGCTGCGCCAGCACCGTCGCCAGCCCGGCCACCGCGAGCCGCCGCACCTTCGGCGCCACCCCCTCGGGGAAGCGCAGCGCGGGCCGCAGGCCCAGCCGCAGCCGCCAGGCCGCCACGCCGGCCGTCGCCGCCATCGCCACCCCGCCGAGCGCGGTCCCGACCGACAGCGTCAGCTCCGCCGGCAGCGGCAGCCCCGCCAGGTCGTTCTCGTACCCGCGGCCCAGCGGCGCGTACGCCAGGTACGCCCCGATCACCACCACGCTCGACATCAGCGGGGCCAGCGCGGGCGCGACGAACCGCCGGTGCGACTGCAGCAGCCCGTACAGGACGACCGCGACCCCGTACATCACCATCTGCGGCGCCATGACCGCCATCATGTCGGCGCCGACCGACACGATCCCCGACCGCGAGCAGCCCTGCAGGTCGCCGCCGACCAGCAGCTCCATCAGGGGCCGCGACAGCAGCGCCATCACCGCCGACACCGGCACCATCAGCAGGACGATCCAGGTCAGCAGCGCCGAGGCGATCCGCTTGACCTGCTCCCTGTCCCCGCGCTCGGCCGGACCCGCCAGGACGGGCACGACCATGCCGGCCAGCGCGCCGCCCGCGACGATCTCGTACACGATGCTCGGCAGCTGCGTCGCGGTGAAGTACGCCTGGCTCAGGCACGACGTGGTGACCGTCTGCGAGAACGCGTACGTCCGCCCGAAACCGGCCAGCCGCGACAGCACGGTGATCACACCGATGACCACCGCGGCGCCGGCCAGCCCGCCGGTGATCCGGCGCATGCGCGGCGTCACGCCCGCTCCGCGGGGGGCGGCGGCGCGTCTGTCGGTGTCACGGTCTGGTTCTCACCACTGGCGGTCGGTCGATGGTCGGGGGGCGTGCGCCGGACGGGCCGCGCCGCCCGGCGGGCCGGCAGCCCTCGGGGCGCCCTCCGGGTTCACCGGCGGGCGCTCGGGGGCGGCGGGCTCAGGGAGCCGGGTCGGCGACCGGGGCCGGCCCCGCCTGCGCGGGCACCGCGCCCGTCGGCACCGGGGCCGCCGGCGGGCGGCGGCCCAGCATGTCGATCCGGTCCAGGACCGGCGTGTTCTTGATCACCTTGGTGAAGGAGACGAACTCGCTGGCGGCGTTCAGGCCGGTCAGCCCGGCCAGCACCGCCAGCCGGGGACCGCGGCCCAGCCGGGTCGCGGCCAGGCCCAGCAGCGCGCCGAGCGCGTTGGAACCGGTGTCGCCCAGCATGGCGCGCTCGGCCAGGTCCGCGGGAAGCAGCGCGGCCGCGGCGCCCAGCGGGGCGGCGACGACGGCCGAGCCGGCGGGGGTGACCGCCAGCGGCACGCCGGTGATCAACCCTACCTTGATCGCGCGGCCGGGGCGCAGGTCGAACAGGTTCATCAGGTTGGCGCCGGCGGCCACGATCGCGCCGTTGACCAGCGTGTCGAACGCCCGTCCCGCCCGGGAGGGAGTGGGCGAACCCGCGATCGCCGCCGCCACCACGCCGGTCGCGCCGATCCCGAGGATCTTCACCGCGCCGCTGGTGACCTCGCCCCTGGCCAGCGCGCCCAGATGCCCCTTGAAGCCGCGCGAGTCGGCCGAACCGGCCAGGTCGTCGTAGCCGCCGAGGATCCCGGCGCCGGCACCGGCCAGCAGCGCCGCGGCGCGGGTCCGGCCGCCGAGGCCGGGGGTCAGCAGCGCGCCGGCGGCGGCGCCGGCCACGAAGGCGGGCCCCTCCAGGAGGGTGACCGGTTCGCCGCGGTGGTTGGTGCGGCCCCAGACCTCCTCGCCCGGCAGCCCGTTCAGGCCGGGCGGGCGTGCGGTCAGCGACCGGTACGCGGCGCCCGCCGCGACGGCGCCGAGCGCGGCGCCGGCGAGCACCCGGGCGGCAGGTCGGATCATGCTCATCCGTTCCCTCCGGCGGCCGGGACCGGCGAGGGGAGGTAGCCGTTCACGCCCGAGCCCGTCCCGTAGCGGCCGGTCTTGCCGCTCATCTCGTTCTGCAGCGCCAGGATCGCCGCCACCTGCCCCGAGGCCGTGTCGACGGTGTCCTGCGAGGAGACCGTCTTGTCGGTGTCGGAGTCGCGCAGCGCGGCGAGCAGCCCGCCCTCCTGCGTGGAGGTCGTCGGGCCGCCGACCACGGTGCCGCGGCCGGCGCCGTCCAGCGCGGCCGCCAGCGAGAGCAGCGCCTTGTTGTCGGTGTCGCCGCTCTCGGACACGTACGGCGACGACGGTGCGATCACGACCGCGAGTGTCGCATGCTGGCCGGGCTTCCCGCTGGTGGTCACGTAACCCGCCTGCCGGAACCCGCCGAGGATCGACGCGGTGGCGGCGTCCTCCCGGCCGGCGTTGGCGCCGTCCCTGGTCATCAGCGCGGACGCCAGCACCGCGCCGGCCTTGTCGTAGGTGCCGGCGCCGGACGGGAAGGCCAGCTCGCCGGGCTTGAGCTGGGCGGCCAGCTCGTCGACGGTGCTCGCCTGGTCGTCGTCCAGGAACTTCTTCTGGATCGTCACCCGGCCGGTGACGGTGGCGCCCGAGTTCTTGGCCAGCCCGCTCAGCTGCTCGATGCTGGAGTTGCTGGCGCCCGGCGTCTCGACGAAGACCACCGACTGGCCCTTGAGCCGGTCGGCGACGATCTGCGGCGCGAGCGTGCGGGCGAAGTTCTCGTCGCCCTCCACCTGGGTGCGCAGCCTGTCCTCGGCGCGGCGGTGCTCCTCGTTGCTCTTGGCCAGCGCGGCGGTCTGCCGCTGGAGGCCCTTGGTCACCGACTGCGACAGCGTGGTGGAGCCGAGGATGATGCCCAGCGCCAGCGACAGGAAGATCGCGACGATGGAGACGAGGTGGTAGCGGAAATCGATCACGTGAAGAGTCCGGTCAGCCAGAAGATGAACGCGTGCCAGCGGTCGGCCAGCAGCGGGCGGATGACATCCCCGGCCGGCGACATGAACACGGCGGTGGTCATGGCGATGAAGGCGCCGAGCACGAGGAACAGCAGCGAGCCGGTGGAGATCCGGCTGCGGTAGAGGCGGCTCACGCCCTTGGCGTCCACGAGCTTGCTGCCCACCCGCAGCCGGGTGAGGAACGTGCTCGCCATCCCGGCGCGCCCCTTGTCGAGGAACTCCACCATGTTGGCGTGCGTGCCGACCGCGACGATGAGCGAGGCGCCCTTGTCGTCGGCGAGCAGCATCGCGATGTCCTCGCTGGTCGCGGTGGCCGGGAACACCACCGCCTCCTGGTCCAGCTCGTGCACCCGCTTGAGGCCCGGCGCCCGGCCGTCGCGGTACGCGTGCACGACGATCTCGGCGCCGCAGGTCAGCGCGTCGTCGGAGACCGAGTCCATGTCGCCGACGATCATGTCGGGCCGGTAGCCGGCCTCCAGCAGCGCGTCCGCGCCGCCGTCCACGCCGATCAGCACGGGGCGGTACTCGCGGATGTACGGGCGCAGCGCCGCGATGTCCTCGCGGTAGTGGTAGCCGCGCACCACGATCAGCGCGTGCCGGCCCTCCAGCCGGGTGCTGACCTCGGGCACGCCGACGCCGTCGATGAGCAGGTCGCGCTCGCGCTTGACGTACTCCATCGTGTTGGCGACGAACGCCTCGAGCTGGTGCGACAGCCCCGCCTTGGCCTCGGTGATGGACGCCTCGACGGTCTCGGCGTTCTGCGCCGTGCCCTTGGCGATCACCTCGTCGCCGCGGTAGACGACCTCGTCCTCCAGCCTGACCTGGTCGCCCTCGTCGAGCCGGGTGAAGATCTCCGGGCCGACGTCGTCGACCAGCGGGATCCCGGCCTCCACCAGGATCTGCGGGCCGAGGTTGGGATAGCGGCCCGAGATGCTCGGCGCGACGTTCACCACGCCGCCCACCTCGCACGACACCAGCGCCTCGGCGCTGACCCGGTCGAGGTCGACATGGTCGATGACGGCGATCTCGCCGGGCTGCAGGCGCTTGGTCAGGTTCTTGGTGCGGCGGTCGAGCCGGACCGCGGCGCTCACTCCGGCACGGCCGTCCTCCCGGCCACGGCGCAGCGGTAGTACGCGCCGCGGCAGCTTCTGGGAGAGCCGGACGCGCCGCTCGGTGGTCGAAGACGGGTCGTTCATCAACAATCATCCTGCCAGAGCGCGGGGGGCGACACCGGTAACGACGAACGGGCAGGCGTGTTCGTTCGTGCACGGTCTGTGGTTTTCGGCTCGCCGCCCTCGTCGGAACGCCCGCCTGTGAGACGGATCACGCGCTCCGGCCCGCCCGTTCCGGCGCCGCGGCCGGGTGCGGCCGTCACCGTTCCTCGGCGGCCAGTTCCAGGAGCTCCTCGGCGTGGGCGCGGCCGAGTTCGGAGTCCTCCAGGCCGGCCAGCATCCGCGACAGCTCGCGGACCCGGCCCTCGCGGTCGAGCGCGGTGACGCCGCTGCGGGTCACGGTGCCGTCGTCGGACTTCTCCACCAGCAGGTGCTGGTCGGCGAACGCCGCGACCTGCGGCAGGTGCGTGACGACGATCACCTGCGCGTTGCGGGCGAGCCGCGCCAGCCGGCGCCCGATCTCGACCGCGGCCTTGCCGCCCACGCCCGCGTCGACCTCGTCGAACACGAACGTCGGCACCGGGTCGGCGCCCGCGAACACCACCTCGATCGCCAGCATCACCCGCGACAGCTCGCCGCCCGAGGCGCCCTTGTGCAGCGGCAGCGGCTGCGCGCCCGGGTGCGGCGCGAGCCGCACCTCGACCTCGTCCGCGCCGTGCGGGCCGTACTCGCCGGTCGGGGTGACCGTCACGTGGACGCGGGCGTGCGGCATCGCGAGCGCGGTGAGCTCCTCGGTCACCGCCGCCGAGAACCGCTCGGCGGTGCTCGTGCGCACCGACGTCAGCTCGGCGGCCTCGGTCGCGAGCCGCTCCGACAGCTCGGCGTGCTCGGCGCGCAGCGCCTCGATCCGGTCGTCGTCGCCCTCCAGCTCGGTGAGCCGCGCGGCCGACGTCCGCGACCACTCGATGACCTCGTCGAGCGTCTGCCCGTACTTGCGGGTGAGCCCGGTCAGCTCGGCGCGCCGCTCCTGGACGACCGCCAGCCGCGCCGGGTCGGCGTCCACCGACTCGGCGTAGGCGGCCAGGTCGGTGGCCACGTCGGAGACCAGGTAGCCGGCCTCGGCGAGCCGGTCGGCCAGCGCCGCCAGCTCCGGGTCGTGGTCGCGCACGGCGTCCAGCGCGTTGCGGGCGGTGCCGAGCAGGCTCACGACGTTGGCCGCCTCGAACGCCGCCGACGGGTCGCCCAGCAGCGACTCGTGCGCGGAGTCGGCGGCGCCGCGCAGCGCGTCGGCGTGCCCGAGCCGCTCCTCCTCGGCCGCCAGCTCGGCGTCCTCGCCCGGCTTCGGATCGACCTTCTCGATCTCCTCCAGGCCGAAGCGCAGCCGCTCGGCCTCCTGCTCGCGCTCGCGCGCCCGGGTCGTCAGCTCCTCCAGCAGCGCGGTGACCTCGCGGTGCCGCCGGAACGTCGCGGTGTACGCGCGCAGCGGCTTGACCAGGGCGTTCCCCGCGTACCTGTCGAGCGCGCCGCGCTGCCGGCCGGCCTGCAGCAGCCGCTGCTGGTCGGACTGCCCGTGCACGGCGACCAGATCGTCGGCCAGGTTGATCAGGAGGCTGACCGGGACGGAGCGGCCGCCCAGATGCGCCCGGGAGCGGCCCTCGGCCGACACCGAGCGGGTGACGATCAGGGCGCCGTCGTCCAGCTCGCCGCCGGCCTCCTCCACCCGCTCGACCACCCGGCCGCCGGGATCGACGATGATCCGGCCCTCGACGGTGGCGCGGCCGGCGCCCGGCCGGACCCGCTGCGGGTCGGCGCGGCCGCCGAACATCAGGCCCAGGCTGGTGACCACCATCGTCTTGCCCGCACCGGTCTCGCCGGTGACGACGTTGAACCCCGGGGACAGATCGAGCACGGCCTCGTCGATCACACCGAGGCCCTGGATCCGCACCTCATCGACCATCGGACGCACCAGCGTCACAACCCCTCGCAATACAGATCCCGGTTTCAGCGCCTCGCTGGTGAGGTTACCGCCCTCGTCCGCCCGGGGCCTCCCCGCCCGGTTCAGGTCCGCCCGTGCCGATCGCATCGTCCCTGGTCACCTCGCCCGCCGTCACCTCACCCGTCGCCTCACCCGCCGTCGCCTCGCATGCCGGGAGCCCGCCGAGGTCCGCCGGCCGGCTCCTGGTCATCTCGCGGCCGGCCGGCTCGTCGTCCGGCGGCCCGGCGGGCGGGCCCGGGGGCAGGGCGGCGGCCGCGGCCTGCCGGGCCCGGCCCCGCCAGCCGGTGACCGGCAGCCCGAACTTGGTCACCAGCCGGTCGGTGAACGGCGTCAGGTGCAGCCGCGCGAGCCGTACCGGAGCGGCGCCCCGGCGTACCTCGACGCGCGCGCCCGGCGGCAGGTCGAGGGTGCGGCGGCCGTCGCACCACAGCACCGCGCGGGCCGTGCCCGGCTGCACCTCGATCGCCACCGCGGACCGCGGCGAGACCACCAGCGGCCTGGAGAACAGCGCGTGCGCGCTGATCGGCACCACCAGCATCGCCTCGACCTCCGGCCACACCACCGGGCCGCCCGCGGAGAACGCGTACGCCGTCGAGCCGGTCGGGGTGGCGCACACGACGCCGTCGCAGCCCCAGTTGGACAGCGGGCGGCCGTCGATCTCGGCGACGACCTCCAGCATCCGCTCGCGCTCGGCCTTCTCCACGCTGGCCTCGTTCAGCGCCCACGTCGTGCCGTCGACGCCGCCGTTGCGGCGCACGACGACGTCGATCGTCATCCGCTCCTCGACGTCGTACCGGCGGCTGACGACGCGGTCGACCGTCGCGGCCAGGTCCTCGCGCTCGGCCTCGGCGAGGAAGCCGACGTGGCCGAGGTTGACGCCGAGCAGCGGGGTGCCGGCCGGGCGCGCCAGGTCGGCGGCGCGCAGCAGCGTGCCGTCGCCGCCGAGCACCATGACGACCTCGGCGTCCGCGGCGGCCTCGGCGGTGCCCGGCCGCACGTCCACGCCCGCGCAGCCGATGTCGGCGGCCTCGCTCTCCAGGACGCGGACCGAGATGCCCGCCGCGCTGAGCCGTTCGATCACCAGTTGCGCGCTGCGCACCGCCTCCGGCCGTCCCGTGTGCGTGACGACCAGCACCGATCTCTCACCCATGCGCACGCTCCGACGCCGTTGCCGCGTTCGCTTCCACTGTGCCTTCCACGTCCGTTCCTACGGCGGGCCGGCCGGAACGGATCACTGCGGACCCTCTGCGACGGCCCGCGCCAGGTCGGCGTCCGCCAGCGGCGGGGCGCCCGCGCGCATCCACAGGAAGTACTCCACGTTGCCCGCCGGGCCCGGCAGCGGGCTCGCGGTGACGCCGAGCACGCCCAGGCCGAGCGTCGCCGCGTGCCCGGCGACGGCCCGTACGGCACCGGCGCGCAGCTCCGGGTCGCGTACCACGCCGCCCGCGCCCACCTGCTCCTTGCCGACCTCGAACTGCGGTTTCACCATGAGCGCGAAGTCGGCCTCGGGCGCGGCGCAGCGCCGCAGCGGTTCCAGGACCAGCCGCAACGAGATGAACGACAGGTCGCCCACCACAAGGTCCGGAGCGGGGGCAGCGGGGACGCCGAGCAGCTCGGGGGTCAGGTCGCGGACGTTGGTCCGTTCGAGCACGGTCACCCGGCCGTCGGTGCGCAGCGACCAGGCGATCTGGCCGCGGCCGACGTCGACCGCGTACACGCGCGCGGCGCCCGCGCGCAGCAGCACGTCGGTGAACCCGCCGGTGGACGCGCCCGCGTCCAGGCAGACCCGGCCCGCCGGGTCGAGCCCGCCGAACGCCTCCAGCGCCCCGGCGAGCTTGTGCGCGCCGCGCGAGACGTACTCGGGCCCGGCGTCGGCGGTGTCGACGAGGATCGCCGCCCCGGTCTCGACCTGCGTCGCGGCCTTGGAGGCCGGCCGGCCGCCGACCCGTACCCGGCCGTCGGCGATCAGCTCGGAGGCGTGCTCCCGCGACCGCGCCAGCTTGCGGCGCACCAGCTCGGCGTCCAGCCGCCGCCGGTTCACCCGCGCCCCCCGGACGCTCCGGGCCACGGGCCCGCGGATTCCGGACGCGCGCCGGGCGGCCCCGGGTGGGGTCCGTGGAGGCCGGGCGGGGCCGGGCGCGGGCCGCCAGGGCCGGGGGTGGCGGGGGCGGCGGGGCTCGCCGGGTGGTCGTCCTGGTCGGCGGACGTCAGGAGGTCCTGCAGGCGCTGGTGGATCTCGCCGAACACCGCCACGTGGCCGGCGACCGGGGTGCCGGCCAGCCCGCCCAGCCGGGCCAGGGCTTCATCGACCCTGGGGTCGCCGGTCGGCTCGGGGCCGGGCGGCGGCCCCGCCTGCGCGGGCGGGGGTGCCGGTCGCGCCGGGTCCTGCGCGGCCTCGTCGGACATCTCGTTCTCCCTCCAGCGGGCCCCGATCGCCCGCCGCGAGTCGCACGGGCCCGGTCAGAACGCTACCGTCCCATCACGACATCGTCGTCGATCGAACGGGGAACGGCCTGACCATGGCGAACGAGGAGGAGTGCCGCGGCGCGCTCGGCCGCATCGCGGAACGCCTGGCGGCGGTGGACGCCGACCGGCTCGCCGAGCATGTGGTGGAACGGACGATCAGCTGCCGGATCCCCGACCTCGGGGTGGCCTACGCGAGCCGGCTGCACGCCGGCGGGCTCGACCCGTTCGAGCGCACCGGCGACGCCAAGGGCGCCCAGGTGCGGCTCACCGTGGCCAGCGACGACCTGGTCGCGCTGGCCGACGACGAGCTGAACCCGGCCAAGGCGTGGGCGTCCGGCCGCCTCAAGATCGAGGCGAGCATCTTCGACCTGCTCCGCCTGCGCAAGCTGCTGTGACGCCCGCCGCCCTCCGCTCGGCGTCCGCTGGCCGGCGTCCGGCGCCCGAGGGCGTCAGCGGCGGCGGTACGCGCGGGGAAGCCGCATGCCGCGCTCGGCCATGACGGCGCGCAGGACGTCCGGGCGGTCGGTGATGATCCCGTCCACGCCGTCGTCGATGAGCTTGCCCATGGTGGGCGCGTCGTCGACGGTCCAGGGGACCACCTTGAGCCGCATCCTGTGCGCGCGCTCGACCATGTCCCCGGTCACGTACGGCCGGTAGCCCGGGTCGGTCACCTTGCCGTTCTGCGGGAACCCGTGGACGGGCGAGAACGCGTCCGCGCCGAACGACTTCACCGCACGCAGCGGGTCGCCGCCGAAGTCGTCGATGTCGATGCCGCCGAGCCAGGGCGAGCGTCCGGGCCGCCCCGTCTGCAGGAAGTCGTAGTTGGTGAGCGCGACGAGCGGCAGCCTGCGCTCGACCTGGCGCATCCGCATCAGCGCGCCCCAGTCGAAGCTCTGGATCGTGACCTGGCGCAGCATCCGCGCGCGCCGCACCTCCTTCGCGGTGACCTGGACGAACCGCTCGCGCGGCGCGGTCTCGTGCGGGGCTCCGGCCTCCACCTTGGTCTCGATGTTGAGCTTCACCCCGTACGCGCGGTACCGGTGCACCAGCGCGAACACCTCACGGAGGAGCGGCATCCTCGCCCCCGGCACGGCCCGCTGCCCCGGGAACTCCGGCAGGGTGCGGGTCCCGCAGTCCATGGTGCGGACCTGCTCGAGCGAGAGCGTGTTGACGTACTTCCCGACGTAGGGGTACTCGGGGTCGCCCGGCACGGCGGGGGCGGTGTCCTGGCACTTGCGGTCGCTGACGCGGCGGTCGTGCGTCACCACCGCGTGGCCGTCCTCGGTGATCTGCACGTCCAGTTCCAGGGTGGTGACCCCGAGTTCCAGCGCGTTCGCGAACGCCGGGATCGTGCTCTCGACCACCAGCCCGAGCCCGCCCCGGTGGGCCTGCAGATCGAAGTCCCGGCCCTCGGCCCGGGCCGGGCCGGCCGTCCCAGCCAGCAGCCCCGCGAGCCCCGCGGTCGCCAGTCCCGCCGCCAACACACGCCTCATGGCACACCTCTCCCGATATTGACTCAGGAGAGGTCATCATCCGCCCGTGACCGTCCGGCGAACGGAGGAAGGCCGTTCAGCCAAGATCGAGGCGCTGGAGCGAGCGTTCGAACGCGTCCGCGTCCGGCACGGACTCGTCCCTCCAGGCGGCGGCGCACAGGACCCTCAGCCCGTCGTAGGCGTCGCCCTCGCCCGTCAGCTCGACCTGCTCGCCGTCCCATTGCGCGGTCCATCCGCCGCACAGGTAGCGGCCCCGCTCCTCGCGCACCTCGGGATGCGGGACGAGCAGGCCCGACAGGTCGGGGGCGATGTAGGCGGGGCGCTGGTGCGGCGGCGCGGTCAGCGCGGTCATCGGCTCGGTGACGCCCGTGAAGACCAGCAGGCTGTCGGAGCCGCCGTTGTACGCGCCCTCGATGTCGGTGTCGAGGCGGTCGCCCACCACCAGCGGGCGGCGCGCCTCCGTGCGGATGATCGACTCGCGGTGCAGGGGGCGTTCGGGCTTGCCGGTGACGATGGGCTCGACTCCGGTGGCGGCGCCGATGACCTTCAGCAGCGAGCCGTTCCCCGGCCTCGGCGGGCCTGCCCCGCCCGGGAGCGTGAGGTCGCCGTTGGAGCCCACGAACAGCGCCCCGTTCCGTACGGCCGCCGCCCCTTCCGCCAGCAGGCCGTACGAGAGCCCCGGGTCGTACCCCTGGACGACCGCCACCGGCTTCTCCGCGGCCGTGGAGACGGGCTTCAGGCCCCTCGTGTAGAGGGCGTGGCGCAGTCCCATGCCCCCGACCACGAGCACCTTCGCGCCTTGGGGGAGGCGTTCGGCCAGCAACCGCGCGGCGGCCTGGGCCGAGGTGACCACGTCCTCCGCCTGCGCCGGGACGCCGACGTCGGTCAGCAGCGCCGCGACCGCCGACGGCGTCCGGGACGCGTTGTTGGTCACGAACGCGAGCCGCTGCCCGGCCGCCCGCGCCTTGGCCAGCGACTCCGCCGCCGCGGGCACCGGCCGGTGGCCGATGTAGACGACACCGTCGAGATCGAGCAGGGCGACGTCGTAGGCCTCGCACAGCGGGCGGTCACAGCTTCTCATCGCCGCCATCGTACGAGAGCGTCACCTCCGGGCATCGAGGGTGGCCCGCACATGGCGCAGCGCCTTGGCGTAGTCCCTGTTCTCGGGGCGCATGGCCGCGGCGAGGGCCAGCGGCTCCACCGCGCCCCGGAAGTCGCCGAGGCGGCTCAGGGACAGCCCGAGCCCGAACAGCGCGTAGTCCTCGGCCGGGTCGATCTCGACGATGTAGCGGAAGTTCTCGGCGGCCTCCCGGAACCGCCGCGCCCCGAACTGCGCCCGTGCCAGCGCCTCCCGGATCGACCGCGACGCCGGCTCGGCGTCGGCCGCCCGCGCCAGCAGCTGCACCGCCGCGGCCGCGCTCCCGCCTTTCAGCAGCTCCAGCCCTCGCGTGTACCACTCGTAGACCCCGCCGTCCGGGCCGGCGGGGTCGGGATGAACGCCGCTCTGGGAATCGTCCGGCCGTCCCGATCCTTGACCATCCATATGGACCTCCCGCGGACGCCGATCACGCCGATCACTTGGACCGTACCCGCCCGCCGCTCCCTCACCCGTGGCTGACTAGCATGCGCACGGTGGAGGCCGATTTCCCGCCCGAGCTCGACCCGGAGGAGTTCAGCGCCCGGATCTTCGGCGCCGGACCCCGCCCGGCCGCCGGCCCCGGGCGCGGCGCGGGGCTCGAGCTGGCGCCGTTCCGAGGGGTCCGGTTCGCCCCGCACATCGATCCCGCCTCGGTCACCAGCCCTCCGTACGACCTGCTGGACCGCGACCAGGTCGAGAGCCTGAAGGCGGGCGGCGGGCACAACATCGTCCGGCTCACCCTCCCGGACGGCTACGGCGACGCCGCCGCCACGTTCCGCCGCTGGCTGGCCGACGGCTCGCTGATCACCGACCCCGCCCCGGCGCTGTACCTGTACGAGACCGAGGGCCAGCGCGGGCTGATCGGGGCCCTCGGCATCCGGGCCGAGGCCGACCAGGTGGTCCTCCCCCACGAGAACGTCTACCCCGGGCCCGTCCGGGACCGCCTCGCCCTCATGGAGGCGACCCGCGCCAACCTGGAGCCCATCTTCCTGATCTACGAGGGCGGCGGCGACACCGCGGAGATCATCGACTCGGCGGCCGAGCGCCCTCCTCTCATGGACTTCCGCGCCGGCGGCCAGCCGCACCGCCTCTGGCGCATCGACGACCCGGCCCTGCACGCCCGGATCGCCGCCGATCTGGCCCCGCGCCAGGCGTTGATCGCCGACGGCCACCACCGCTACGCCACGTACCGCGCCCTCCAGGCCCGCCACCCCGAGAGGACCTGGGACCACGGCCTGGCCCTCCTGGTCGACTCCACCCGGTACCCGCCCCACCTGGGCGCCATCCACCGCGTCCTGCCGGGCCTTCCTCCCTCCACCGCGCTCGCGCGAGCGCGCGAGGCGTTCGACGTGACACCCGTCTCCGGCACGGACGCCCTGCGGGACGTGCCCGGCCCCGCGTTCCTCCTGCCCGCCGCCGACGGCGGCCTGCACCTGCTGACGAACCCCGATCCCGGCCGCCTCGAACGCGCCATGCCCCGCGGCCACTCCGCCCGCTGGCGCGCCCTCGACACCGCGATCCTCGACCACCTCCTCATCAGGGACCTCTGGAAGATCCCGGAGGACGAGCGGAGCGTCGAGGTCGTCCACGACGACCCCGCGGCCGCCATCGCCCGCGCCCGCCGCACCGGCGGCACCGCGGTGATCCTCAACCCGCTGAAGGTCGAGGACGTCCTCGCCGTCGCCGCCGAAGGCGAACGCGTCCCGCGCAAATCCACCTCCTTCGGCCCCAAACCCCGCACCGGCCTAGTGCTGAGACGCTGCTGACCGGCCCCCTCGGCACCGCAGGCCCGCCCGGCCGCCCGCACGCGCCCACCGCGCATGCCGCGGAAGGTCCCGCGCGAACTGTGGATAACCCGGCCGGATGCGAGAGATGATCGTCCGATGGACACCACGATCACGCCGCTCGGCGGGGACGTCTACGAGATCGACACACGGATGGCCGGCTACACGGGCATCACCGCGGGATACCTGATCCTGTCCGACCGTCCGTGCCTGGTGGAGCCGGGCACCGCGGGGTCGGCCCCGGTCGTCCGGAACGCGCTGCGCGAACTGGGCGTCGGGCCCGCCGATCTCGCCACCGTGGTCGTCACGCACATCCACCTCGACCACGCCGGCGGGGTGGGCGACATCGCCGAGATGTTCCCCGAGGCCGAGGTGGTCGTGCACGAGAAGGGGGCGCGGCACCTGGCGTCCCCGGAACGGCTCATGCGCAGCGCGCGCATGGTGTACGGGGACGCCCTCGACACGCTGTTCGGCGAGCTGCGCCCCACTGAGGCGGCGCGGATCCGGGCCGTGGAGGAGACCGGGTCGATCGACCTGGGCGGCGGCCGCCGGCTGGAGTCGTACTACTCCCCCGGGCACGCCAAGCACCACGTGGGCCTGATGGACTCGCAGACCGGCGACCTGTACGTAGGGGACGCCGCCGGCATCTACGTCCCCGAGACCAAGGACGTGCGGCCCGCCACGCCTCCCCCCGACTTCGACCTGGACACGGCACTGGCGTCGCTGCGCAAGTTCCAGGAGCTGGGACCGCAGCGCCTGCTGTTCGCCCACTACGGGCCCGTGGTGGAGGTCTCCGACACGCTGGAGCGGTCCGCCGAGGAGCTGCGGATCTGGGTGGACGCGGTGCGCGACGCCAAGGACGAGGGCCTCGACCTCGACCATGCGGTGGAGATGGTGCGCGACCGTACCAACGAGCGTTACGCGGTGACGCGCGAAGGAGCCGACCCTGAGCTGGCCGCCAAGTACGAGTTGCTCAACGGCGCCGAGAGCAACGTCGCCGGCATCATGCACGCCCTGAACCGGCACGCGTGATGCCCGCGCACTACGTCGGCCCCTCGGGGGCCGCGTCGCCGTGCCGCTGGTGCTCGGGCACCGGGACGCACCCCTCGCACGGGGCGGCCCGGCACCCCCGGCCCCACCCCACGGGCAGGACGTTCCGCCGGACCGGACGCCGGTGGCGCCCCGGCCGCCACTGCGGCTGGGGGCACCGGTGAGCCGACCGGGTCAGCCGCGGAAGGGGCCGGTCACCTCGTACGTGAACCCGTCGGTCCCCCCGATGAACCCGCTCTCGCCTCGCTGGGAGGAGAAGTAGAGGCGCTTGCCGTCAGGGGAGAACGCCGGGCCGGTGATCTCGGACTCATCGTGCCCGAGGACGCGCAGGAACGGCGCGACGGTCCCTTCCGGGGTGATGAGGTTGATCTCCATGTTGTCCCCGTCCTCGGCGATGTAGAGATCACCGGACGCGGTGCCGGTGATGTTGTCCACGCCGGAGAGCGGGGCCTCGCCCCCGGTGACGAGGTCGTCGTCGTAGGCGAGGTCGAGCGTCTCGGCGGCGGCGTCGTACGACCACACCCGGTTGTCGCCCTTGGTGGTGAAGTAGCAGATGCCGCGCGCGTAGTAGCAGCCCTCGCCGCCGTCGAACCGCATGGCCCCGGAGACCTGGTCGCGGGTCGGCGTCGTCCAGATGCGCGGGTTGGGCACCCTGGCCCAGCGCACCGGGCCCGTACCCGTGCCTAGGAGGACCTCAAGGGTGCCTGATGACAGGTCGCCCCAGGTACTAGGGCGGAAACGGTAGAAGCAGCCGTCCGACTGGTCCTCGGTGAGGTAGACGACCTTGCGGTCGGGGTCGCAGGCGGCCGCCTCGTGCTTGAACCGGCCCATGGCGGGACGGGACTGCGCCGCCTTGCCGCCCTGGGGGTACGTCTCGTACACGAGCCCGAAGTCGTGCTCCTCGCAGGAGAGCCACGTGTTCCAGGGTGTGGCGCCGCCCGCGCAGTTGAGCGTGGTCCCGTTCAGGATCCGGTACGCGGAGGCGACCGTACCGTCGGCGCCGAACCGGATCGCGGAGACGCCTCCCACCAGGGGGACCTCGGAGTTGCTCACGTAGATCCAGCCATCGCCGTCCTGGAAGCACGCGCCGCCGTCCGGGGCCGGGTGCCAGGTGTGGCGTGTACCCGCCACCCGCTGCATGGAGCGGGCCACGATCCTGCTGCGGAAGCCCTGAGGGAGCTGCAGGCCGTTGGCGTCGGCGGGCAGGAGCGCCCCATAGGGGCCGGGCCCGGGTTGCGCGGGCCCGGCGAAAGCCTGGTGCCACAACGCGCCCGAGAAGGCGGTGGTGCCACCGGCGATGGCGGTGGCGCGCAGGAACATGCGTCGGTTCAGGGGGGTCGCCATGACGCTCCTCACGAGATCAAGATCGTGAGGGAGTCGATCACGCGGGAATGACTCCCTCACCCCCCGAACGGCACGATCCCGTGAATATCAGCCGAACCGCGACACCCGTCAACCCCGGGCCGCCCGCGTGGACGCGATCTCCCCGGCCGGCGCGGGACGCCGGCCAGGGATGGCGACCCGGTCAGCCGGCGGAGGGACCCTCGCCGTCCTCGTCCGGCCGGTCGTCCGTCTGCGGCTCCAGGAAGACCGCCGGCGCCTCGGGAACGTCGGAGCCCGGACCGGACCCCTGCGACTCCTCGGACGCCTCTGAGGGCCGTTCTGGCGCCGCCTGAGGCTCGTCCGGGGCCGCCTTGAACGCGATGGCGGTCGGATCGGAGCCCTCGTCGGCCTCCGCGGCCTCCTGCACGCCCTCGTCGGCCCCCTGCACGCCCTGCTCCTCGCCGTCGGCCTCGGCCACACCCATGTCGGCGTCGACCTCGTCCGGGACGGCCGCGGCCCCGTCCGCGCTCAGCGCACCGGCACCCTCGTCCTCGCCCTCCTCGGTGTCGAGGATGTCCAGGCCCTCCAGCTCCGCGTACCGCTCGGCCGCGTCGGTCTCCCCGTCGCGGTCGGCCGCCGCCGCCCTGGCGAACCACTCGGCCGCCTCGGTGTCCCGCCCGGCCTCGGCCAGCGCGTCGGCGTACGCGTAGAACAGCCGCGCCGACCACGGGCGGAGCCTGCGGTCCCTGAGTTCCGGCACCTGGAGCGTGACCACGGCCGCGTCGACCTGGCCGAGGTCGCGCCGCGCACCGGACTCCACGATCCGCAGCTCGATGCGGGACGCCTGGTCGAGCTTCTGGGCCTCCGGCGACTTCACCAGGTCCAGCGCGCGCTCGGGGCGCCCCAGACCACGCTCGCAGTCCGCCATGACGGGCAGGTACGCGTCCTCGGCGTTGCTCAGCCGCCGCGCCGCGCGCAGTTCGGCGAGCGCCTCCGCCCACTCACCCGCGTGGTACGCGGCGAGACCCGCCGCCTCCCGCACCAGGCCCACCCGCGACGCCAGCCGGCGCGCGGCCTTGGCGTGCCGGTAGGCGGTCTCGGGCTCGTCCTCCGCCAGCCGCCCCGCCATCACGAGATGGCGCGCGACGCGTCCGGCCAGGTCCCTGGGCAGGGTGCGCAGCTCCTCGCGCGCCTCCACGTCCAGTTCCTCACCGGTCACGTCGTCCGGCAGCAACGGATCGTCGTGCTTGGGCGGCTGCCGCTCCTGGGCCTCCACCTGGTCACGGCGTCCGGAACGGTCACGCGGCCCGTACGAGCGCCCCTGCGGCCTGTCCCGATCACCCGGACGTCCCCGCCCGTCACGACGCGGCCCACCGCCCTGCCGCCGATCGTCACCACGCCCGAACCGCTCCCCCCGCGCGGGACGGTCATCCCGCCGCGGCCGGTCATCCCGCCGCGGCCGGTCGTCCCGAGCAGGACGGTCGTCCCGGCGCGGCCGGTCGTCACGGGCGAATCGATCATCACGACGCGGCCGATCATCACGGCGCGGCCGGTCGTCACGAGCAAAGCGGTCATCCCGCCGCGGCCGGTCGTCGCGACGCGGGCGATCATCCCGCTCGAAGCGATCATCGCGCCCCGGGCGCTCATCACGCTGGGGCCGTCCACCGCCGCCGAAACGGTCGTCCCGCTGCGGACGATCGTCACGACGTGGCCCACGATCATCACGCCGGGGACCGGAGTCGCGACCGAAACGATCGTCCCGGCGCGGACGCTCACCCCGCCCGGGCCCGCCACCGGCGGCGAAGCGGTCGTCCCGGCGCGGCCGGTCATCCCGCTTGAAGCGGTCATCGCGCCCCGGGCGATCATCGCGCTGGGGCCGTCCGCCACGAGCGAACCGATCATCCCGCTGAGGCCGATCGTCACGTCGGGGCCCGCGGTCGTCCCGCCGGGGCCCGGAGTCACGCGAGAAGCGATCGTTCCCCTGAGGGCGATCGTCGCGCTGCGGACGCGGGCGGTCGTCCCTACGGGGGCCACCGCTCGCCCCCTGGGGACGAGATCCGAACCTGCGCCCCTCCTGGGAACCGCCTCCGGGCCGCGAGTCGCGAGAGCCGGCGCCCGGCCCGCGCTTGTCATCAGACCGCTTGAACGGACGTTCTTGACCGCGGTCGTCCCGCTTGCCCTTCCAGCCGCCACCGCTCGAGCCCGGACGCCCTCCGCTGAACGGACGGCCTCGCCCGCCCTCACCGGCCGCGCCTTCAGAACGACCACGCTGCCCCTGCGAGCCGCGGTCCCGAGGGCCACCGCCCTTGCGGAACCCCGAGCCCCCGGAGCCGTTGCGGGCGCCGCCCCCGCGGCGGGGAGGCGTACCGCGCCCCCCGTCATTACCGCGCCGCTCGCGGTTCTCGCCGCTGCGGCCGTCCTCTTCCGCGCTCATCACGTCCGTCACTGTTCTCGGTGGTTTCGTCGACCTGCTCTCACCTATTTTGGCAGGTCCCAGACACGCGTCGAGGGCCGCCCCGTAAACCGGGGCGACCCTCGACCAATATATATGTCCGGCGGTGTCCTACTCTCCCACACAGTCTCCCATGCAGTACCATCGGCGCTGAAGGGCTTAACTTCCGGGTTCGGGATGGGACCGGGTGT
>NZ_JBEZWH010000082.1:0-33847 GCF_040703975.1 Spirillospora sp. NPDC029432
CGCGCAGGCCGACGCCCTGGTGCGGGGCGTCGCGGCGGACGCGGGGCTGCTCGAACGGGAGACGTCGCTGGCGGGCGCGGTCCCGGTCCCGGCCGCCGCGCGCACGGCGCTGGTGCAGCGGGCGTTCGAGACGTGGACGCACGCCGACGACATCCGCGCGGTGGTGGGGCGGCCGCCCGAGCCGCCGCCGGGCGGGCATCTGCGGCTGATCGTGGAGATGGCGGTGCCGCTGCTGCCGCGGGCGCTGCGCGCGATCGGCCGGGCGCGTCCGGGGCGTACCGCGCGGCTCCGGCTCACCGGCGCGGTCTCCGGCGAGTGGGCCGTCCCGCTCGCGCCGGGCGCCGCGGCGGACGCGGGCCGCCCGGACGTCACCGTCGTCGCGGACGCGGAGGAGTTCTGCCGGCTGCTGGCCAACCGCCGCCGCCCGGAGGCGTTCCCGCACGTGGCCGACGGTGATCCGGCGCTGGCCGGCGACCTCCTCCACGCCGCCGCGACCCTCGGCTGCGACTGAGACGCGCGCCGGGCGCGCCGGGTTGGATCGTGGCCCCATGCGGCCAGCGGCCCATCCGTGCCGGGGAGCCGCTCCGAAGGCGAGTCGGATGCGGTGCCGAGCAGGGGCACCGCCGACCCGCACGAAGGACGCAGCGATGTCACGACTTTCCCCGGGGCGGTTCAGGACCGCGGTGCTGGTGCTCGCCGGCGCCGCCCTGGCCGCCGGCGGGCTCTCGGGCCTCCCGCCCGGAGCCGCCACGGCCTCCAGCCACCGCGAAGCGCCGCTCATCTCCGGGCAGCCGCAGTACGACAACACCGACGTGTACGCGTTCCAGAGCCCGGACAAGCCCGGCACGACCACGCTCATGGCCAACTTCCTGCCGTTCCAGGAGCCGGCGGGCGGGCCGAACTTCTACAAGTTCGCCCAGGACGCCCGGTACGAGATCAACGTCGACAACGACGGCGACTCGCTGCCGGAGTGGACGTTCCGGTGGGAGTTCAAGGACGCCACCCGCAACGGCAACACGTTCCTGTACAACACCGGTCCGGTCACCAGCCTGGACGACCCCGACCTCAACTTCCGGCAGTTCTACGACCTGTGGGTGATCGGCCGGGAGGACGGCGCGGTCAAGAGCGTGCGGACGCTGGCCGAGGACGTCCCGGTGGCGCCGTCGAACGTGGGCAAGGCGTCCATGCCGAACTACCGGACGCTGCGGCAGCAGGCGGTCAGGACGCTGTCCGGCGGGGCGCAGATCTTCGCGGGCCAGGCGGACGACCCGTTCTTCCTGGACCTGCGGGTCTTCGACCTGCTGTACGGCGGTGACCTGTCGGAGGTCGGCAACGACACCGTCCGCGGCTACAACGTGCAGAACATCGCGATCCAGGTGCCGACCTCGGCGCTGACGCGGACCGGCGGCGGCCAGCCCACCATCGGCGTCTACTCGGCGGTGCAGCGCAAGAACGCTAGCGGCGAGTGGTCGCAGGTGTCGCGCCTCGGCATGCCGCTGGTGAACGAGGTCGTCATCCCGATGAAGGACAAGGACAAGTTCAACGCGTCCGTGCCCTGGAACGACGCGCAGTTCGCCCAGTACGTCACCAACCCCGAGGTGCCGCGGCTGATCCAGCAGCTGTACAAGATCCCGGCGCCGGCGACGCCGCGCAACGACCTGGTGCAGGTCTTCCTCACCGGGGTGCCGGGGCTCAACCAGCCGCCGGGCGTGCGGCCGGCCGAGCAGATCAGGCTCAACACCTCCATCCCGCCGTCGGCCGATCCCAAGCGGCTGGGCGTGCTGGACGGCGACCGGGCCGGATACCCGAACGGGCGGCGGCTGACCGACGACACCCTGGACATCACGCTCCAGGTGGCCGAGGGCGAGCTGGTGGGCCAGAAGAACGACCTCGGGGACGGCGTCAACGCCAACGACGTGCCGCTGGAGAAGGCGTTCCCCTACGTCGCGCTGCCCACCTCGGGCTCCACGGTGCGGGGCGCCGTCACCGGCGCGCGGACGTCGGCGCGCACCGGCACCACGATGATCAACGGCGGCAACGTCTCGAACAACACGCCGGCCGGGGACGAGTCGCCGGTCGTGGCGCTGCTGGCCCTCGGCGCGGGCGCCGCGTTCCTCACCGGCGGCGGGGCGCTGTGGCTCCGCCGGCGGCGCGGCCCCGTCCTCTGATCCGCAGGACCGATCCGCAGGACCGATCCGTACCGGGCCGGGCCGCGCACGCCGCGCGGCCCGGCCCCATGGAGGGGACCCATGACCCGTACCGCAGTGGTGCGCCCGCTCACCCTCGGCCTCATCGTCGCGATGATCGTCGGGCTGACGCTGGGCGCCACCGTCCGGACCCGCGAGGACGGCGCGGGACCGCCGGCCACCGCCGTCGCCGTGGACCAGGTGTCGGCCTCGACGCTCAGCGCGAGCATCGGCCGGCTCCAGCGGCACCTGCGCGAGCAGCCCCGCGACGGCCGCGGCTGGGCGGCCCTCGGCCTCGCCTACGTCGAGCGGGCGCGGCTCACCGCCGACGCCTCGTACTACCCCAAGGCCGAGGGCGTCCTGCGCAGGTCGCTGCGCGAGGCGCCGGACGGCAACGACGCCGCGCACGCCGGGCTGGCCGCGCTGGCCGCCGCGCGGCACGACTTCGCCGGGGCGCTGAACGAGGCGGACCGGGCGCTGGCCGTCAACCCGTACGGGCCGCGCGCGCTGGCGTCCCGCGTGGACGCGCTCGTCGAGCTCGGACGCTACGGCGAGGCGATGCGGGCCGCCCGGCTCGCCGACTCGCGGGCGCCGGGCGTTCCCGCGTTCACCCGGCTGGCCTACCTGCACGAGCTGCACGGCCGCACCGGCGAGGCGCGGCGCGTGCTGAGGCTGGCGGCCGCGTCGGCGACCGACCGCGGGGACGTGGCGTACGTGCGGACGCGGCTCGGCGAGCTGGCCCGCGCCGAGGGCGACCGCGCGGCGGCCGGGCGCGAGTTCGCGGCGGCGCTGCGGGCCGACCCCGCCGACCTGGCGGCGCTGGCCGGCCGGGCGCGGCTGCTGGCGGCGGCCGGCGACCTGGCCGGCGCCGTGCGCGACCAGGAGGCCGTGGTGGCGCGCGCACCGCTGCCGGGGCACGTGACCGCGCTCGGCGAGCTGTACGACGCGCAGGGCCGGGCGGAGGAGGCCCGCGGGCAGTACGCGATCGCGGGGACGTGGGAGAGGCTCGCGCAGGCCAACGGCGTCACCCCCGACCTGGAGACGGCGCTGTACGCCGCCGACCACGGCGACCGGGCGGCGGCGCTGCGGGCGGCGCGGGCCGAATGGAGGCGGCGGCGCAGCGTGCACGTGGCCGACGCGCTCGCCTGGGCGCTGCACGTCAACGGGCGCCACGAGGAGGCGCTGAAGTACGCGCGCGAGGCGGTCGGCACCGGGTTCCGCGACGCCTCGTTCCGCTACCACCTCGGCATGATCGAGAAGGCGCTGGGGCGGGACGGCGCCGCGCGCCGCGACCTCGCCGCGGCGCTGCGGCTCGACCCCGGGTTCTCGGTGCTGCACGCGCCGCGGGCGCGCGCGGCGCTGGCCGGGCTGGGCGGCCGGGCATGATCCGGGTCCTGGCGGTCGCGGGGGCGCTGGCGATGGCGCATCCGCTCGGCGACTTCACCGTCAGCCGCTACGACGGCCTGGTCGTCGCGCCGCACGAGCTGCGCGTCGACCACGTGCAGGACCACGCCGAGATCCCGGCGGCGCGGGTGCTGCGGGACACGTCCGACCTGCCGCGCTGGGCGGCGGCCGAGTGCGCGAGGGCGGCGTCGTCGTTCCGGGTCACGGTGGACGGGCGGCCGGTGGCCGCGGCCGTCCGCACCGCGTCGGCGCGGCGCCTGCCGGGCCGGGCGGGGCTGCCGACGCTGCGGCTGGAGTGCGCGATCGCCGCGCCCGCCGAGCTCGCGGGCGGGGCCCGGATCGGCTTCCGCGACACCGGGAGCGACGCCGCGCCCGGCTGGCACGAGGTCACGGCGGCGGGCGACCGGATGACGCTCGCCGCGTCCGACGTGCCCCGCGCGTCGTCGAGCGCGCGGCTCGCCTCCTACCCGGAGGACCTGCTCGACTCCCCGCCGGACCGGCGCGGGGCGCGGCTGACGGTGAAGGAGGGCGGTCCTCCCCTGGCCTCCCCGGGTGGCGGGGCGGCGGACCGGATCCTGCCGAACGACGCGTTCCTCACCGGCCTGGTGAGCCGGCGCGCGCTGACGCCCGGCTTCGCGCTGCTGGCGCTGCTGGTCGCGCTGGCTCTGGGCGCGCTGCACGCCCTGGCGCCCGGCCACGGCAAGACCATCATGGCGGCGCAGGCGGCCGGGCAGGGGCGGCGGTCCAGGCGCGAGGTGCTGGCGCTCGGGACGACCGTCACCGCGACGCACACCGCCGGCGTGCTGGCCCTGGGCCTGCTCGTGGCGAGCGGCTCGGCGCTGGCCTCCCCCGCGCTGTTCCCCTGGCTGGGCGCCGCCTGCGGGACGATCGTGGCGCTCGCCGGGATCACCCTCCTGCGCCGCGCCCTCCAGAACAGGCACCATCACCATCACCATCACGGACACGGACACGGGCACGGCCATGGACACGGGCACTCGCACTCGCACGATCGTCCGGGTGCGCGGCGGCGGAACGTGCTGCTCATGGGGTTCGCCGGCGGCCTCATGCCGAGCCCGTCGGCGGTCGTGGTGCTGCTGGGGGCGAGCGCGCTCGGGCACGCCTGGTTCGGGGTGCTGCTCGTGCTGGCGTACGGGGCGGGCCTGGCGCTCACGCTGGTCGCGATCGGGCTGCTGGTGACCGGGACGGGCCGCCTCCTGGCCCGCCGGATCCCCGCGCTGGCCCGCCGGGTGCGGGCCGTGCCCGCGCTGGTCCCGGCCGGCACGGCCGCGGTGGTCATCCTGCTCGGGCTCGGGCTGGCCGCGCGCAGCCTGGCCGCGCTCGCCTCCTGAACGCGCGGACGGCGCGGGCGGCAAGGATGCCGCCCGCGCCGTGCACGCCCCCCGGGTCAGTGGTTGCGGCCCCACACGTACGGGCCGAGGGCCATCACCAGCAGGCTGAGCACGCTCGACACCGCCCGCAGCGTGTTCCAGGGCGTCCAGCGCGAGGAGAAGTCCGCCCAGATCCTCGCCGCCTCGGCCGGGTCGGACGGGATCTTGGTGGCGTCCAGCTTCTCGTTCAGCGGCACGTTCACGAGCATGGTCGGCAGGAACGCGCCCAGCAGGTAGATCCCCGCCGCCACGAAGAACAGGATCGCCGCCGAGCGCTGCCCGAGGAGCAGCAGCGCCCCGCCCGTCGCCAGGGCGGCCAGCGGGGCGCCCGTGAAGTGCGTCAGGAACACCGGGTTGAGGATCTTCTGGTTCATGCTCTGCGCCGCCGTGATCGCGGTGCCGGCCTTCACGGCGTCCAGCCCGGGCATCACCGCGACCGAGAAGGCGAGGAAGACGCCCGTGACTCCGCCGGTCAGCAGCACGGCGATCGTCGCCGCCGACGCGGCCAGGGTGAATTTCATGGTGGTTCCTTTCTCGGGCCCGCGGGTCAGGTCCACACGCCGGTGGCGGCGGTGTCGCGGGCGAACTCGGTGAAGTCCCTGGGCTCGCGGTCCAGGGCGCGTCGCACGCCGTCGGCCGGGAGCGCGTTGCGCCCGTCCAGGACGGTGGTGAACAGGTAGATGAGCAGGTCGGTCACGTCGTCCGGGACGCCGTGCTCCTTGAGCGCCGCGGCGTACCCCTCGGCGGGCACGGAGGTGAAGGTGATCTTACGGCCGGCGGCGTCCGCGATCTCCGCGACCGCCTCGGCGAAGGTCAGCGCGCGGGCGCCGGTGATCTCGTACGTGCGGCCGGCGTGGCCGTCCTCGGTGAGCGCCGCCACCGCCACGTCCGCGATGTCGTCGGCGTCGGCGAACGGCTCGGGGACGTCCCCGGCCGGCACCGCCACCTCGCCCGACAGGACCGCGTCCAGCAGGTAGTCCTCGCTGAAGTTCTGCGCGAACCAGCTGCACCGCAGGACGGTCCATTCGGCGCCGGCGTCCTTGAGCGCGTTCTCGCTCACCGCGGCCTCGGGCTCGCCGCGCCCCGACAGCAGCACGATCCGGTCGATGCCGGCCTCCACCGCCGCCGCGCCGAACGCCCCGATGTCCTCGGCGGCGCCCGGAACGGTGAGGTCCGGGTAGTACGCGATGTAGACCGCGTCCACGCCCTCCAGGACGGCCTGCCACGTCGACCGGTCCTTCCAGTCGAACGGCGGCTCGCCGGATCGCGACCCCACCCGTACCGGGACGCCGCGCTCCTCCAGCCGCCGCACGATCCGCCGGCCCGTCTTGCCCGTCCCGCCCAGGATCAGCTTCTTCGCTTCGTTCGTCATGCCTTTGAGTCAACAAGCGCGCGGCCTCCGCGAACATCGTCGAGAGACCGGACCCCATACGCGAGCGTCTACGCTTGCGGCATGGACGCGCTCAACGACCTCCTGGACGGCCCGCGCGCCCGGGGCGCGTTCCTGCTGCGGGCCACGATGAGCTCCCCGTGGTCGCTGCTCTGCGCCGACGAGGCGCCGCTCAGTGTGGTCGCGATGCTGCGCGAGCGGGCATGGGTCGCGCACGAGGACGAACCGCCGGTGCGGATCGGGCCCGGCGACATCGTCCTCGCGCGCGGCCCCGACACCTACACCGTCGCCGACGACCCCGCGACGCCGGTGCAGGTCATCATCAACCCCGGGCAGCGCTGCACCGCGCCGGACGGGCGCAGCCTGACCGAGGAGCTGTCGTACGGCGTGCGCAGCTGGGGCAACGACCCGGACGGCGCGACCGTCATGCTGATCGGCACGTACCAGATGCGGAGCGCCGTCGGGCAGCGGGTGCTGGCGGCGCTGCCGCCGCTGGTGGTGCTGCCGGCGGGCGCGCTGGACTCGCCGCTGGTGGAGCTGCTCGGCCGGGAGATCGTCAAGGACGACCCGGGCCAGGACGTCGTGCTCGACCGGCTGCTGGACCTGCTGCTGATCGCCGTGCTGCGGGCGTGGTTCTCGCGCCCGGAGGCCGAGGCGCCCGGCTGGTACCGGGCGAACGGCGACCCGGTCGTCGGCCCGGCGCTGCGGCTGCTGCACGAGGACCTCGCCCATCCGTGGACGGTGGCGGCGCTCGCCGAGAAGGTCGGCGTCGCGCGCGCCACCCTGGCCCAGCGGTTCGGCCGGCTCGTCGGCGAGCCGCCGATGGGCTACCTGACCGGGCTGCGGCTGGCGCTGGCCGCCGACCTGCTCCGCGAGTCCGACGCCACGCTGGAGGCGGTGGCCCGCAAGGTGGGCTACGGCACCGCGTTCGCGCTCAGCACGGCGTTCAAGCGCGAACACGGTGTCAGCCCGCAGGACTACCGCCTCCACCGCCCGGCCTCCTGACCGGGCCCGCGGCCCGGCCCGCTACCCGCGGCCCGGCCTGGTACCCGGAACGTACAGCCGCACGTCGTCGACGCGCGCGCCGCCCTCGTAGAAGTTCATGTGCGGGTCACCGATCATGAACGTGTCGGGGTAGGCGGACCCGGCGGGCCAGGTGTCGCGGTCGGTGTAGGTGCCGCCCGCGCCGGTGTAGGTCCAGTCGGCGTTGAAGCGCCCGTCGTACTCCGACGGCTTCTGGTTGTAGTGCCAGATCGGCTCGCCGTCCTGCACGAACGCGCGCGTGTAGCGGAACGTCGCCCGCCCGACGTGCGCGAACACCCCGGACATCTCCATGGTGTACGCGCCGTCGCGGCGCTCCACGGCGAACCGGTAGCTCTCCTTCGGCAGGAGTTCGGGGCGCAGGTCGACCTGCGACACGATGGCGCCGCCCTTGGCGACCCCGCACTCGCTGTGCATGAGGTACTCGGTGCCGGGCTGGCCGGTGTACCGGCGGTCGTCGGTCATGAAGATGGCGTTGACGCCGTTGCCCGTGCTCGCGCCGTACGGCTCGTACTGCTTGGTCGCGGGGTTGCACACCCGCAGGCCCGAGCCGGTGTACTTGTAGCGGTTGTAGGAGTCCATCGCGACCTTGCGGTGCGTGTGGACGAAGACGTTGTTGTGCGGGGCGGGCCGGGCGTAGTCCATGATGCCCAGGTAGTAGAAGCCGTTGGAGTCGGTGCGCACGTTCGCCCACTCGCATTCGGGGCGGGAGAAGTCGCCGCCGGACGCCCACGGGTGGTTGGTCTTGCAGCCCTCGGGCGAGTAGCCGTTGATCCGCCCGTCCGGGTAGTCCCACGACCCGTCCCGCCGGCCGCCGAAGTCGAGCCCGCGCAGCGTCATCTCGACGCGGTACTCGGCGGGCAGCGCGCCGGTGGAGCGGATCAGCACGCCGCCGTGGTGGCTGGGCTCGTCCATGTGCGCGACGCCCTTGCGCGCGGTCAGCGACGGCGGGGCGTCGGGCCGGCCATCCTTGTCGGAGTCGCGCGCGGCCAGCTCGGCGGTCAGCCAGCCGCCCGCGCCGAACCGCCACGACTTGCGGTAGGTGTCGAACGCGGCGAGCTGCTTCTCGAACGCGGGCCCGCCCATGGTCCGGAAGAACTCGCCGTCGTTGTCGTAGCCGTCGACGTGGTACGGGCTGCCGGGCCCGTCGCCGTCGCGGACCCACCGGGCCCGCTCCTCGCCGAGGGACCGGTCGAAGGTCTCGGCGCGAACCAGCCGCCAGTCGCCGCCCGCGCCGCCGCCGTCACCGGGGCCGTCAGCGTCCGCCCGTGCCGGTGCCGCCATGAGCGCCGCCGGGAGGACCAAGGGCAGGGCCAGCGCCACCGCTCCCCGCACGAACTTCCTCATCTCGCCGCCTTCCGTTACCCGCGCGCCGCACGCGCCGCCGTCCGGTCCGAGCGAGATTAGACCGATCCAACCCGGGGCGCCAGGGCAAAGTTGCACAAGACTGGTATTGACCACTCCTGACTTTGAACCGGAGCAGCCGCTCAACGCTCGGTCAGGGTCCTGCAGCTGCCCAGCAGAGGTATTTACCACTTGGGTGATCGATCTCTCGGCATGCCCGGCCGGGCAGCGGGCATGGGGACCCGCATGACCGAGAACAGCGGCAAGCAGCAGAAGAACGAGAAGAACGACGAGCACCGGCGCGGCGAACGGAGCGAGGAGGCCGGGCGCGGCGCCGACGGCGCGGACTTCACCGACGAGTTCCGTCCCGAGCCGGTGAGGCAGCGCGAATCCGAAGGTCAGGCGGGTCCCGGCGAGGGTCCCCAGGTCACTCCGGAGGAGCCGTGATCTGGCCGTTTCCGGCATGTTCCGCCGGCGTTCGCCCGCGGCGGGAACCACGCCGCGCACGGCGGCGTTTCACACCGGAAAGAGCCCTGCGCATATGACATGATGCGGGGCACAATCGACCGATACAAGGAGTGATATGACCACGAAACCGACCGGGGACGACCTCCATTCCGTGTTCGCGCGGTCCGACCTCGGCGGTGACGACAGGCTCGACCTGATGGAGTTCGGCATGGTGCTCGACAGCCTCGGGCTGTCGTGGACGCGCGCCGAGGTCCAGGACAGGTTCGAACGGGCGGACACCAACCGCGACGGCTTCATCAGCCTCCCCGAGCTGCGCGCCCTGCTCGAGACCCAGGGATGGGCCGAGGGCGTCGGCACGGCGCGCGCCTGACCGCGCGCCCCGCCCGGACGCCCGGGCGGGGCCCTCTCAGACCGCGCGGCCCCGGCGCCGCCGGTAGAGCCGCACCAGCGCCGCGGTCGACGGGTCGGGCGCCCCGTCGACCGGCTCGGCCGAGGTCAGCGCCGGGACGAGGTCCTGCGCCAGGACCTTGCCCAGCTCGACGCCCCACTGGTCGAACGAGTCGATCCCCCAGACCGTCCCCTGCACGAACACGATGTGCTCGTACAGCGCGATGAGCTGCCCCAGTACCGCCGGGGTCAGCCGGGGCGCGATGATCGTGCTGGTCGGCCGGTTGCCGGGCATCACCTTGTGCGGGACGATCTCCGCCGGCGTGCCCTCGTTCGCGATCTCCTCGGCGGTCTTGCCGAACGCCAGCGCCGACGTCTGCGCCAGCAGGTTGGCGGTGAGCAGGTCGTGCATGCCGCCGCCGTCGGCCTGGACGTCCTCGAACGGCTCGGCGAACCCGATGAAGTCGGCCGGCACCAGCCGGGTGCCCTGGTGCAGCAGCTGGTAGAAGGCGTGCTGCCCGTTCGTGCCGGGCTCGCCCCAGAAGATCTCCCCGGTCTGCGCCACGACCGGCGCCCCGTCCGCCCGCACGGACTTGCCGTTGGACTCCATGGTCAGCTGCTGGAGGTAGGCCGGGAAGCGGGAGAGCCGCTGGCTGTAGGGCAGCACGGCATGCGTCTGCGCGCCGAAGAAGTCGGTGTACCACACGCCCAGCATCCCCATGATCACGGGCAGGTTCTGCTCGAACGGCGCCCGCCGGAAGTGGTCGTCCATGGCGTGGAACCCGCCGAGCATCTCGCGGAACCGCTCCGGCCCGATCGCGATCATCAGCGAGAGGCCGATCGCGCCGTCCATCGAGTAGCGGCCGCCGACCCAGTCCCAGAACCCGAACATGTTCGCGGTGTCGATCCCGAACGCCGCGACCCGCTCGGCGTTGGTGGACACCGCCACGAAGTGCCGCGACACGGCCTTCTCGTCGCCCAGCCGGTCCACCAGCCAGGCCCGCGCGGCGCGCGCGTTGGCGAGCGTCTCCAGGGTGCCGAACGTCTTGGAGCTGACGATCACCAGCGTCTGCTCGGGGTCGAGGTCGGCGAGCGTCCCGGCGATGTCCGCGGGGTCGATGTTGGACACGAACCGGCAGGCGATCCCGGCGTCGGCGTAGTCGCGGAGCGCCTCGTACGCCATCGCGGGGCCGAGGTCGGAGCCGCCGATGCCGATGTTGACCACGGTGCGGATGGGCTTGCCGGTGAACCCCGTCCACTGCCCGGAACGCACCTTGCCGGAGAAGTCCGCCATCCGGTCCAGGACCTCGTGCACGTCGGCGACCACGTCCCGGCCGTCCACCGTCAGGGACGCGTCCCGGGGCAGCCGCAGGGCCGTGTGCAGGACGGCGCGGTCCTCGCTGACGTTGATGCGCTCGCCGGTGAACATGGCCTCGGTGCGCTCCCGCAGCCCGGCCCGTTCCGCCAGCGCCACCAGCAGCCGGATCGTCTCCCCGGTCGCCCGGTGCTTGGAGTAGTCCAGGTAGAGGTCGCCGCCCGTCGCCGACATCCGCTCGGCCCGTCCCGGGTCCTCGGCGAACAGGTCGCGCAGGTGCCGCCCGGCCGGGCCCTCCTGGTGGTGCGCGGCCAGCGCCGCCCACTCGGAGCTCTCGGTGATATCGGCCATTCCCCTCATCTCCTCCGCCAGCCGGCCGGGCCGTCCCCGACGCGGCTCCCCTGTCCCTTCCCCGCGTCACGGCCCCATGCCACAGGTGATCATAGGGTCGCGCCCGTCCCCGCGCCCCCGCTCCCCCGGGATCGGTGTGTCAGAGCCCTGAACGCCCCGGCCACCATGCGGTGGTCGGGGCGTTCAGGGATGCCGGGCGGCCGGATGGGCGCGGGGCGGTTCCGTTCCGCTAGGGGGTGGCCGCGGCCGCCGCGGGGGCGGGCACGGGGGCCGGGCCGTGCGCGGGAGCCGGCGCCGGGACGGGGACGGGGACGGGGACGGAGACGCCGTCGGCGGTCTCCCCGGCAGGCTCGGGAACGGCGCGGGTCCGGCCGAACAGGGTGATCTTGCCCATCCGCCACAGCGCGACGGCGGCGGCGAGGGCGACGGCCAGGCTGATCGCGCCGGCCAGCGACAGCGCGGCGCGGGGGCCGAGGGCGTCGCTCATGGCGCCCAGCAGCGGGCCGCCCACGGCGCCGGAGGCGGCGCCGACCATGCCCTGCGCGGCGATCACGCGGCCGCGCAGCCGCTCGGGGCTGTCCAGCTGCACCCGGGTGCTGACGGTCGTGTCGATCACCACGGCGCCCGCCGCGATCGGCAGCAGGACGGCGCCGAAGAGCAGCACGTTCGGCGAGGCGCCGCTGGCCAGCTGGCCGACCGAGCACAGCGCCGCCATGACCAGCAGCAGCGCGAGCGTGAGCCGGGCGCGGGCGGCGGCGTAGAAGCCGCCGATGACGGTGCCGATCGCGAACGCGACCGACAGCGCGCCGTACGCGGAGGCGCCGCCGTTCAGGGGGCCCTCGCTCATGGCGGCCATCGTCACCTGGTAGTTGCGGCCGAGGCTGCCCAGGATGAACGCCAGCCCGAGGGTGACCAGCATCCAGGGCGTGCGCAGGACGTACTTCAGGCCCGGCACGATGCCCCGCTCGCCCTGCTCCGCGCGGGGCATGTGGTGCAGCTCGCGGGCGCGCATGAGGGCCAGGGCGAGGATCACGGCGCCGAAGCTGGCGGCGTTCGCCGCGAACGCGCCGGCCGTGCCCACGGCCGCGATGACCACGCCGGCCAGGCTCATGCCCAGGATCCGCCCGGCGGAGCTGAGCATCGACCCCAGGGCGAGCGCGTTCGACAGGTCCTCGCGGCCCACGACCTCGGCGCCGAACCGCCCGAGCGACGGGCTGGTGAGGGCGGTGACGGCGCCGGAGACGAACGAGATCGCGTACAGCGGCGTGGTCGAGCCCGGCTCGCCCGCCGCCATGGACGCCAGCCCGGTCGACAGCCCGGCCTGGAGGATCTGGCCGGTCATGACGACGTGGCGGGCCGGCAGCCGGTCGGCCAGCACGCCTCCCCACGGCGACAGCAGCAGGGTGGGGACGGTCTGCAGGAGCAGTCCGACGCCGACGCTGGTCGCCGAGCCCGTGATGGAGAGGATCAGCCAGTTGAGGGCCAGCACCTGCATCCAGGTACCGGTGACCGAAATCAGGTCCGCGGTGGCCCACATGCGGTAGTTATGGTGGCGCAGAGAGCGCAACATGGCAGGCAGTGCCAAGGTAATCATCCTTCGTGGAGAGGCACAGGAACCTTCAACCACTGGCACCTAAACCCATGTTCCGGTCAAACCCTATTGTGGGCCGGATCACGTTTGATCATGGCGGTTTCCGGTACCGCGCCCGGGGCACCACCCGGGCATGGGCATCGCGACGACCAATCCCGCCACGGGCCGGGTGGAGCGCACCTTCGACGCGCTCTCCGGCAAGGAGATCGACGAGCGGCTGGACCGTTCGGCGGAGGCGTTCGCGGGGCTGCGGAGAACCGGCCTGGACGAGCGCGCGCGGTGGATGGAGGCGGCCGCGGCGATCCTGGAGCGGGAGGCCGAGCCCGTCGCGGCCATGCTGACCACCGAGATGGGCAAGACGATCAGGGCGGCCCGCGCCGAGGCGCTCAAGTGCGCCAGCGCCTGCCGGTTCTACGCCGCCAACGCCGCGTCGTTCCTGGCCGACCGGCCCGCCGACGCCGCCGCGGTCGGCGCCGAGCGGGCGTTCATCCGCTTCCTGCCGATCGGCCCGGTGCTGGCGGTGATGCCGTGGAACTTCCCGCTCTGGCAGGTGATCCGGTTCGCCGCTCCCGCGCTGATGGCGGGCAACACCGGCCTGCTCAAGCACGCGTCGAACGTCCCCCAGACGGCGCTGTTCCTGGAGGACCTGTTCCGCCGCGGCGGCTTCCCGGACGGGGCGTTCCAGGCGCTGCTCGTCGGCTCGGACCGGGTGGAGGAGATCATCCGGGACCGCCGGGTCCGGGGCGCCACGCTGACCGGCAGCGAGCCCGCGGGCCGCTCGGTCGGGTCGGCCGCCGGGTCGGAGGTCAAGCCGAGCGTGCTGGAGCTCGGCGGCAGCGACCCGTTCGTGGTGATGCCGTCGGCCGACGTCCCGCGCGCCGCCGAGACCGCCGCCACGTCCCGCTGCCTCAACAACGGGCAGAGCTGCATCTCCGCCAAGCGGTTCATCGTCCACGCGGACGTCTACGACGAGTTCGAGCGGCGCTTCGTCGAGCACATGAGCGCCCAGCGGGTGGGCGATCCCATGGACGAGTCCACCGACGTGGGCCCGCTGGCCACCGAGCGGGGCCGCGCGGACGTGGAGGAGCAGGTCGCCGACGCCGTGGCCGCCGGCGCCACCGTCCTGTGCGGCGGCGAGCGCCCGGACCGGCCCGGCTGGTTCTACCCGCCGACCGTGCTCACCGGGGTCACGCCGGGCATGCGCGCGTTCCGGGAAGAGGTCTTCGGCCCCGTCGCCTCGCTCTTCCGCGTGGACGGCATCGACGAGGCGATCGCGCTCGCCAACGCCACCGACTTCGGCCTCGGCTCCAACGCCTGGACCGGGGACCCGGCCGAGCGCGAGCGGTTCGCGAACGAGCTGGAGGCCGGCCAGGTCTTCCTCAACGGCGCCGTCACCTCGTATCCGGAGCTGCCGTTCGGCGGCGTCAAGAACTCCGGCTACGGCCGCGAGCTGTCAGAGCAGGGCATGCACGCGTTCTGCAACACCAAGACCGTCTGGGAGGGTGCCTAGCCCGCCTTGCGGCGCACCTCGTCCATGTCGAGCGCCTCGGCCTGGGAGATCAGGTCCTCCAGGGCGTTCTCCGGGAGGGCTCCAGCCTGCGCGAACAGGACCATCCGGTCGCGCACGATCGCCAGCGTCGGGATCGAGGTCACATCGAACGCGGCCGCCAGCTCCGGCTCGGACTCGGTGTCGACCTTGGCGAACACCACGTCCGGGTGCTTCTCCGACACCCGCTCGTAGACGGGCGCGAACGCCCGGCACGGCGCGCACCAGCCCGCCCAGAAGTCGATCAGCACGAGCCCGCCCCCGCCGACCGTCTCGTCGAAGCGGTCCCTGGTCAGCTCGACCGTGGCCATGGCGCATTCCCCCTCGAATAGCCCCTCGAAAAGCCCCCTCGAAAAGGCCCCTCTCCTCCGTCAACCCCCGCGCACCTCCGGGGCATTCCGCTCCCGCAGCGCCTCCAGCATGCGTGCCAGCGCGGCCCAGACGTCCTCCAGGCCGGCGGGCTCATCCGAGGTGGCCAGCCACAGCGCGGCCTCGTTCAT
The DNA here is from genome assembly GCF_040703975.1 of Spirillospora sp. NPDC029432. NCBI lineage: Bacteria > Bacillati > Actinomycetota > Actinomycetes > Streptosporangiales > Thermomonosporaceae > Spirillospora > Spirillospora sp. NPDC029432. The sequence continues at coordinate 14,912 of NZ_JBEZWH010000082.1, forward strand.
CGCGCCCGACAGCAGGTGCGCCAGCGGCGCGACCGGCTGCCGGACGATCACGCCCTCGGCGACGAGTCCGGCCAGCGCCTCGGCGAGATGCCGGGCGGACGCGGCCTCGTCCATCGCGCGCCACTCGGCCCAGCCGAGCACGGCGGGACCGTCGATCAGCAGGATCCGCTGGACGCCGGGGTCCGTGCCGGCGGCCAGGAACGCCCGGCAGCCCGCCGTGAGCCGCGTCCAGGAGTCCTCGTGGACGTCGGCCGCCCGCGCCACGGCGTCGCCGACCTCCCGCTGCACCTCCTCCAGGACGGCGCGGAAGAGCGCGGCCTTGCCGTCGAAGTGGTGGTAGAGCGCCCCCTTGGTGACCCCGGCGGCCTCGACGATCTCCGCCAGCCCCACGCCGCCGTACCCGCGCGCCGCGAAGAGGCTCCTGCCCGTCCGCAGCAGCGTCCGCCTCGTCCGCTCGCGCTGCTCCACCCTGGTGACCGGCGGCATCGCACCTCCCGTTTGACATACCAGCGGTATGCGAAATAGCGTCCATTGACATACCGATGGTACGCGAAAGGACGAGACCATGCAGCTGACCAGCTTCTATCCGGTGATCTGCACTTCCCGGATCCAGGAGTCCCGCGACTTCTACACCGGCCTGCTGGGCTTCGAGACGACGTTCGAGGCCGACTGGTACGTGAGCCTGCGCCGGCCCGGCCCGCCGGCGTACGAGCTCGCCCTCCTCGACCACACCCACCCGACGCTGCCCGCCCCGTACCGGAGCCCGGTCGCGGGCCTCCTCCTCAACTTCGAGGTCGAGGACGTCGACGCCGAATGGGACCGCCTGATCCACCGGGAGGGCCTGAAGCCCGAACTGGAGATCCGCAGCGAGGACTTCGGCCAGCGCCACTTCATCGTCGCCGACCCGGACGGTGTCCTGATCGACGTCATCACCCCCATCGCCCCGGCCGCCGAGTACGCCGATCAGTACGCGGACTGAAACGGTCGGGGCCGGAGGCGGTCATGGGCCTCTGCGGCGGGCATGTCCGGAGGCGATGATCGCAGGGGGCGGCGCCGGAACGAGCGAAGGGGCCTCGATGGGGCGCGACGAGCAGGCGTACGAGACGAGCCGGCGGGAATTCCTGCGCTGGCTGGCACTGGCGGGCGGGGCCGGGCTGGCCGGATCCCTGCCCGCGGTCCTCGCGGCGGACGCCCGGGCGGCGTCCCCGGTGATCGTGGTGACCGGCGGCACGCTGATCGACGGCACCGGCGCGCCCCCGCGCCGCGACGCGGCCGTGGTGCTGGCGGGCGACCGGATCGTCTGGACCGGCCACCGGCGCGAGATGCCGGCGCCCGCCGGGGCGCGGGTGGTGGACGCGCGGGGCCGGTTCGTGATCCCGGGGCTGTGGGACATGCACACCCACTGGACCGAGCTGGAGCGGATCAGCCCGCCGCTGTACCTGGCGAACGGCGTCACCGGGATCCGCGAGATGTGGGGCTACGCCGAGGCCCGCGACATCCGCAGGCGGATGGACGCCGGCGAGGTGCTCGGGCCCCGGATGGTGCTGGCCGGCAACATCATCGACGGCCCCGTCTCCCTGCTCGGCCCGCCCGCGGCACTGGTGCGCACGCCGGACGAGGCCCGCGCCGCCGTCCGGGAGGATGCGCGGAACGGCGCCGACTTCGTCAAGATCTACTCCTACCTCGACCGGGAGCTCCTGGACGCGATCGCGGCCGAGGCGCGCGCCGCCGGCCTGCCGCTCGCCGGGCACCACGTGTACCGCCTCGGCGCCGGCGAGGTCACCGACGCGGGCATGCGCAGCTTCGAGCACCTGCACGGCATGCCGGTCCCGCTGTCGTCCCGGGAGGAGGAGTTCCGCCGCGCCATCGCCGCCACGCCGATGGACCCGGCCGACCCCCGCGCGTTCTTCAGGACGATGCGGGAGCTGGAACGGCAGGCCGCCGCGACGTACAGCCCGGCGAAGGCGCGGGCCGTGTACGACCACTGGCGCCGCCGCGGCACCTGGCAGTCCCCGACGCTGACGGTGAACCGCGTGATGACCTCGCCCGCCGACACCTACGCCGGCGACCCGCGGCTGAAGTACATCCCCGAGGCGCTGCACCCGGTCTGGGCGAACGCCGTACGGCTGAACGCCCCGTCGACCCCCGAGGACATCGCGCGGCAGGCCGCGTACTTCCGCTTCCAGGTGCGCCTGGTCGGCGTGATGCACGAGGCGGGCGTGGGCGTCCTCGGCGGCACCGACTGCGGCAACCCGTACTGCTTCCCCGGCTTCGGCATGCACGACGAGCTGGAGCTGCTGGTCGAGGCGGGCCTGACCCCGATGCGGGCGCTCCAGGCGGCGACCCGCGACGCCGCCCGCCACCTGGGCCGCGGCCGCACGATGGGGACGATCACGCCGGGCAGGGCCGCCGATCTGGTCGTCCTGGACGGCGACCCGCTGGCCGACATCCGCAACACCCGGCGGGTCGGCGAGGTGGTGACCAGGGGCCGCCTGATCACCCGGCCGGAGCGCGAGCGGATGCTCGCCGATGTGGAGGCCGCCGCCAAGGAGCCGCTCGCCGCCGCCACCCGCCTGCGCGCCCTCCCCTGCGGCTGCCTCCCGTCGCCCTGACCCGCGACCTCCCGGCCGGCCCGGGAGGTTGCGGCGCACCCTGGTAACCAGTATAAACGGTTACATGGCACTGAGCTGGAAACTCGTCATCGACAGCGGCGACGCGCGCGTGCTCGCCGACTTCTGGGCGGCGGCGCTGGAGTACGAGATCGAGGACCCCACCGCGCTCGTCGAGCGGCTGCTGGCCGCCGGCCGCATCGGCGCGGACGCGGTCGCCGAGCACCGGGGCCGCCGGACGTTCCGCGGGTTCGCCGCGATCCGGCACCCGGACGACCCGTTCGACGAGACCAGCGGGGTCGGGAAGGGGCGGCGGCTGCTCTTCCAGGACGTCCCGGAGGGCAAGTCCGGCAAGAACCGCCTGCACATCGACGTGCACGGCGAGCCCGGCGGCCTCGGCGAGCTGGTGGCGCGGCTGGAGGGGCTGGGCGCGACCCGCGTCCGCGAGGTCGACCAGGGCCCGGCGGGCCACTGGTGGATCATGCGGGACCCCGAGGGCAACGAGTTCTGCGCCACCTCCGCCTGACCCGCCCGCCGGATCAGGCCCTGTCGATATTGGCCAGGTACGCGTCGTGCGCCTGCCGCCCGGCCACGGCACCCGGCGGGACGATCTCCTCCAGGCGCTCGAAGGCGGAGGCGTCCAGCGACAGGTCCGCGGCGGCCGCGTTGGCGCGGGCGTTCGCGGCGCGGCGGGTGCCCGGGATCGGGACGGCGCCGCGGCGCATCAGCCACGCCAGCGCGAGCTGGGCGCTGGTGACGCCGTGCTCGGCGGCGAGCCCCGCCACGCGGTCGGCGAGCGAGACGTTGCGGTCCAGATTCCCCGCCTGGAAGCGCGGGTTGTTCCGGCGCCAGTCGTCCCGGTCGAGGTCGGCGGCGGTGCGCACTGCGCCGCCGAGGATCCCGCGGCCCAGCGGGCTGTAGGCGACGAACGCTACCCCCAGCTCCTCGCAGGCGGGCAGGATCTCGTCCTCCGGGTCCCGGTGGAACGGCGAGTACTCGGTCTGCAGCGCCGTGACCGGGTGGACGGCGTGGGCCCGGCGCAGGGTCCGCGCCGACACCTCCGACAGGCCGTACCCGCCGATCTTGCCCTCCGCCACCAGCTCGCCCAGCACGCCGGCGGTCTCCTCGACCGGCGTCGCCGGGTCGAGCCGGTGCAGGTAGTACAGGTCGACGCGGTCGGTGCCGAGGCGGGCCAGGCTGGCGTCCAGGGCACGGCGGACGTACTCGGGACGCCCCATGCCCGGGACCAGCATGCCGCCCGCGCCCTCGTTCCCGCCGAACTTGGTGGCCAGGACGATCTCGTCGCGGCGGCCGCCCAGGACGCGGCCGATCATGCGCTCGCTGTAGCCGTCCTCGCCGTAGATGTCGGCGGTGTCGACGAGCGTGACGCCCGCGTCCAGCGAGGCCAGCAGCGCGGCGGCGCCGTCCTCGTCGCCGGTGCCGTACACGCCCGGCGCCAGGGTCATCGCGCCGAAGCCGAGGGCCGACACGCGCGGCCCGTTCTCTCCAAGGGTGCGGTAGCGCATTCCCAACCTCTTCTCTCGCGGTCCGGTCTCCACCCTGGCCCGGCCGCGCGGCGGCAGACAGTGCACGCCGATGCCTAGTACTCCCAGAACCAGTCAAACTGGAGGGCATGGCGACACGTGAACTGGCGGCGTTCCTGCGGTCCCGGCGGGACCGGATCAAGCCCTCGGACGTGGGACTGCCCGGCGGCGGGCGCAGGCGGGCGCCGGGGCTGCGCCGGGCGGAGGTCGCGCTGCTCGCCGGGATCAGCCCCGACTACTACATGCGGCTGGAGCAGGGCCGGACGGTCCACCCGTCCCCGTCGGTGCTGGACGCGCTGGCGCGGGCGCTGGAGCTCAACGACGACGAGCGCGGCCACCTGTACCGGCTGGCGGGCGACGAGCCGTCGCCGCGGCCGCCCGCCGACGAGCGGGTGGACCCGAGCGTGCGGCGGCTGCTGGAGGTGATCGGCCCGACGCCCGCGTGGGTGACCAACGGCCGGCTGGACGTCCTGGCGTGGAACCCGATGGCCGCGGCCCTCTTCTGCGACATCGCCGAGCTGCCGGAGGGGCGGCGCAACATGCTCCGGTACGCGCTGTGCGACCCGCGCGCGAGGACGTTCAACGTCCACTGGGAGGAGGTCACCCGGCACGGGGTCGCGCAGCTGCGCGCGGCGACCGGCCGCGACCCGGGCGATCCGGCGACGCGGGCCCTGGTGCGGGAGCTGGCGGAGAGCAGCCCGGAGTTCCGCGACTGGTGGGAGCGGCAGGACGTGAAGGGCCCGGGCATCGGCCGCAAGGAGTACCTGCACCCGGTCGTCGGCCGGCTCTCGCTCGACTACATCGGGATGGTCCTGCCCGGGACCGTGGACCACCAGTTCGTGACGGTGACGGCCGAGGAGGGCTCCCCGTCGGAGACGGCCCTGGCCAAGCCGGCGGCGCAGCTCGGCTGAGGGGGCCGGCGGCGGGCCGGCCCCCTCGCGCGGCCGTCAGTTGATCAGCTGCGGGACCTTCCAGGGGTTGTCGTCGCGCAGCGGCGGCGGCAGCAGGTCCTGCGGCCAGTTCTGGTACGTGACCGGGCGCAGGAACCGCTCGGCGGCCGCCGTGCCGACCGAGGTGGTCGCCGGGGTCGTGGTGGCCGGGAACGGGCCGCCGTGCTGCATGGCGTGGGTGACCGAGACGCCGGTGGGCCACTGGTTCCACAGCACGCGGCCGCTGCGCTCGGCCAGCACGCCCGCCAGGTCGGCCAGCCCGCCGGTCTCGTCCGCCTCGGCGTGCAGGGACGTGGTGAGCTGGCCGGGGAGCTTGGCCAGCACCTCGGCGACCGCGCGGAGGTCCTCGTAGGCGACCACGAGGCCGAGCGGGCCGAAGCACTCCTGGGCGGCGGCCTGGAAGTCCGCGGCGAACGCGGCCAGGTCCATCGCCAGCAGGCGGGGCGCTGCCGAGCCGTCGGCCGGCCAGACCAGGCGCCGGACGCCGGGACGCTCGCCGAGGGCGTCCGCCGCCGACAGGAAGCCCGCCTCGATCCGGTCGTTCAGCATCGGGGCCGCCGCGACCTCGCCGATGAGCTCCGCGATGCGGTCCACCAGCCCGTCGCCCGCCGGGACGAAGAGGATGCCGGGGTTGGTGCAGAACTGGCCGGCGCCCTGGGTGACCGACCCGACGTACCCCTTGGCGATCTCCTCGGCCCGCGCCCCGGCCGCGCCGGGGGTGACCACGACGGGGTTGGTGCTGCCGAGCTCGCCGTAGAACGGGATGGGCTCGGGACGCTCGGCGGCGATCTTCGCCAGGGCGAGCCCGCCGCGCTCGGAGCCGGTGAACGCCGCGGCCTTGACGCCCGGGTGGCGGAGCGCGTCCACGCCCTCCTGCTCGCCCTCGACCAGGCCGAACACTCCGTCGGGCGCGCCGGCGTCCTTGAGGGCGGCGGCGACGATCGCGGCCGTCCGGCGGGACAGCTCCGGGTGACCCGGGTGGGCCTTCACCACGACCGGGCAGCCGGCCGCCAGCGCCGAGGCGGTGTCGCCGCCCGCGACGCTGAACGCGAACGGGAAGTTGCTCGCCGCGAACACCAGCACCGGGCCCACCGCCGTGCGGTAGCGGCGCAGGTCGGGGCGCGGGCCGGTGGGCCAGTCGGGGTCGGGGCGGTCGATGCGGGCGTCGTACAGGCCGCCCGCGCGCACCTGCTCGGCGAACAGCCGGAGCTGGAACGTGGTGCGGGTCAGCTCGCCGTTCAGCCGGGCGCCGCCGAGGTGCGACTCGGAGTCGGCCAGCGGGACGAGCTCGGCGCGCGCCGCCTCCAGCGCGTCCGCGGCCGCCTCCAGCGCCCGTGCCCGGTCCTCCGGCGGCGCCGCCGCCCACGCGTCCGCCGCGGCGACGGCGGCCGAGACCGCCTGGTCCGTCGCGCTCATGCGCTGCTCCCTTCGTCGATGCCCCGGCGGCTCTCCACCGAGTTCCGGTAGCCGTACAGGCCGTACACGATCAGTCCGAGCGCCATCCAGCCGGCGAACCGCGCCCAGGTCACCCAGTCGAGGTTGGAGATCAGCCACACCGAGAAGCCGATCCCGACCAGCGGCACCAGGGGCACCAGCGGGGTGCGGAACGAGCGCGGCAGGTCCGGCCGGGTCCTGCGCATCACCATGATGGCCGTGGCGACCACGATGAAGGCCGACAGGATGCCGATGTTGGTCAGGTCGGCCACCTCGCGGATCGGCAGCAGCCCGGCGATGACCGCCGAGCCGACGCCGACGAGCCAGATCACCCGGGTGGGGACGGCGCGCCGCGGGTGGTTCTTGGCGAAGTACTTCGGCAGCAGCCCGTCCCGGCTCATCGAGAACCAGACGCGGGTGACCGCCAGCATGTTCGCCATCGCGGAGGTCGCCACGCCCAGCACGGCGCCGACCGCGACGATGGTGCCGAGCCAGGCCAGGCCGACCGACGCGAGGCCGCTGGAGAACGGGCTCTTGACGTCGATCTCCCGGTAGTCCTGCATGCCGATCATCACCAGGCAGACCAGGATGTAGATCACCGCGGCGATGCCGAGCGAGATCATGATGGCCTTGGGCAGCACCTTCTTGGCCTCGGCGCTCTCCTCGGCCGCCGCGCTCATCGCGTCGTAGCCGTACACGGCGAAGAACGTGGTCGCCGCGCCGGTGATGGCGCCGCCGAGGCCGAACGGCAGGAACGGGGTGTAGTTCCCGCCCGAGATGTGGAAGGCGCCGGCGACGATCACCAGGGCCACGATACCCAGCTTGACGACGACCAGGATGGTCTCGAAGCGGGCGGACTCCTTCGTCCCGCGCGACAGCACGAAGGCCAGCAGCAGGCACAGCGCCGCCGCGAACAGGTCCACCTTGTGGCCGGCGCCGGTGCCGGGCGCGCCGAGCGCCCAGGTGGGCAGGTCGAGGCCGATCTGCTCGCACAGGTACGACAGGTAGCCGGAGATCGCGATGGCGACGACCGCGACGATCGCGGTGTACTCCAGCAGCAGGTCCCAGCCGATCGCCCAGCCGACCACCTCGCCGAGGGTGGCGTACGAGTAGGTGTAGGCGGAGCCGGCCTTCGGGATCATCCCGGCGAACTCGGCGTAGCAGAGGGCGGCCGCGCTGCTGGCGATGATCGCGATCAGGAACGAGATCATCACGCCGGGGCCGGCGTCGTCGTGCGCGACCACGCCGGCGAGCGAGAAGACGCCCGCGCCGACCAGGCCGCCCAGGCTGAGGGCGACCAGCTGCCAGAGGCCCATCGTGCGGCGCAGGCCGCCCTCGGTCTCCTCCTCCGAGGAGTCGATGGGTTTGAGGCGGAAGAGCTTGGATCGGGTGAACAGTCCCCCGGACGGGGCCCGTTGGGATCGGCTTTCTGGCATGACTCGGGACAAGGGGGGCCTCCCGCGTGGATGAGAAATGACAGAGAAGGTGCGGACCGGCCTCAGGGGTCGCGCGAGTGCGGTGGGCCGGGACCTGGAAACGCGCCCCTAGAGGACGAAACCCTCGGGAAAGGGATCGGCGGGGTCGAGCAGGTAGTTCGCCGTGCCCGTGATCCACGCGCGCCCGGTGAACTCCGGCAGGACGGCGGGCAGCCCGCCGACCTCGGCGGTGCCGACCAGCCGGCCGGTGAAGCGGGTGCCGATGAACGACTCGTTCACGAACTCGGAGCGCAGGGGCAGCTCGCCGCGCGCGTGGAGCTGCGCCATCCGCGCCGAGGTGCCGGTGCCGCACGGCGACCGGTCGAACCAGCCGGGATGGATCGCCATCGCGTTGCGCGAGTGCCTCGCGTCCGAGCCGGGCGCCAGGAACTGGACGTGCTTGCACCCGCCGATCCCGGGGTCCTCCGGGTGGACGGGCCGGTTCGCCTCGTTGATGGCCGCCATGATGTCGAGCCCGGCCCGCAGGATGTCGTCCTTGCGGGCCCGGTCGAACGGCAGCCCGAGCGCGGCCAGCTCGGTGATGGCGTAGAAGTTGCCGCCGTACGCCATGTCGTAGCGCACCTCGCCGAGCCCGGGCACGGTCACGGCCGCGTCCCGCTCGAGGGCGAACGAGGCGACGTTGCGCAGCGTGACGTGCTCGGCGGCGCCGTCGCGGACCGCCACGCGGGCCTCGACAAGGCCCGCGGGCGTGTCCAGCCGTACGACGGTCTCCGGCTCGGTGACCGCCACCATCCCGGTCTCGACCAGGACGGTCGCGACGCCGATGGTGCCGTGCCCGCACATCGGCAGGAACCCGCTCACCTCGATGTAGAGCACGCCCCAGTCGGCGTCCGGGCGGGTGGGCGGCTGCAGGATCGCGCCGCTCATCGCGGCGTGCCCGCGCGGCTCGTCCACCAGGAAGCGGCGCAGGCCGTCCAGGTGCTCGATCGCGTACCGGCGGCGCTCGGCCATGGTGGCGCCGGGGATCGGCGCCACCCCGCCGGTGACCACGCGGGTCGGCATCCCCTCGGTGTGGGAGTCGACCGCGCTGATCGTACGGCGCGCGCGCATCAGCCGTTCCGGTTCTTCAGCGCGTCGATGGCGCGGGCCATGTCGGCGGTGACGCCGGCGCGGTGCTCGTCGACGAGCGGGCCGCGCGGCGGGCGGCACGGGCCGCCGTACCGGCCGACCTGCTCCATGCCGAGCTTGATCGCCTGGACGAACTCGGTGCGCGAGTCCCAGCGGAACGCGGCGACCAGCGGCTCGTACAGGGCCCGGGCCTCCTCCAGCCTCCCGGCGGTGGCCAGCTCGAACAGCTCGGCCGACTCGGCGGGGAACACGTTCGGGAACCCGGCGAACCAGCCGGTGGCGCCCATCAGCAGCGCCTCCAGCGTCACGTCGTCGGCCCCGGCCACGATCTCGATCCCGGGCGCCTTCTCCTTGATCTCCAGGATCCGCCGCACGTCGCCGGAGAACTCCTTGATCGCGACGATGTTGTCGATCTGCGCGATCTCGGCGACCAGGTCGGGGGTCAGGTCGACCTTGGTATCGATCGGGTTGTTGTAGATCATGACGGGGAGGCCGACCGAGGCGACCGCCTCGTAGTGGGCGATGACCTCGCCGCGGTTGGCGCGGTACATGGTCGGCGGCAGGCACAGCACGCCGTCCGCGCCGTCCTCGGCCGCGATCTCCGTCCAGTGCCTGGCCTGGTGGGAACCGGGGCCGTGCACGCCGACGACCACGACGCCGTCGGCGCCGACGGTCTCCACGGCGGTGCGGGCGACGCGGCGGCGCTCCTCGTCGGTCAGCGACGAGTACTCGCCGAGCGAGCCGTTGGGGCCCACACCGCGGCAGCCGCTGTCGACCAGCCAGCGGCAGTGCTCGGCGAACCGGTCGTAGTCGACCGCCAGGCCCGCGGGCGCGGAGGCGTCCTCGTAGTACGGCAGGGCCGTCGCCACGATGACGCCGCCGAGGCTCTCGACCTTCTTCTCACTGCTCATCGGGCGTTCTCTCTCTCATCAGGGGGTGAATCGGTGGTGACGGGAGGGGTGGCGAGCTCGCCCAGCCGGATCGGCTGGGCGAGCGGTCTGTGGTGGGGCGTGGCCGCGGCCAGCCCCTCGGCGGGGCGCCCCGGCGCGCCGGCGGCGCGGCGGGCCAGCAGCTCGGCGACGGTCGGCCCGCAGATCCGGGCCTGGCACGGGCCGAGCCCGGCGCGGGTGCGCAGCTTCACGGCCCGCGCGGCGCCGCCCGCCCGGTCGCCGGCCGCCGCGCACAGGGATCCGTACGAGGTCTCCTCGCAGCGGCACACGACCGTTCCGGAACGCAGCCAGCCGGGCCAGGCGCCGCCGATCGGGTGCGCCGCGGCGAGCCGGGCGGCGAACCTGGCGCCCCGCTCGACGCGCGCTCGCAGCCTCCGGGCCTCGGGCGCGTCCGCCGCGCCGCCGCCCGCGATCCAGCCGGTCAGCAGGCCCTCGGCGCGGGCCGCGGGGGCGCCGGCGATCCCGGTGATCTCCCCGGCCGCGTGCACGCCGGGGACGGAGGTGCGCAGGTCGCCGTCCACCCGGACGTACGACTCGGCCGCCGAGACGCGCCGCAGCGCGCAGCCCGCGGCGACGGGCAGTTCGAGCTGCGGGATGAAGCCGTGCGAGACGCACACGGCGTCGGCCGGGACGGTGCGCTCGGTGCCGGGGACGGCCGACCAGTCGGCGCGCAGCCGGGCGGTGACCACCTCCTCCACCCGCCCGTCGCCGCGGGCCTCCACGACGGCGCGGCCCATCCGGTACGGGACGCGGTGCCGGGCCAGGAGCGCGCCGTACTCGGCCAGCTCGGCGGCCTTGCCGCCCTGGGCGGCCAGCTCCCAGGGGCGCCGCCCCCAGCCGCGCAGCACCGTGCCGTACGGGTTGGCCTCCAGCACCTCGCGGACGCGGGAGCCCGCCTCCAGCAGCGACGCGGCGACCGGCAGCAGGAACGGGCCGGAGCCGGCGATCACGACGTCGTCGCCGACGGCGAGGCGCTCGCCCTTGGCCAGGGCCTGGGCGGCGCCGGCGGTGAACACCCCGGGCAGCTCCCATCCGGGGAACGGCAGCGCCCGGTCGTGCGCGCCGGGCGCCAGCACGAGCGCGTCGGGGGCGAGCGCGTGCCGCGCGCGCCCGTCCCCGTCCGCGGGGCCGCGCAGGACGTGCACCCGCGGCGGCCGGTCCTCGCCCGCTTCGGAACGTTCCAGCGACCAGACCGTGCTCTCGGCCCACCACGCGCACCGGGGGTGCCCGAGGACGTGCTCCCGGAGGCGCTCGAAGTCGTCCCATCCGTGGTGCAGCAGTCCCGGCCGCTCGGCGGCGAACGCCTCCGGCAGCATCCGGTGGTACTGGCCGCCGGGCGCCTCGGCCGCGTCGATCAAGGTCACCCGGGCACCGGCGCGCAGCGCGGCGGCGGCCGCCGCCAGCCCGGCGGGCCCGGCCCCGACGATCACGACGTGCCGCGTCATCGGGCCTCCTCCGTGCGCGCGCGGGCCCGGCCCGCCGGCCGGCGCCCCGCGATGATCGCCTCGGGGCGGGGCATCAGCGCTCCTCCCCTTCCGCGCGGGACTGGGTGGTGACGGTGTCGCCGTCGGCGGCGCGGCGGCGGCAGGCGCGGACGTCGCGGGCGCCGTTCACCGTGACCAGGCAGTCGAAGCAGACGCCGATGCCGCAGAAGACGCCGCGCGGCGCCCCGGAGGGGCCCTCGCGCCAGGAGCGGCGGCCGGAGGCGAGCAGGACGCCCGCGATGGTCTGGCCGGCCACGCCGTCCAGCGGCTCGCCGTCCACCGTGATGGTCAGCGGGGTCTCGGTGCGCCCGACGGCGTCGGTCCCGGCCCGTACGAGTCGCGGGCTCATCGGTTCTCCCCCTCGGGTACGGAAGCGGTCCCGCCCAGGACGGCGGGGCGGTCGGCGCGGAACGGGGCGGGGTCGATCCCCGGGGCCCGGCCGTGCAGCAGGTCCGACAGGACGCGGGCGGTGCCGACGGACAGCCCGATCCCGGCGCCCTCGTGCCCGCTGGCGTGCCAGAGGCCGGCCAGCCGCGGGTCGGCGCCGATGACCGGCAGATGGTCGGGGACGTACGGGCGGAAGCCGCCGTACGCGCGCATGACCGGAACGCCCGCCAGGCGGGGGAACAGCCGCAGCGCCTTGGCGGCGATCGCCGCCAGCACCTCGGGGCGCAGCCGGTCGTCGAAGCCGACCCGGCGGCGGGACGAGCCCAGCAGGATCGTCCCGGCGCGGGTGGACTCGACCACGGCCGAGGTCTGCAGGTCGCCGGCGCCGCTGCCGACCGCGCCCACGTAGTCGGCGTCGTAGACCTTGTGGAAGACGGTCGGCGGCAGCGGCGCGGTGACCAGGACCTCGCCGCGGCGGGGGCGCACGTCGACGGGGGCGCCGAGCCGGGCGGCCAGCGCGCCCGACCAGGGGCCGGCGGCGTTGACGAACGCGTCGCCCCCGACCAGGCCCAGCGAGGTGCGCACGCCGGTGATCCGGCCGCCGGCGGTGACCGCGCCGAGGACCTCGCAGCCGGTGCGCAGCTCCGCGCCCGCCCGCAGCGCCGCGGCCAGCAGCACGCCGGCGGCGCCGGCCGGCTGGACCTGGGCGTCCTCGGGGTAGGCGACGGCGGCGGTCGTGTCGCGGGTCAGGTACGGCTCGGCCGCGGCGAGCTCGGCGGCGTCCATGGGCCGGGCGTCGACGCCCGCGGCGCGCTGGGAGGCGGCGAAGCGCTCCAGCTCGCGGGCGCCGTCCGCGGTGGTGGCGACGACGATGCCGCCCTTGGGGTCCCACTCGGCCGCCGCCGCGTCCCCGGCGCCGTCCAGCACCTCCGGCCACAGGCGGCGGGAGAGCCTGGCCAGCTCCAGCTCGGGGCCCGGGCCCTTGTCGGACACCAGGACGTTGCCCTCGCCGTGCGCCGTGGTCGCCGCCGCGGGGCCGCCCCGTTCCAGGACGGTGACAGCGAGACCGGCGAGCGCCAGCTCGCGCGCGCAGGCCGCGCCGACGATCCCGGCGCCCAGCACCACAACCCGCACGCAATCCTCCCGACATCGTTCGTTAAACCGAACGACGCCGAGGCTAGAACGGTGACCCGAACGGTGTCAATGGGGTGCCCTCAGGGAGAGTCCGCCAAACAGGCCGGATGCCCTACTGAGGAATGAAGCCGCTGGTCAGTGCGGTACTGCAGCAGCAGAACCGACCGGACGGGGCCGTCCAGGGCGATGTAGCTGTGCGGCAGCCGGGCCTCGAAACCGACGTAGTCGCCCGGCCCGAGCTCGACCTCCCGGTCGTCCACCCGAACGCCCAGGCGCCCCGCCTGCACGATCGTGTGCTCGGTGCCGACATGGCCGAGCGAGTCCTGGCGGGAGTCCGCGCGGACCCGCTGGTCGTACACCTCGAAGATCGCGTCACCGGACTCGATGCCGCGCAACGGCCGCAGGTCCACCCCCTCCCCGCGCAGCACCTCGACCTTCGCGGCGCGCACCACGGTCATCCCGGACGGGCGGCGCGGATCGAGCAGGTCGGAGATCGGCACCTCCAGCACCCGGGACAGGCTGAACACCGTCTCGATGGTCGGATTGCCCGCGCCCGCCTCCAGCTGGGACAGCGTCGCCTTGCCGATCTTCGAGCGGCGCGACAGCTCCGACAGGGACAGGCCCAGCTCGGTGCGGGCGCGCCGCAGGTTCGCCGCCAGCATGTCGCGGACCGAACCCGCGGCCGGCGCCTCGCCGATCTCCGTGCCACCGGCGCCACCGGCGCTACCGGTGCCACCGAAATCCGTGCCGGCGTCCTCTGCCATGTGTCCTCCGCGGTCTACCCGAGATCATGTTCGCTTTACCGAACGAGGCTACCGGGCCCTCCGCCGCGGGCCGACCCCGCCCGGCCCCGGTCAGGCCGGGCGCCTGGACACCAGCGTCAGCACGTCGTACCTGGCGACCGAGGCGCCGTCCTGGTTGGTGACGTCGGTGTCCCAGCGCACCTCCCCGTAGTCCGCGCCCTCGCGCGGCGAGATCTCCTTGGCGGTCAGCGTGACCGTCAGCTCGTCACCCGGGTAGACGGGGGTGAGGAAGCGCAGGTTCTCCAGCCCGTAATTGGCCAGGACGGGCCCCGGCTCGGGCGAGACGAACAGGCCCGCCGCGAACGACACCACCAGGTAGCCGTGCGCGACCCGGCCGCCGAAGAACGGGTTCGCCCGGGCCGCCTCGTCGTCCATGTGGGCGTAGAAGGTGTCGCCGGTGAACTCGGCGAAGCGCTCCACGTCGTCCAGCGTGACCGTGCGGGGCCCGCCGACGGCGGTGTCGCCGGGCCGCAGGTCCTCCAGGTACTTGCGGAACGGGTGGACGTCGGTGACCGTGCGGTCGGTGCCCGGGACCCAGCGCCCGGTCAGCGCCGTGAGCATGGCCGGGCCGCACTGGACGGCGGTCCGCCGCATGTGGTGCGCGACCCCGCGCAGCCCGCCCAGCTCCTCACCGCCGCCCGCGCGGCCCGGGCCGCCGTGCACCAGCGCGGGCAGGGGCGAGCCGTGCCCGGTGGACTCCCCCGCGTCCTCGGCGTTCAGCACCAGCAGCCGGCCGTGCCACGGCGCGGCGCCCAGCACCACCGCGCGGGCGAAGTCCGGGTCGGCGGTCACCACCGAGCCGGCCAGGCTGCCCCGGCCGCGCGCCGCGAGCTCCACGGCGTGCGCGGCGTCCCGGTACGGCAGCAGCGTGCTCACCGGGCCGAACGCCTCGACCTCGTGCGGCTCGGCGCGGTCCGGATCGCCGGCGCGCAGCAGGACCGGCGACATGAACGCGCCCCGCCCGGCGTCGGCGCCGGCGACGTCCACCGTGTCCGGATCGCCGAATACGGGCCGGCCCGCGTCCAGCAGCGCCTTCAGCGAGCGGCGCACCTCCTCGCGCTGGGCGAGGCTCGCCAGCGCGCCCATCCGCACCTCCGGGACGGACGGGGCGCCGACGACCACCTTCGACAGGCGCTCCCGCACGGCCTCGGCGACGTCGTCCAGCAGCGCCCCGGGCACGAGCGCGCGCCGGATGGCGGTGCACTTCTGCCCCGCCTTCACGGTCATCTCGGCGACCAGCTGGTCGGCGTACAGCTCGAACTCGGTGGTGCCGGGCACCGCGTCGGGGCCGAGGACCGAGCAGTTCAGCGAGTCGGCCTCGGCGTTGAAGCGCACCGACCGGCCGGTCACGACGGGATGGGCGCGCAGCCGGCGCGCGGTGCCCGCCGACCCGGTGAAGGCCACCACGTCCTGCTCGGTCAGGTGGTCGAGCAGGTCGCCGGCGTCGCCGCACAGCAGCTGGACGGTGCCCGCCGGCAGCAGCCCCGACCCGGCGATCAGCTCGACCAGCCGGGCGGTGAGGTACGCGGTCTGGCCCGCCGGCTTGATCAGGCTCGGCATCCCGGCCAGGAACGCCGGCGCCAGCTTCTCCAGCGGCCCCCAGACGGGGAAGTTGAACGCGTTGATCTGGACCGCGACACCGGGAAGCGGCGTGCACAGGTGCCGTCCGACGAACGTGCCGCCCTTGCCGAGCGGCTCCACCTCGCCCTCCAGCAGCACGGTGTCGTTCGGCAGCTCGCGCCTGCCCCTGCTCGCGTACGCGAACAGCACCCCGATCCCGCCGTCGACGTCGAACTTCGCGTCGCCCAGCGTCGCGCCCGTGCGGGCCGACAGGGCGTACAGCTCCTCGCGGTGCTCGCGCAGGTGCGAGGCGAGGGCCTTCAGCAGCGCCGCCCGCTGGTGGAACGTCAGCTCGCGCAGCGCCGGGCCCCCGATGGAGCGCCCGTACTCCAGGGCGGCCGCGCGGTCGATCCCGGCCGCGGAGATCCGGGCGACCTCCTCCCCCGTCACCGCGTCCGCGAGGGGTGCCCCCTCGTCCGCCGGCATCTGCCAGGAACCCGACACATAGCTGCGCAGCACGACCACCGGGACCTCCTCGTCCGCACCGTCGCGACCGCCTCGTCGCGGCCGGACGTCCAGGATCTAACCTTTCACCGATCCCGGTGGTTCACGCCTCGCGGAGTTGACAGGTACCGGCCCGCCTTCGATGTATCCGCCGGCCCGGCGCGCGGTGCACCGGGCGCCCGCTCAGTCGTACGGGGCGAGGTGCACGGCCGAGCGGGGCGGGCGCCAGAACAGCCGGACGGTGCAGCCGGATCCGCTGGACCGGATCTCCAGCCGCTCGGTCAGCTGCCGCGCCAGCCAGATCTCGTCGCCCGGCCGGGCGCCCAGGCCCGGCGGCCGCAGCCCGATGAACGGGTCGGCCACCCGGCCGCCCTCCTGCTGGAAGTCGCACACCAGCGCGCCGGGGTCGAGCCACACGCGGACCCGCGCCGGGCCGCCCACCTGGGACAGGTAGGTCCCGACCTCGCCGGCGGCGGTGGCGGCGTCGGCGGCCGCGGCCATCCCGAGCGCGGCGGCCCGGCCGGCGACGAAGTCGCGCAGGGGCCGCAGGTCGTCGGCGAACACGAACTCCTGCACCCCGTCGGGGGCCGGGGGCAGCGGCGCGGCGGCGTCCCGCTCGCGCGCGTAGGCCACCGGATCGACGTAGCCGGGGCTGTCGACGCTCTTGCGCCCCTCGACCATCGACGGATGGGTGCGCCGGGCCTCGGCCAGGATGGGGCCGGGCACGACGCGGGCGTCGTACGGGCAGATCATCCACATGTCCGTGCCGGCGAGCGCGACGTTGAGCCCGGACTCCATCCGCTGCCAGGCCGCCACGTCGCGCTCGGCGCGGCCGGTCCAGATCGGCTCCGCGATGATGCGGACCCGACCGCCGCGCCGCCGGGCGCGCCGCCAGTAGCGGTGGAAAGCGGCCACCCGCTGCGGGGGGCGGCGGCCGAAATAGGCGGATTCGGCGAATTCCGCCTCGCCCGCTCGATCACCGAGCGCGCCGTCGATCAAGCCGATATTGGCGGCCGTGCTGGCGACCAGGACCGGATCGCCGGCGTCGATCCCGTCCTCGATGAACGGCAGTGCCATGTCCAGGAATTCGGCGTCGGATCCGTAAACCGATCCCTGGTGCAGAAGGGTCCCCGCCGGCGCGCTCATCGTGTCCCCCCATCGACCCACGTGTCGCCGGACGGCTCGCCGTGCCCCTCTCCGCCGGGCCCCGGATCCGGCCATGGATCCGGCCACGGCTCCCGGTCGTGCCCGGCCGGTTCGGGCCCCATCCGGAGCTTCTCGACGTCGTCCCACCCGGCCAGCTCGATCAGCCGGCGCAACCGGGACGGCAGCGGGGCCAGCACCAGTGTCAGCTCTCCGTCCAGCGCGTTCGCCGCGGCGGCCAGCACGCGCAGGCCGCCGAGGTCGATATGGCGCAGCCTGCTCAAATCGACGTGCAGGTCCTGCCGTGCCCGCCCGACCGCGGTCTGCAGGACCTGGGAGAACGCCGCGCGCGTGCCGGCGTCGACCTCGCCCTCGACCCGCAGGCCGGGAGGCGCCGTCACACGGGTGATCCGTAGCCTTCCGTCATCGAACTCAGCGCTCACTGCCCTACCTCCGCAGTTAGCATGGCATTTCCGCCCCCGCCCCGCAGGCCTTTCGGAAAAGCGCCCGAACGCCGGGGCGATCTTTATTAGATGTCCAGAAATATCCCGATTTCGCAATGGCGGTGCGCCCTCACGGAACCGGCACATGGACCCGCGGGATTCCTTTCCGAATGCTAATCTCGCTCCTTCACCGCATGCGAAACCGCAGGTGCCACACATGCGCATGATCGACACAGGCGCCGGGCACGAACCCGGCGCGTCACCCGGACCGCCCCCCGAGCGGCCTCCCGAGCGGCCTCCCGGGCGCCCCGTCCAGGAGCCCGCGGCCGAAGCGCCGCGACAGCCCCCGCCGCTCGAGGTCGAGACCGGCGGGCGGCGCCTGCTGCTCCGGCCGGACGGCAGCCCGGTCATCTTCTGGAGCTGCCGGCCGGCCGGCCCCGCGGGCGGCGGCGCCCGGCCGGAGCACCGCATCGGCGTGCTGGGGCCGGTCGACCAGTGGGACCTGACCGGCGGCTGGTCGGCGGCGGTCCACCCCGAGGACCGCGAGCGCTGCGTGGCCTCCTACCGCGACGCCGAGGCCGAGCGGCGCCCGTTCGAGCTGCAGTACCGCCTGCGGCGGCCCGGCGGCGGCTACGGCTGGGTGCTCCTGCACGGTTTCCCGTGCTACGACGCGGACGGGGAGTTCGCCGGCTACTTCGGCACCAGCATCGACATCACCGGCTTCCGCCGCGACCACGAGCGGCAGCGGCTGCTCGCCGACGTCGCGACCGCGCTCGACACCTCGCCGTCGCTGACCGCGCGGCTGCGGCTGGCGGGCCAGCTCCTGGTGCCCGGGTTCGCCGACCTCTGCGCGATCGAGCCGCCCGCCCCCGGGCCGACCGGCGCCGCGGGCCGCGCCTCCGCGGCCCGCCCGCTGGTGCTGGCCGACTCGACCCGGCCGGCCGGCGCGGGCGCGCTGGACGAGTCCGCCGTGCAGTCCTGGCTGGAGGAGGCCTGGGGCCGCGCCGACCCGGCGGGGCCCGCCGCACCCGACGAGCCCGGCCCGGTCCGGCCGCGCACCGGCCGGGACAGGGTCTCCTCGGCGCCGCTGGTGGCCGGCGGCCGGCTCATCGGCACGCTGCGGATGCGCCGCGCCGCCGCCCGGCCGCCGTTCAGCGCCGAGGACGACTACCTGGTGGAGGAGCTGGCGCGCCGGCTCGGGCTGCATCTCGACTACGCCCGGCTCCTGGGCATCGAGCGCGCCGCCCGCGCCAAGGTGGAGCGGGCGGCGGGCCGGGCGGCCCGGCTGCAGCGGCTGGCGGCCGAGCTGTCCAGCGCGCTGACCGCCGACCAGGTCGCCGCCGTCATCGCCGCGCACGCCCAGGCCGCCACCGAGATCGACGCGCGGGTCACCGTGGTCGGCCTCGGCGGCGCCCCCGGCGCCGGGC
>NZ_JBEZWH010000083.1:0-33452 GCF_040703975.1 Spirillospora sp. NPDC029432
CGGACGTCCCGCACTGCGCGTGCGGGGCGGCCGCGCCCTGGTGACGAGCGTCGGCGGTGCGCCGGTCAGGTCGAGGAGGACAGCTCCAGCTCCTTGACCTTCGGGTCGCCGGCGTCGGCCGTGTAGTCCGACTCCCGGGTGGCGTCCTTGCCGTCGGCCAGCTTCGCGGCGCGGCACACGACCGTGCCGGCGACCGCGACCACCAGGTTGACGGCGAGCGCGAGCACGCCCACGTACACCGTCATCTTGGTGTCCAGCCCCAGCTCGCCCAGGCTGTACGCGGAGCCGCCGAAGTGCTCCTTGCCCTTGGCCGGGTTGGGGATCTGGTAGAGCATCCACAGCCCGGCGGCCAGCCCCGCGGCCCAGCCGGCGATCAGCGCGCCGCGGTGGAACCAGCGGGTGACCAGGCCGAGCGCGACCGCCGGCAGCGTCTGCAGGATGATCACGCCGCCGATCAGCTGCAGGTCGATGGAGAACTCGGGGTCCAGCAGCAGGATGCAGGCCACCGCACCGACCTTGACGACCAGCGAGACCAGCTTGCTGACCGTGGCCTCCTGCTTCTCGGTGGCGTCCTTCTTCAGGTACTCCTTGTAGATGTTGCGGGTGAACAGGTTCGCCGCCGCGATCGACATGATCGCCGCCGGGACCAGCGCGCCGATGCCGATCGCCGCGTACGCGACGCCGGCGAACCAGCTCGGGAACATCTGGTCGAACAGCACCGGCACCACGGTGTTGGTGTCGGCCTTCCCGTCCGTCGTGATCGGCGTGACGCCGGCCGCGATCGCCATGAAGCCCAGCAGCGCGATCAGGCCGAGCACGAAGCTGTAGGCCGGCAGCGCCGACATGTTGCGCTTGATCACGTCGCGGTTCTTGCTGGCCAGCACGCCGGTGATGCTGTGCGGGTAGAGGAACAGCGCCAGCGCCGAGCCCAGCGCGAGCATGGCGTAGTTGAGCTGGTTGGTGCCGTCCAGCAGGATCCCGTCGGACGGCGCGGGGGTCTTGTCGAACTTGGCCTGCGCCGAGTCGAAGATGTTCCCCCAGCCGCCGAGCTTGCTCGGGATGTACAGCACCGCGACGATGATCACCAGGTAGATCAGGATGTCCTTGACGAAGGCGATCAGCGCCGGCGCCCGCAGCCCCGACTGGTAGGTGTAGGCGGCCAGGATGGCGAACGCGATGACGATCGGCAGGTGGCCGGTCACCCCCATCGCCTTCAGCACCGCCTCGATGCCGACCAGCTGCAGCGCGATGTACGGCATCGTCGCGACGATCCCGGTGACCGCCACGGCCAGCGCCAGCGTGGGCGAGCCGAACCGGGCGCGCACGAAGTCGGCGGGCGTCACGAAGCCGTGCACGTGCGACACCGACCAGAGCCGGATCAGCACCAGGAACACCAGCGGGTAGACCACGATGGTGTACGGCACCGCGTAGAAGCCGGCCGCGCCCGCGCCGAAGACCAGCGCGGGGACGGCGACGAAGGTGTAGGCGGTGTAGAGGTCGCCGCCGATCAGGAACCAGGTGATCCAGCTGCCGAAGTTGCGGCCGCCCAGGCCCCACTCGTCCAGGCTGTCCATCGTGGCCGGCCGGCGCCACCGGGCCGCCACGAAGCCCATGCCGCTCACCAGCAGGAACAGCAGGGCGAATATGATCATCTCGGTGAGGTGCTCGGTGCTCATGTCAGCCCCGCCTCCTGGTCATCCGGTAGACGATCACCGTGCAGGTCACGCCCACCGGGATGAAGAGGAACTGGATCCAGTAGAAGGCGGGGAAACCCGCGACGCGGGGCGCGTCGCTGTTGAAGACGAACGTCAGCAAGGGGAGCACCACGGGGATGATCAGCAGCCAGTTCCAGTGGCTGCGGTCGGAGCGCGGGGCCTCCGCGGGGGGCGGGTTCTTGGCCGGGGTGCCGGCCGCTTTCGAGGCCAAGGGTCCTCCTCGTCGGGCGGGAGCGGATCTCCGCCCCGGGAGGTGCGCGAGTCGGCGGAGGTCCCCGGGGCGGAAGTGAAACCGGGTGAGCCTACCCCGGGGCCGGTCACGGGATCATCTCGGGTGCGGCACGACTTGGCTGGATCGTTCCACCGGGGCGTCGCTCGACCGGGGGCCGCGCGGGCGGGTAGGCTCCTCCCATGCGAACCGAGCCCCGGGCCTTCCAGTGGTGGTGGCGCCGCTAGGCGGCGCCGGTTCGTGCATTTCCGAAATCCAGGCGACCGCCCTCACCCGGCGGTCGTCTCGCGTTTCGGCCGGGGGTGCAGGGCTCGATCACGAGGGGCCACCGCGGTGGAGACCGTCCCAGAACAATCGCAGACCAGCGAGTTCGTGACCGCCGGGGGCGTGCGGGTCATCCGCACGGCGACGCCGGTCGACTCCGAGCGCAAGTCCGACGTGCTGAACGCCCTCGTCGCCGCCGTGGGGGAGCGGCGAGGCGGCGTGCTGAGCTCCGGCATGGAGTACCCCGGCCGCTACAGCCGCTGGCACATGGCCTATATCGACCCCTGCCTGGAGATCGTCGCGCGCGGCCGCACGGTCGCCGCGCGGGCGCTGAACGGCCGCGGCCGGATCGTGCTGGCCGCGATCGCGCCGGTGCTGCGCGGCGCCGGCGAGGTCCGCTCCGAGGACGAGGGCGGGATCGAGGTCTTCGTCCCGCCGTCCGCGGAGTTCTTCGCCGAGGAGGAGCGCAGCCGGCAGCCGACCGTGTTCACCGCGCTGCGCGCGATCATCGACCTGTTCCGCTGCGACGACCCGCACCTCGGCCTGTACGGCGCGTTCGGGTACGACCTGTCGCTGCAGTTCGAGCCGCTGCGCACCCGGCTGGAGCGCCCGGCGGACCAGCGCGACCTCGTGCTGCACCTGGCCGACGAGATGATCGTGGTCGACCGGAAGCGGGAGACCTCGCACCGGATGTCCTACGACTTCGAGGTCGGCGGCGCGAGCACCGCCGGGCTGCCGCGCGAGACCGAGCCGACGCCCGTCCCGGCCGCGGCCGAACCGCCGCCCCAGCCGGTGCCGGGCGTGTACGCGCAGATGGTGCGGGACGCCAAGGACAAGTTCATCCGCGGCGACCTGTTCGAGGTGACGCCGGGCCACGCCATGTACGGGCGGTGCGAGTCCCCGGCGGCGTTCTTCGAGCGGCTGCGGGAGACCAACCCGGCCCCGTACGAGTTCCTGTTCAACCTGGGCGACGGCGAGTACCTGGTCGGCGCCTCGCCGGAGATGTTCGTCCGGGTGAGCGGCGACCGGGTGGAGACCTGCCCGATCGCGGGCACGATCCGGCGCGGCGAGGACGCACTGGAGGACGCGGAGCAGATCCGCGCGATCCTGTCGTCGGCCAAGGACGAGTCCGAGCTGACGATGTGCACCGACGTCGACCGCAACGACAAGTCGCGGATCTGCGTCCCGGGCAGCGTGAAGGTGCTGGGGCGGCGGCAGATCGAGCTGTACTCGCGGCTGATCCACACCGTGGACCACATCGAGGGGCGGCTGCGGCCGGGCTTCGACGCGCTGGACGCCTTCCTCACCCACATGTGGGCGGTGACGGTGACCGGCGCGCCCAAGACGTGGGCGATGCAGTTCATCGAGGACCACGAGGACTCGCCGCGCCGCTGGTACGGCGGTGCCGTCGGCTGCGTCGGGTTCGACGGGTCGATGAACACCGGGCTGACGCTCCGCACCGCGCAGATCCGGGACGGGATCGCGACCGTGCGGGCCGGGGCCACGCTGCTGTACGACTCCGACCCCGACGAGGAGGAGCGCGAGACGCACCTCAAGGCGAGCGCGCTGCTGCGGGCGCTGGCGGAGTCGCAGGCCGGGGCGGAGGAGGCCGGGGCCGGTGCGGAGCCGGCGGCCGGGCGCGCCGGGGAGGGGCTGAAGGTCCTGGTCGTCGACCACGAGGACTCCTTCGTCAACACCCTCGCCGACTACTTCCGCCAGGAGGGCGCGGAGGTGGTCACGCTGCGGCACGGCTTCCCGGTGGGGATGCTGGACGAGCACGCCCCCGACCTGGTCGTCCTGTCGCCGGGCCCGGGCCGTCCCGAGGACTTCGCCACCGGGGCGCTGCTGGACGCCCTCGACGAGCGGGGGCTGCCCGCGTTCGGGGTCTGCCTGGGGCTGCAGGCGATGGTCGAGCACGCGGGCGGCGAGCTGGCGCTGCTGCCCGAGCCGTCGCACGGCAAGCCGGGACGGGTGAAGGTCGCGGCGGGCGGCGCGCTGCTGGAGGGGCTGCCGGACGAGTTCACCGCGGCCCGCTACCACTCGCTGCACGCCACGCCCGACCGGGTGAAGGGCTTCCAGGTCACCGCGCTGACCGGGGACGTCGTCATGGCGATCGAGGACCCGCGGCGGCGCCGCTGGGCGGTGCAGTTCCATCCGGAGTCGATCCTCACCGCGGCGGGGCGGTCGGGCCACCGGATCGTGGCCAACGCGCTGCGGCTCTGCCGAGTGGAACAAGTGTAATTTATCCGTAATTTCGGACATCCAGAACTGTGTGGCGGTTTGTCGGTCGCGGGGCGGGGGACCCCGCGACCATGATTACCTTGCTGTGGTTGATCGCGGTGGTCCTGATCATCGCGGGTATCTATGTCATCATCGCCCGCCGGGAGCTGATCTTCGGCATCGTCCTGATCGTTCTCGGCTTCCTGGTCGGCCCGGGCGGCTACAGCATCTTCAGCCCCTGACCGTCCGCGCCGCATGGACCTCCCCGCCCGGGCAGCCGCCCGGGCGGGCGCCATGCGTCCGGAAGGGTCCGTCCGAAACGCGGCGAAACCCTGACGTTCCCTGTCAGGTTTCGGTGCCAGCATCGTTCCCATGAACGAGCAGAAGAGCACCGGAACGACCGGACGGGCCGGGCGGGACCGCCCGCTGGCCGGGCGGGTCGCCCTGGTCGCGGGGGCCACCCGCGGCGCCGGCCGCGGCATCGCCGTGCAGCTCGGCGCCGCGGGCGCCACCGTCTACGCCACCGGGCGCACCACCCGCGGGCGGCGCTCGGAGATCGGCCGTCCCGAGACCATCGAGGAGACCGCCGAACTGGTCACCGCGGCCGGCGGCGAGGGGATCGCCGTGCCCACCGACCACCTCGACCCCGCGCAGGTGGACCGGCTGGTCGAGCGGATCGACGCCGGCCACGGCCGGCTGGACGTCCTGGTGAACGACATCTGGGGCGCCGACCACCTCGTCAGGTTCGGCACGCGGTTCTGGGACCTGCCGCTGGACGAGGGCCTGCGGATGTTCCGGCTGTCGATCGACGCGCACGCCATCACCGCGCACAAGGCGCTGCCGCTCCTGATCAGGAACCCGGGCGGGCTGGCGATCGAGGTGACCGACGGCACCGCCGAGAGCAACGCCGCGTACCGCAAGGAGACCGGCTACTTCTACGACCTGTGCAAATGGGCCGTGATCCGGATGGGCCTCGCCCTCTCGGAGGAGATCGGGCCGTACGGCTGCACCGCCGTGTCGCTCACCCCCGGCTGGCTGCGGTCGGAGGCGATGCTGGAGCACTTCGGCGTCACCGAGGACACCTGGCGCGACGGCACCCGCGTGGACGAGCACTTCGCGATCTCCGAGTCGCCGGCGTACGTCGGCCGCGCCGCCGCCGCCCTGGCCGCCGACCCCGACCGGCACCGGTGGAACGGGAAGTCGCTGTCCAGCGGGGGACTCGCCCAGGAGTACGGGTTCACCGACACCGACGGCAGCCGGCCGGACGCCTGGCGCTACATCGCCGAGGTGCAGGGGGCCGGCAAGCCCGCCGACGTCACCGGCTACCGGTAGAGCGCGGCGAGCCGGGCGGCGTTCCCGGCCATCCGGGCGCGCAGCTCCGGCGGCTCCAGGACCTCGACGTCCGCGCCGAGGCGCATCAGCTCGTGCTCGGCGACCTCCGGCGACTCGACCGGCAGCCGGGTGACGACCCAGCCGTCGGCGTCCGGCTCGCCCGCCTCCTCCCGCGCCCGCCGGGCCGCGTACGGCTCCACCGCGTACCGCAGCGCGCGCAGCCCGGCCGGGCTCAGCCGGACGGTGACCTCCTCGCGCAGCATCGCCCGCAGGAACGACTCGGCCTGCCCGGCCCAGTGGCCGGGCAGGTCGAACCCCTCGTCCCGCTCGAACGTCCCGCCGGTCGGCTCCAGCCCGGCGATCCGGTCGACGCGGTACGTGCGGTGCCCCTCGCCGACGCGGGCGACCAGGTACCAGGTGCCGTTCTTCAGCACCAGCCCGTACGGCTCGACCGTGCGCGTCACCTCGCGGTCCCTGCGGTAGCGCAGCCGGACGACCTCGTCCTGCCACACCGCGCGGGCCAGCTCCCGCAGCAGCGGCGGCGGGCCGGACTCGCCGAACCAGCCCGGCGCGTCCAGGTGGAAGCGCCCGCCGGCCCGGACGGGGGCGTCCCGCAGCGTGGGCGGGAGCGCGGCCAGGACCTTCAGCTCCGCCGCCGCTACCGCGTCGGCCAGCCCCATGTCCGCGGCCGGTCCCGGCAGCCCGGACAGGAAGAGCGCCTCGGCCTCCTCGCGGCTGAGCCCGGTGAGCCGGGTGCGGTACCCGCCGACGAGCCGGTAGCCGCCGTTGCGGCCCTGCTCGGCGTACACCGGGACGCCCGCCGCCGACAGCGCCTCGACGTCCCGGTAGACCGTCCGCTCGGAGACCTCCAGCTCGCGGGCCAGCTCGGCGGCGGTCATCGTCTCCCGCGACTGCAGCAGGAGGACCAGAGAGATCAGCCGGGACGCGCGCATGCGCCCATTCTGACATTCTTGTGTCAAATAGCGCGGTATTCCCTGCCGCCGGCGGCGGAACCGCTGTTAGCGTCGCCGCCGTGTCCGATCTCCACGCGTTCATCGACGCCCTTCCGAAAGTCGAGCTCCACGTCCACCTGGTGGGCTCGGCGTCCGTTCCCACCGTCCTCGAACTGGCCCGGCGCCACCCCGACGGGACCGTCCCGACCGGCGAGCGGGAGCTGCGGGACTTCTACGCCTTCCGCGACTTCCCGCACTTCGCCGAGGTCTACATGGCGGTCAACTCCCTCGTCCGCGACCCCGAGGACGTCGCCACCCTCGTGCTCGGCGTCGCCCGCGACCTGGCCGCGCAGAACGTCCGGTACGCCGAGCTGACCGTCACCCCGCACGCCCACCGGCTGGTCGGCATGCCGCCCGCCGCCGTCACCGAGGCGCTCGACATCGCCGCCCGGCAGGCGCGCGAGCGGTACGGCGTCCGGATGGCCTACATCTTCGACATCCCGGCCGACCTTCCCGGCGACTTCATCGGCGGCACCCTCGACCAGGCGCTGAACCACCCGCCCGAGAACCTCGTCGGCTTCGGCCTGGCGGGCGTCGAGCAGGCCCGCGCCGGCCACACGGAGGCCATCCGGGACGCGTTCCGCGCCGCCCGCGCCGCCGGCCTGCGCAGCCTCCCGCACGCCGGCGAGATGACCGGCCCGGAGACGATCTGGGAGGTCGTCGAGGGGCTGGGCGCCGAGCGCATCGGCCACGGCCTGTCCTGCGTCCAGGACCCGCGCCTCGTCGCGCACCTGCGCGAGACGCAGATCCCCCTGGAGGTGTGCCCCACCTCCAACGTCTGCACCGGCCAGATCCCCGACATCGCCGCCCACCCGCTGCCGCGGATGCTGGACGAGGGCCTGTTCGTCACGCTCAACAGCGACGACCCGCCCATGTTCGACACCACCCTGACCGGCGAGTACCGCGTCGCCGCCGACGTCTTCGGGCTGGGCCGCGCCGAACTGGCCGCCCTGGCCCGCAACGCCGTGACCGCCTCCAGCCTCGACGCGGACGCCAAGAACGCGATCCTCGCCGAGATCGACGCCACGTGACCACCGGCTCGGTGTAGCGTCCGCCGGCACCGCGTGCCCCGGAGTCAGCCCCAGGCCAGGGTGCGCCAAGGGCTGTCCGGGGCGCCGGTGAGGATCCGGTGGGCCGCGATCGAGCGGTCGTACCAGGTGCCGAACTCGCCCTCGTCGAAGCGCAGCAGGCGGCCCAGGGTGTAGCCGGCGGAGAACTCCTCCCACGACCCGTACGACCGGCGGGCCAGGTCGCCGGCGCGCAGCACGCATTCCTCGGCGGTCGCGGCGTCGCAGAAGCCGGCGTTGCGGCCCCAGCGGGCCATGTTGACCGCGCGGCCGTAGTCGTACCCCGACACGGTGGCCACCCGGTCGCCGGGGCCCAGCAGACCGTCGGCGCGGAAGCGCGCCTCGTACCTCAGGATCAGCGTCGACAGGCCGACCAGCTCCCGGGCGGTCTCGTCGGCGATGTCCTCGCCGCTGCACCAGGCCGTGATGGCGTCCTGCCAGGCGTACTCGTCCTGCTCGGGCCGCCGCAGGTCGAGCACGGCCTGGATCGCCGGGTCGCTGTTCTCCGCGTGGAGCAGCGCGTCGATCTGCTCGCGCCAGCCCTCCGCGTCCGTGACGCCCCAGCTCTGGGCCAGCCGCTCGCGGACGCCGGCGGGATCCTCGTCGCGGCCGTCCGGCAGGTTCCAGGCGGCACCGTTGCCGACCGCCAGGTGCGCGCCGACCGCCAGCGCGGCGGCGAGCCGTCCCCACGGCGCGGCGCCGGGATGCGTCACGACGACGTCGTGGTCGCGGTCCGGGCGCCGCTCCGCCTCCTCCAGAAGCGCCGCCACCCGCCGGTGCGCCTCGCCGTCCGGGGCGAGCACGGCCAGCAGCTCGCGCAGCGCCGGGACGGCCGCGCGGGGCCCGCTCTCCCGGACCGCGAGCCGCGCCGCGTGCACCGCGACCCGGCCGGCGCGCCGGCCGTCCCCGAGGGCGCGGAACCCGTCCAGCGCCGCCAGCGCCCGGCCGCGCGCCTCCTTCACCCGGCCCGCGCCCTCCAGGACGTGCGCGGCCTGCCCGTCCAGCACGGCCCGCAGCCCGCCGGCGTCCGGGAGGCCGGCGGCCGCGCGCTCGGCGGCGTCCAGGATCCGCAGGGCGTCGCGGACCCGGCCCGCGTCCGCCAGCGCCCGCGCCTGCCTGGCCCGCACCGCCACGGCGGAGGCGAGATCGCCGCGCGCCTCCAGCGCCCCGGCCGCCTCCGCGTAGCCCGCCGCCGCCTCCGCGGACTCGCCCCGCCGCTCGTACTTCCGTGCCCGGTCGAGCGCGGTACTGATCTTCATGCTCCCTTGACGGGCCGCTCAGCCCGCCGGTTCCACCTCGACGCGGGTGTCGTGGAACACCGGCCCGCCGCCCAGGTCGGTGTCGCGCTCGTCGACGACCGCGTTGGCGTTGGCGCCGCCGGAGAACTTGGCCCAGTGACCCTTGGTCGTGGCGACCACCCCCGGCCGGACCTGCGCGGTCACCTCCAGGACCGCCTCGAACGCGCCGCGGTCGTTGCCGACCCTCACCCGGCGGCCGCTCTCCAGCCCCCGCTCGCGCGCGTCCTCGGGATGCATCCGCAGCTCCGGCCCGCCTCCCGACCGCCTCCGCAGCTCCTCGTTGCTGCCGAAGACCGTGTTGAGGAAGTGGTGCGAGGCCGCCGAGATCAGCGCGAGGGGGTACCGCTTCTCCCGCTCCGGGTCGGCGACCTCGAACGGCGGCGTGTACCCCGCCAGCGGGTCCTGCCCCGCGTCCCCGGCCCACCGCGACACGAACTCCAGCCGCCCCGACAGCGTCGGGAACCCGTCGGCGTACGGAAGGAACGGATCGGGCACCGACAGCCGGGCGAACCCGTCCTTCTTCAGGCGCTCCAGCGTGATCCCCTCCAGGAACGGGTGCCCGGACGCCAGCGCCTGCTCCGCCAGCCGCTCGTCGGACTCGTACAGCGCCGGCTCCGACAGCCCCATCGCGCGGGCCAGCCGCCGGAACGTCTCCGTCGTCGGCAGGCACTCGCCGGGCGGCTCGACCGCGGGCTCGTTCCACGCCAGGTACAGGTGGCCGTACCCGTCGTGCAGGTCCGCGTGCTCGTGCTGCATCGTCGCCGGCAGCACGATGTCGGCGTAGTCCGTCGTGTCCGTGGGGAACTGCTCCAGCACCACCGTGAACAGGTCCTCGCGCGCCAGCCCCGCCCGGACCTTGCTCTGGTGCGGGCCGCTGCCCACCGGGTTGGCCGCGATCACGAACAGCGCGTGCACCGGCGGATCGGCCTCCAGCAGCCCCTCCCCGATCCGGCTCATCGACAGCGACCGCAGCGGCCCCGGCCGCAGGTCGTCGCGGAACAGCGCCGCCCGGTCCAGCGGGACGTGCCCCGACGTCGACGTCGCCAGCCCGCCGCCCAGCAGGCCCCAGTCACCGGTCACCGCGGGGAACGCGGCCAGCGTCCGCAGCGTCATCGCGCCGCCCGAGTGCCGCTGCAGCCCCTGCGTGGCCCGGATCGCGGTCGGCCGCGTCCGCGCGACCCGCTCGCCCAGCGCGACGATCCGCTCCTCCGGCACCCCGGTGATCTCCGCCACCCGCGCCGGCGTGAACGTCTCGACGCGCGCCCGGAACTCCTCCCAGCCCAGCGTGTGCCGCCGCAGGAAATCCTCGTCCTGCGCCCCGAGCCGCACGACCACGTTCAGCAGCCCCAGGGCCAGCGCCGCGTCCGTGCCCGGCAAGGGCGCCAGATGCTCGTCGGCCTGCTTCGCCGTCCGGGTCAGCACGGGGTCGATCGCGACGACGTGCGCGCCCTTCCGGCGCGCCTCCTGCACGAACTTCCACACGTGGTGGCCGCTGGTCAGGGGATTGGTGCCCCACAGGATGACAAGGCGGGCGTGCCGCAGGTCCTCGGGGTCCATGCCGCCCGACGAGCCCAGCGTGTGCCAGGCCCCGGCCGTCCCCGCCGCCGAGCAGATGTTGGCGAGGTGCCGCGACGCGCCCAGCACGTTGAAGAACCGGCGCCCCGCACCGCCCTCCAGCCCCTGGATGTAGCCGAGCGTCCCGGTCCCCCAGTACGGCCAGATCGCCTCTCCGCCGTGCTCGTCGATCACCGCCCGCAGCCGCCCGGAGATCTCCGCCAGCGCCTCGTCCCAGGAGATCCGCTCGAACCGGCCCTCGCCCTTGGCCCCCGTCCTGCGCAGCGGGTACAGGATCCGGTCGTCCTGCTTCGAATGCTCGATCCACCGGTTGACCTTGGTGCACAGGGCACCGCGCGTGTACGGGTGGTCCGGATTGCCCCGGAGGCCGACCGCCTCACCGTCCCGTACGGTCACCACCCACGAGCACCCGTCCGGGCAGTCCAGCGGGCAGGCCCCCAGCACCTTGAGCTCCGTCACGACCCGTTCCCCACCCCGATGACCTCCCTCAACACCCGGATCCCCCCAGTCTGCGCCATCCCGGACACCACCGAAACCCCGCCTCACCCCTGACATGATCCGAGGTGTCCCCCGGCGGGACTACAGTTGCCGGGGCGGTTCAGGCGGTGAAGAGGAGGACCGGTCGTGGACGGGGACATCGAGTTCCGCAGTGACGTGGTGGTGGAGCTGATCAAGTCGGCCGCGTCGGACGCGGATGTGCTGTGGGCGGCTCGCGTGTCGACCAAGGGCGAGAGCTCGCTGGCGGAGATCGAAGCCGACCCGGAGCGCTCCAAGGGACTGATCAATTTCCTGATGCGGGACCGGCACGGCACCCCGTTCGAGCACTCCTCCATGACCTTCTACGTGAAGGCCCCGATCTTCGTCTTCCGGGAGTTCATGCGCCACCGCACCTTCTCGTACAACGAGGAGAGCGGTCGCTACCGCCGGCTCGAGCCGGTCTTCTACGTCCCGGGGGCGGACCGCAAGCTCGTTCAGGAGGGGCGTCCCGGCAAGTACGTCTTCGTCGACGGCACACCCGAGCAGCACAAGCTGGTCACGGAGGCCACCAAGGAGAGCTACAGGCAGGCCTACCGCGCCTACAGCGAGATGCTGGAGGCGGGGATCGCGCGCGAAGTCGCACGCACTGTGCTGCCGGTCGGCCTCTATTCGTCGATGTACGCCACCTGCAACGCCCGCGCCCTGATGAACTTCCTGTCATTGCGGGTAAAGCGGGAGGACTCCACGTTCCCGTCGTTCCCGCAAAGGGAGATCGAGATGGTCGCCGAGCAGATGGAAGAGCAGTGGGCCGCGCTCATGCCGCTGACCCACGCCGCCTTCGAGGCCAATGGCAGGGTGTGCCCTTAGAGCGTCAGTGCCCCGTGACATCGTGAACCCGCCGACACCTGAAAGGCGGGAGCAGGTGATCATGGGATATGACGACGGAACCGATGTCCTGACCGATGCGGGTTGGATTCCGTGGCCGAATATCGCGGGAAACGAGATGTTCGGGACGGTCCATCCCGTATCAGGTGAGTTGACTTATCGGACGGCGGTCGAGGTCTCGCATGTGCGGTACGACGGCCCCATGTACCGGGTCCGCTCGGAGCAGATCGACCTGCTGGTGACACCCGCCCACCCCCTGTGGATCCAGCGTGCGGACACCCGAGCGGCGCGCAGGGGAGAGCAGCCGTACGCTCTCGAGCGGGCCGACGCGGTTCTACACAAGCGGGTCCGGTACCAGAAGACGGCTCGATGGCTCGCCGGGTCCGACGCTGACGTGGTCACGCCTGCGGCGAGCCGGCACTGGGTGCGATCGGACAATGGTGCCCACTGCGTCCGGTACTACCCGGAAGCGGTCTTCCCTGCCCATCATTTCGCCCGCTTTCTCGGTTATTATCTCGCAGAAGGCTCCGTCAACGGGCATGTGATCGTGCTCGCCCAGAACCGTGGGCCTCTGCTGGACAAGATGGCCGCGACCGTTCGTGCTCTGGGATTGCCCGCGTACATACCGACATCCGGTGACGGCTCCGTACGCACCCAATGCACGTCACTTCGCGATCTGCTCGCAACACTGGGGCACTCTCACGACAAGGTGATGCCCGATATCGTCGGCTTCTGGTCGGCGGACCTCGCCCGGTCACTCCTGGACGCGATGGTCGAGGGTGACGGCACCACCCATCGGGGGAACGGGCATCGCGTCATCTACACGGCCTCCCCGGCGCTCGCCGACGCCTTGCAGGTGCTGGCGATCAAGGCCGGGCTGAGCGCGAACATACGTCTCGACGACCGCGTGGGGGTCGAACGCGTCATGCCGGGCGGGCAGCGGTTCCGCAACCGGCGGGTCTGTTACGTAGTCTCTCTCGTCGCCAGGCGCAACAGGCCGCTGGTCAACCATGGTCGTCATCAGCCGAGCCGTTATTGGAACGCTGAGGGCTTCCATGACGGACTCGAGGGATACCGCGGGAGCGTTCACTCCGCCGTCATCGACGACGCGCTGCTTCTGGTTCGCAGGGGTGGCAAGCCGGTCGTCGTCGGCGCGGGGAGCTGAGACGAGCGTCACGGGGTTCGGGGGATTTGGGTCTGGGCGTGCGGGGGCGGGTGCGGGAGGTTGGGGCGCATGCCTGATGTCATGATCGCGCCTGGACTGCCCGCCTACCTGGCCGTGCCCGAGGGGGAGGGGCCCTGGCCCGCCGTGGTGGTGGTCTTCGAGGCCACCGGCCCCACCGCCGACATGCGCGAGCAGGCCGACCGCTTCGCGGCGAACGGGTACCTGGCGGTCCTGCCGGACTTCTACGGTGGCGCGCCCTGGCTGCGGTGCGTGCGGAGCGCGATGCGGCAGATGATGGCGCGCAAGGGGCCGATCTTCGACCACATCGAGGGCGCCCGGACGTGGCTGGCCGGGAGGGACGACTGCACCGGCCGGGTCGGGCTCATCGGCTTCTGCATGGGCGGGGGCTTCGCGCTGGTGGCGGCGGCCAGGTACGGCTTCCAGGCCGCGTCGGTGAACTACGGCATCCTGCCACGGGGTGATCTGGCGGAGGTGCTGGACGGCGCATGCCCGATCGTGGCCGCCTATGGAGGCCTCGACCGTTCGCTGCGGGGGGCGGCCGGCAGGATCGAGCGCGCGCTGGACGAGCTGGGCGTGCCGCACGATGTGAAGGAGTATCCGGGCGCGGGCCACAGCTTCCTGACCGGGTCGCGGCTGCCGGCGCCGCTGGGCGCCGTCTCGAAGATCGTCCTCGGGCACGGGAAGGGCCGGGAGAACGCCGCCGACGGCTGGGAGCGGATCTTCGCGTTCTTCGGCGAGCACGTTCCCGATTAGTGATCTACAACGTAAAGGCGTCAGCCGTGGAGGACGGCCTGGGTCTGGGTGACCTGGGCGACGCGGCGGTCCTCGGCGTCGTACAGGTCCGTCTGGACGACGATGAAGCGGCGGCCGGTGTGCAGGGGACGGGCGACGCCGCGGACCTCGCCGTCGCGGACGCCGCGCATGAAGTTGGTCTTGGACTCCAGCGTGGTGGTGGACGCGCCGTCCGGGAGGTTGAGGTAGGCGCAGGCGGCGCCCAGGGTGTCGGCGAGGGCCATCAGGGCGCCGCCGTGCATGACGCCGCCGGCCGTGCAGCGGTCCGCGGCCCAGGCCAGCCGGCCGGTCACCTCGCCGGGCGCGGCGGAGTCGATCCCGATGCCGAGGGCGCGGGCGAACGGCATGGCGTCGATGAGCTCGTCGGTCATGGCGCCCAGCGTGGCGCACGCCATGGGCGCGAGGCCATTACCTCGGACGTCATGTCCGCCGGAACGTGCGTGGCGGGCCGCCGGGGCGCCGGGACCTACGGGCGCCGGTCATTACCGGTGAGGTAATCGCGGGCATGACATGGCCGCGGGTAGCGTTCCGGGCCATGACGATCACTTCGCTCGGCGATGTACGGCCCGTGGGGGACCAGCTGCGGGCATGGCGGCAGCGGCGCAGGCTCAGCCAGCTCGAGCTGGCCTCCGGAGCCGAGGTGTCCACGCGCCATCTGAGCTTCGTGGAGACGGGACGGTCGGCGCCGAGCCGGGACATGGTGCTGCGCCTGGCCGAGCACCTGGAGGTGCCGCTGCGCGACCGGAACCTGCTGCTGGTCTCGGCGGGCTACGCGCCCGTCTACGCGGAGACGCCGATCGAGGAGCCGCGGATGGACTCGGTACGGGCCGCGCTGAGGCAGGTCCTGCGAGGCCACGAGCCGTACCCGGCGGTGGTCGTCGACCGGTTCTGGAACCTGATCGACGCCAACCAGGCCGCGGGGTTCTTCATGGAGGGGGCGCCGCCGGAGCTGCTGGAGCCGCCGCTGAACGTGCTCAAGCTCAGCATGCATCCGGACGGGATGGCGCGGAACATCGTCAACCTGGGGGAGTGGCGGGCGCACATGATCGACCGGGTGCGGCGGCACGTGGCGCTGACCGCCGACGCCGCGCTGGCGCAGCTGTACCGCGAGCTGCGCGACTTCCCGGGGCCGGAGGCGGCGACGGCGCCGACCGGCCAGGAGGTGGTGATCCCGCTGCGGATCCGGTACGGCGACCGGACGCTGTCGTTCTTCAGCACGATCGCCACGTTCGGGACGCCGGTGGACATCACGGTGGCGGAGCTGGCCATCGAGTCGTTCTACCCGGCCGACCCGGCGACGGCGGACTTCCTGCGCGAGCGCGCCACCGGGTAGCGGCGGGGCCGGTCAGGCGCTGGTGGTCGAGCCGGGCCGGACGATCATGAGGACGACGACGACCGCCCACAGGAGGTTGAAGACGCCGGTGAGCATGGCGAGCCGGCCGGCGGTGGCGGCGGCGGCCGGCCCGTCGGCCGCGAGCATCCGCTGCTGGCCGGGCAGGATGGCGAAGGCGAGGACGGCCGCCGCGGCGCCGGTGAGGATCACCGAGGCGATCAGCCAGGGGTCGCCGAGGACGCCGAGCGCCGCGCCGGTGGCGAAGCCGAGGATCGGAACGGCGAGCCCGGCGAAGGCGTAGCCGGAGCAGATCCGGTGCAGGAACGCCGCCACGCCCCCGGCGGACTCCTTGGCGTAGCGGGGGAACAGCGACGCGGCCACGGTGATCGGCCCGATGAACACGATCGCGGCCAGGACGTGCAGGGACAGCAGCAGCTTGGTCAAGGCGGGCTCCAGATCTCCGGATATGTTGGTTGCCTATATGTCGTCTGTCTACAGCACGGGTGTGTAGGCTGTCTACTCATGAGGGCGGACGCGGTACGCGGACATCTGGACGGCCTGCTGCTGGCCGTGCTCGAACCGGGCCCGCTGCACGGCTACGCGATCATCGCGGCCGTGCAGCGGCGCAGCGGCGGGGCGCTGGAGCTGAAGACGGGGACGATCTATCCGGCGCTGAACCGGCTGGAACGGGTCGGGCTGCTGCGCAGCGCCTGGCTCTCCGAGGGGGAGCGGCGCCGGCGCTGCTACGAGCTCACCGACGCCGGGCGGCGCGCGCTGGCCGGCGAGCGGGACGCGTGGCACGAGTTCACGTCGGTCATCGGGGCGGTCCTCGACCCGGCGCCGGGGCACCCGGCGTGACGGCCGCGACCACCGCCGCCGGCCCGGTCGAGGAGCACGTCGCGGCGCTGTCGGCGGCGCTGCACGGCCCGGCCCGGGCCAAGGAGCGGCTCGTCGAGGAGCTGCGCGGCGGCCTGGAGGACACCGTCGCCGCGTACGAGGGCAGGGGCGTCCCCTACGAGCGCGCCGCCGAGCTGGCGGTGCGGGAGTTCGGGAGCGTCGCGGAGCTGGCGCCGGGCTGCCAGCGGGAGCTGACCATCGCGCAGGTGCGGCACACCGCGCGGGCGGTCGCGCTCACGATCCCGCTGCTGATCGGGTGCTGGCTGCTGGTCCGCACCGCCGGTCACCAGCAGCAGTGGCAGCTGTGGGCGGCGGCGGCCGCGGCGCTGCCGGGGGCGGGGACGCTGGCGGCGACCGGTGCGCTGGCGCGCCGGCTGCCGGTGCCGGACCGGCTGCCGATCGCGGTCGCGTGGGCCGGGACGGTCACGGCGCTGGCGATGGCGGTGGCCACGCTCGGGCTCGCCGGGACCGCGGCGCTGTACGGGAACTGGCCGCTGACGGTGCTGGCCGGCGCGCTGACCGCCGCGTCGCACGCCTTGGTCGCGGGCTCGGCCCGCGCCTGCCGGCGCTGCGCCCGGCTGCCGGCCCGCTGAGCGGCCCGTGCCGTCCGCGTGCGGTGCGGGTCAGGCGCAGTACTCGCCGTCGAGCGGGTCGTGGTGGATGCGCTGCGGGGGGACGTCGAGCCGCTGGAGCGCGTCCACCGTGCATCTGATCATCTCGGCCGGCCCGGCCACGTAGACCTCATGCTCGGCCAGGCCGGGGATGTCGCCGAGCGCGTCCGCCGGAGTGGTGTGGGCGCCGCCGTCGGCGACCAGCGTGGTCGTGCGCATCCCGGGGTGGCCGACCGCCAGCCGCGCCAGGCCGGCCGTGTCGTACAGGTCCTGCTCGGTCCGCGCGCCCACCATCAGGTGGACGCGCCGCGCGGGGTCGGCGGCCAGGGCGTCCTCGGCGAGGGCGCGCAGCGGGGCCAGGCCGGTGCCGCCGGCGATCAGGAGCAGGTCGCGGCCGGCGGCCTCCGGGGCGAGGGTCATGGTGCCCAGCGCGGGTCCGAGCAGCAGCGTGTCGCCGGTGCGGGTGTGCCGTACCAGGGTGCCGCTCACCCAGCCGGCCGGTACGGCGCGCACGTGCAGCCGCAGCGTGCCGTCGGGCCGGGGCGCGTTGGCGATCGAGTACGGCCGCCAGACCCGCGGCCAGCGCGAGACCTGGACCGAGACGTACTGGCCGGCGTCGAACGGCAGCGGCCGGCCCGGCCGCAGGGTGAGCACGGCCAGGTCGTACGAGCGGCGCTCGTGCGCGACGACTTCGGCGATCCACCAGGGCGGCGCCTGCTCGGCGTCCCGCTCGGCCGCGGCGATCATCAGCTCGGACGCGGCCCGGTAGCCCGCGGTCCAGGCGGCCTCGGCCTCGGCCGTCCAGCCGTCCCCGCCGTACGCGCGCAGCGTCGCGATGAGGGCGTCGCCGACGGCCGGGTAGTGCTCGGGCAGGACGCCGAGCTTGCGGTGGTCGCGGCCCAGCCGGCCGAGGTAGCCCGCCAGCGCGTCGGGGCTGTCCATGCTCCAGACGATCTTGGTCAGGGCGCGGAAGAGCCGGTCGCGCTGCGCGTCCATGGCGGGCGGGAACAATGCCCGCAACCGGGGATGCTGGGCGAACAAACGGCCGTAGAAATAGGCGATCGCCTTATCGGCGACCGGCTCCAGGTGCGTAAAGCTTTCTTTGATGATTCGGGGTTCCAAGGACATCAGGCGAGTTCGCCCCCCGGTCCATTCCGACGATGGTCGCCGGACTCCGACAGGGGGTGCGTCGGCGCGGGGACGTCCGGCTCGCTGAGATTCTCGCACTCAAAGTGCCTGGTCTCAACCGTTCGGCGCCATCGTGCACGAACCGATACGGAGCGTGATCGAACGCTGATTTCCTGTTACCGGCTGCTGTATTCCGGCGGAAGAATACTCCTCGGTATCATCGTCGCGGATGGTCGAAATGGCGTTCGATAACGCCTCCGATTCGCCCAGGCGCGAGGCGCTGTCCGGGATTAGCCGGTTATGCCCGGTGATCTCCGCTGCCCTTCCTCCGGTGGAGGAGGATTCTCTACCGCCGGATCCCGCACGGTCGCCGCGCACCCCCGCGCGGCCGCCCCCGGCCGGGCGCCGCGGTACCTGTCGCGGAACGGGAAGGTAGGGCAAGCTGGCCTGAACAGGGTCAGGGACAGGACGGGGGACGGGGGAGGGCC
Organism: Spirillospora sp. NPDC029432; assembly: GCF_040703975.1. Classification (NCBI taxonomy): domain Bacteria; kingdom Bacillati; phylum Actinomycetota; class Actinomycetes; order Streptosporangiales; family Thermomonosporaceae; genus Spirillospora; species Spirillospora sp. NPDC029432. Next base: position 18,511 of record NZ_JBEZWH010000083.1, read on the forward strand.
GGTCCGTAACCCGGGTCATGCGCCATGATGACCCGACGCAGACGGCGCGCCACGCCGGGCGACGGGCACCGGGCCGTGGTACGCACAACGGGAGGGACACCAGCATGAGCGAGGCGACCCGGCAGGCGCCGGGCGGTCCCGGCGACGCCGACCGCTCCCCGCCGGTCATCGGCATCACCACCTACCTGGAGCCGGCACGCTGGGGCGTATGGGTCCGCGAGGCCGCGCTGCTGCCCGCGCCGTACGCGCGGGCGGTGGAGCGCGCGGGCGGCGTGCCGGTGATGCTGCCCCCGACCGGCGGGCTGCGCGGCGTGGACGCGCTGGTGCGGCGGCTGGACGGGCTCGTGATCGCCGGCGGCGGCGACGTCGACCCCGACCTGTACGGGGCCGACCGGCATCCCGAGACCGGGCCGCCGCAGCCGCAGCGCGACCGGTTCGAGCTGGCGCTGGTGCGCGCCGCCATAGAGGCCGACCTGCCGTTCCTCGCCATCTGCCGGGGGATGCAGGTGCTGAACGTGGCGCGCGGGGGCTCGCTCGTCCAGTACCTGCCCCAGGAGGTCGGGAACGAGGACCACGCCCCGGCGGTGGGGATGGTCGGCCGGCACCGGGTGCACATCAACCCGACCAGCGCGGTCGGCAAGATCATGGGGGACGGCGCGGACGTGCCGACCTACCACCACCAGGCCGTCAAGCGGCTCGGCAAGGGGCTGAGCGCGGTCGCCTACGCCGCCGACCAGGTGGTGGAGGCGGTGGAGCTGCAGGGGCACCGGTTCGGGATCGGCGTCCAGTGGCACCCGGAGGAGGGCGACGACCGCCGCCTGTTCGAGGCGCTGGTCGCCGAGTCCGCCGGCCGCTGACGCCGCCGGGGCACCGGCGGCCGCGCCCGGCCGCCCGGCGGGCGGTTCGCGGGCGATCACGCGGGGAGATCATGACCTGAAGGTCCACCCCGCCCCCGACGGAGGCCGCCGCATGCCCGTGCACCCGCAGACCCGGCGTTTCCTGGAGTTCCTCGGCGCCTGGACCGATCTGCTGGGCCCCGACCCGTCGATCCAGGACATGCGCCGCGTGGTCGGCTCGGCGCTCCCGGCGCCGCGCCGCGGGCTGGCGGAGGTGGCGGACCTGACCGTTCCGGGGGAGGGCGGTCCCGTGCCGGTCCGCCTGTACCGTCCCGAGGAGGGCGCGACGCTGCCCGCGCTCGTCTACTTCCACGGCGGGGGATGGGTCGTCGGCGGGCCCGGCAACGTCGACGCCGCCTGCCGCGAGTTCGCCGCGCGCGCCGGCTGCGCCGTGCTGAGCGCCGACTACCGGCTGGCCCCCGAGCACCCGTTCCCGGCCGCCGCCGACGACGCCTGGGCGGTGACCGCCGCGGCCGTCCGCGACCCCGGCCGCTTCGGCGTGGACCCCGCGAACGTGGCCGTCGCGGGCGACAGCGCGGGCGGCAACCTCGCCGCCGTCACGGCGCTGGCGGCCCGCGAGCGCGGCGTGCGGCTCGCCCACCAGCTGCTCGTCTACCCCGTCACCGACACGGCCATGGACACCCCCAGCTACGCCGCCTACGGCACCGGGTACGGGCTGGACGCGGACTCGATGGCGCTGTTCATGGACCTGTACCGCGGCGGCGCCGACCCCGCCGACCCGCGGCTGGCGCCGCTGCGCGCGCCCGACCTGGCCGGGGCGGCCCCCGCGACCGTCATCACCGCCGAGTGCGACGTGCTGCGCGACGAGGGCGAGGCGTACGCGCGGCGGCTCGCGGCCGCCGGCGTCCCGGTGGAACTGCGCCGGTACGCGGGCATGGTGCACTCGTTCTTCCTGCTCCCGGAGCTGTTCGACACCGGCGTCGAGGCGATGGATTTCGCTGTGCGACGATTGCGCGCGGCATTCGCGGCACCGACCCGGAAGGACGGCCCATGAGCGAGACCCGGTACGGCGCGTACCAGCGGCTGAAGATCGACGAGGCGGGGCCGGGGATCCTGCGGATCACGCTCAGCGCGCCCGGGCGGCTCAACGCGGTGGACGAGACCGGGCACCGCGAGCTGGCGGAGATCTGGCGGGACGTGGACGCCGACGACGCGGTGCGCGCGGTCCTGATCCGCGGCGAGGGCACGGCGTTCTCGGCCGGCGGGGACCTGTCCATGATCGAGGGGATGCTGGACGATCCGGCCGCCCGCTCCCGGATCATGCGCGAGGCCAGGGACATCGTCATGAACGTGATCGAGTGCTCGAAGCCGGTCGTCAGCGCGATCCAGGGCCCGGCCGTCGGGGCGGGCCTGGCGGTGGCGCTGCTGGCCGACATCTCGGTCGCGGGCCGCTCCGCGAAGATCATCGACGGCCACACCCGGCTCGGGGTGGCCGCCGGCGACCATGCCGCGATCGTGTGGCCGCTGCTGTGCGGCATGGCCAAGTCCAAGTACCACCTGCTGCTGTGCGAGGCGGTGACCGGCGAGGAGGCCGAGCGGATCGGCCTGGTGAGCCTGTGCGTGGACGACGACGCGGTGCACGAGCGCGCGCTGGAGGTGGCGGGCCGGCTGGCGAGCGGGTCGGCGGAGGCGATCCGCAACACCAAGCACGCCCTCAACCACTGGCTGCGGGTGGCGCAGCCGGCGTTCGACGCCTCGCTGGCGCTGGAGTTCCTCGGCTTCACCGGCCCGGACGCGCGCGAGGGCGTGGCGGCCCTCCGCGAGAAGCGGCCGCCGAGGTTCGCCTGATCCCCGGTCAGCCGAAGCGCCTGCGCAGGGCGTCCAGGCCGGTGGCGTAGATGGCGTGGGTGAGGGTCTTCTCCATCGCCTCCTCGTCGCCGGCGTCGGCGGAGAACTCGGCCTGCCACTCCACGAAAGCCTGGCCGGTGCCGGTTACCGGCGCGACCCGGATCCGGGCGCGGGCGGACCTCACCGGCAGCGGGCACTCCAGGATCTCGTAGGCGTAGGACCGCTCGGCGTCGTCCAGGGAGGTGAGCCGCTCGCGGAACGGCCGGGGGCCGGGCCCGATCAGCCGCCGCACGCAGCCGACCCGGTCGGCCGGGCCGCCGTCCTCGATCACGCCGGTCTCCACGCCCGGCATCCAGTCGGCGAGGTTGCCGAAGTCGCGCAGGTAGGACCACACGTCGTCGGCCGGGGCGTTGAGCACGGCGCTGGCATAGGAGCGGGGCATCGGATGCCTCCTCGGCATCGAGGGTGGGAGATCATCTTGCGCCGCGCAGTGTGATCCGGGCAACATGGCGGCGTGCTGCTCGGTGATCTCGCCCATCGCGGCGCCACGCTCTGGCCGGACCGGACCGCGTTCGCCTGGGAGGGCGGCCGCACCCGCTCGTACGCCGAGCTGCACGACCGGGCCGGGCGTTGGCACGGGCTGCTCGCCGCCGGCGGGGTGGGCGCCGGCGACCGGATCGCCCTGCTCACCGTCAACGCGCCGGAGGCGGTCGAGGTCGCGTTCGCGGCGTCGTGGCTGGGCGCGGTGGTCGTCCCGCTGAACGTCCGGCTCGGCCCGGCCGAGATCCGCTTCCAGGTCGAGGACGCCGGGGCGCGGCACGCGGTCGTCCATCCGGCGCTGGAGGGCCTGGCCCGCGAGAGCGGCCTGCTGGACGGCGCGTACTGGACCATCGGCCCGGACCTGGACGAGGCCCTGGCCGCCGTCCCCGGCCCGGCCGCCGGCGCGCCCCGCCCGGCCGAGGACGCGCCGGTCATGCAGCTCTACACCTCCGGCACGACCGGACGCCCGAAGGGCTGCCTGCTGACCAACCGCGGCTGGGTCGTGGCGGCGGCCAACGCCGTACAGGCGTTCGGGATCACCGGCGACGACCGCCTGCTCGGTGCGCTGCCGCTGTTCCACGTCGCCGGGTACGGCACGGCGCTCGGCCACCTCGCGGCCGGCGGAACGGTCGTCCTGCCGCCGGGCCCCGCCCCCGCGCAGGTCTGGCCGGTGATCGCCCGCCACGGGGTCACCGTCGCGATCTTCCCGGCCGGCACCGGCGCCGCCCTGCGCCACCCCGAGGCCGCCCCGGAGACGCTGCGGCTGGTGTTCGGGATGGCCGCCACCGAACGGACCCGCTCCCTGGAGGAGCTGCGCGATCTCGGCATCGGCTACCGCGGCGTGTACGGCTCGACCGAGGCCGGGAACTTCGTCACCGTGACCACCCTGGACGACGAGCTGGCCCGGCCCGGCACGGTCGGCCGCCCGCTGCCGCCGTTCGACCTGGCGATCGACGCGCCCGACGCGACCGGGACCGGCGAGCTGCTGGTGCGCGGCGCGTCCCTGATGGCCGGGTACGCGGGCCTGCCCGAGGCCACCGCCGCCGCCCTGCGCGACGGGTGGCTGCACACCGGCGACCTGCTGCGCCAGGACGCCGACGGCTACTTTTACTTCGTCGACCGCGCCAAGGACATGATCAAGACCGGTGGCGAGAACGTCTACTCCGCCGAGGTCGAGCGCGTGCTGGCCGCGCATCCGGCGGTCGCCGACGTCGCGGTCGTCGGCGTCCCGGACCGGCGCTGGGGCGAGGCCGTCAAGGCCCTGGTCGTGCTCCGCGACGGCCACGAGCCCGGCGGCGCCCCCGCCGGGCTGGACGCCCACTGCCGGGAGCTGCTCGGCGCGTTCAAGTGCCCCCGCTGGTACGAGATCGTCGAGGCGATCCCGCGCAACCACTCCGGCAAGATCCTCAAGCGCGAGCTGCGCGCCGCCCACGACCCGGCCACCGCCGTCCGGCTGCCCGAACGCGACCGCTGACGCCGCCCGGGCCGTCCGCGCGGCACGGCCGCGGCGCCCGGGCCCCCCTTCGTCCGGCCGGCCCATGCCCGCGCCGCCGGCCGCCGCCTGCCAGGAAGGACGTCCCGCTCCCCGCCGATCGGCGGCGGGAGCCGGACCCTTGCCCCTTTTGGCATCGAGTGCCATCATGACGGGACCGTCGAGTCGATCACCGTGGAGGTACGTAATGGCGCGTTTGGCGGGCAAGGTGGCGTTCATCACCGGCGCCGCGAGGGGCCAGGGCCGGGCGGAGGCCGTGCGGCTCGCCGCCGAGGGCGCGGACATCATCGCGATCGACATCGCCGGGTCGCCGAGCACGTACGTCAAGTACGAGCCCGCCACCGAGGCCGACCTGGCCGAGACCGTCAAGCTCGTCGAGGAGCAGGGCCGCCGCGTCGTGGCCCGGAACGCCGACGTCCGCGACCTGGCCGGGCTGGAGGCCGCCGTCCGCGACGGCGTCGCCGAGCTGGGCCGGCTCGACATCGTCGTGGCCAACGCGGGGATCATGAACTACGGCCGCACCTGGGAGCTGACCGAGGAGCAGTGGCAGGACGTGATCGACGTCAACCTCACCGGCGTGTGGAAGACGGTCAAGGCCACCGTCCCGACGCTCATCGAGCAGGGGCAGGGCGGCTCGGTCATCATCATCAGCTCGGTCGCGGGCGAGAAGGGCCTGCCCTTCCTCGCGCACTACGCCAGCTCCAAGCACGCCGTGGTCGGCCTCGCCAAGACCCTGGCGAACGAGCTGGGCGAGCACGACATCCGGGTCAACACGATCCACCCGCACGGCGTGCGGACGGGCATGACCGACACCTCGCTGCACACCTACATCGAGGAGTCCCCGATGCTCGGCCCCATCTACATGCCGGCGCTGCCGTACCAGATGGTCGAGCCGGAGGACATCGCCAACGTCGTGGCGTTCCTGTCCTCCGACGAGGGCAAGTACATCACCGGCGACCAGATCCGCGTCGACCTCGGCGCCATCAACCGCTGAGCCTCCGGAGCGCGGCTCCCGCCCGCCGGAGAGCGGGCTGGAACGCCTCGGGGAGGCGGACGTCCGGCAGCAGCGGGGCGGCGGACCGCGCGCGGGCGGCGGCGGCCGTGACGCCGGACCCGTACGCCGCGTCCTCGGCCAGCCGCAGGACCGTGTAGGAGGCCGGGCCGACGGCGGGCCGCTCCCGCAGCCACTCCAGCGCGATCGGCGCCAGCATGGCCAGCGCTGCGGCGCGGGCCGCGCGGCTGCGCGGCGCGGCCGCCAGCGCGAGCAGCCCGACGGGCCACCACTCGCGGCGCAGCGCGTGCCCGAGCGCGGCGGCGTCGGCGGCCGCGCCCTTGCCGACGAGGGCGACGGCCAGGCTCCAGTCGGCCGGCAGCCGCGACAGCCGCCTGGCCAGCAGCGCCGCGGCGATCCCCGCGCACGCGGCCGCCGGGACCGGGCGCCCCCGGGCCAGCAGCGCCAGGACGGCGAGGTTCCACAGCGACGGGCGGGCGGGCGCGAGCCGGCCGGGATGGCGGCGGGCCAGGTCGGCGGCGGACGTCCCGTACTGGTGGCGCCGCCGGGCCCAGTCCGCCGGGCGCAGCCGCGGCGTGTGGGCGACGCGCGCGGCGGGCTCGTAGCGGACGTTCCAGCCGCGGTCGCCCAGCCGCCAGACGAAGTCGACGTCCTCGCCCAGCCGCATGTCCTCGTCGAACGCGGCGTCCGCGTCCCGCACCGCCGCGGCGCGCACGAGCAGCGTCGCCGTGGGGACGAACCCGAGCCTGCCTCCCGGCCGCACCAGCGCCGGCCGCACGCCCATGTCGAGCGCGGACCGGGCGGCCTCGTACCGGGCCAGCAGCCGCGTGTCGCCCGGCCCCGGCACCACGCGGGGCGCCACGGCCGCGACGCGCGGGTCGTCGAAGTGCGGCATGAGGACGTCCAGCCAGCCGTCCATGGGGCGGCAGTCGGAGTCCACGAACGCCACGAACGGCGTCCCGGCCAGCCGCAGCCCGGTGTTGCGCGCGGCGGCCGGCCCCCGGTTGCGGTCGTGCCGGACCAGCCGGGCGCCGTGCGCGGCGGCCGCGCGGCGCAGCGGCCCGGGATCCGGTGAACCGTCGTCCACGACGACCACCGGCACGCCCTCGACCGTCGCCAGCGTCGCCTCGAGTTCGGCGGGACGGCCGTACGCCGGGATCACGACCGTCACGTCGTGCGGGCCGGGACGCGGGCCGGGGACCGGGTCGGCGAGGCCGTGGTCGAGCAGCTGCCGGGCCAGCGCGCGCCCCACGGGGGAGTCGTCGGCCAGGCCCCGCGCGCCCGCCCGCCGCAGCGCGGCCAGATGTGGGCGCGCCGCCGCGCCCAGGCGCACGACCTTCCAGGGCGCGCCGCCGGTGGCGACCCGGCCGCCCGTCCAGAGGGAGGTCCCGCGCGCCAGCGCGATGGGGAAGCCCGCCGGAAGGGGGAAGGAGCGCCGGCCGTCCCCGGATCCGCTCACGGCCGCGCCCCCGGGGACGGGACGCCCGGATCGAGGAGCCGGCCGCGCTCGTCCGCCCGCCCGCCGCCGATCCGCCGGACGGCCGCGCCGACCATGGCCTCCAGGATCTCGCGGCCGGCCGCGGCGGACGCCCCGGCCGGGTCCCCGAGCACCCCGGACGGCGAGACCGCCCGGACGCCGCGCGCGACCAGATCGGGCATCAGCTCGGGCAGCGGGCGCGCGTCGCCGGAGACCCCGCCGAACGGGCGTACCAGGTCCGGGGCCAGGTGCAGCATGACGGACGTCTCGGTGAACCCGGCATGGGCGTCGCCGCCCGGAACCGCGCAGCCGACCCAGGCGGTGTCGTGCCCCTCGGCCCGCATCCGCCCGACGGCGGCGTCCAGTGTCGGGACGTTGCCGCCGTGCCCGTTGACGAAGACGATCCGCCCGGCCCACAGCGCGAGCGAGCGGACGGTCTCCACGAGCACGGCGCGCAGGGCCTCGTGGCCGATGGAGACCGTCCCGGGGAAGCCGGCGTGCTCGCCGCTGGCGCCGTACGCGATCGCCGGCGCGACCATCGGCGGCCCGGGCAGCCGGGCCGCCGCGCGCTCGGCGACGGCCCGCGCGATCACGGTGTCGGTGGAGAGGGGCAGGTGCGGCCCGTGCTGCTCGGTCGAGCCGACCGGCACCAGGACCGGCGGGTCCGGCGGGACCTCCGGCCAGGCCGAGCCCGCGATTCCCCCCTCTTCCCGCACGTCAGCCCGCCGGAGTGTCCGGGACCGCGCCGCCGCCCAGCGTGAGCCGGAAGTCCGGCGGGATCACCAGGTCGGCGGGGGAGAGGTCGCGGACGCTGGTGTGGCCGAGGCCCAGGACGGCCGAGTCGAGGCCGCCGCGCATGATGTCCAGGACGTTCTCCACGCCGGCCTGCCCGTTGGCGGCCAGCCCCCACAGGTACGCGCGGCCGATGAGGACGGCGCGGGCGCCCAGCGCGAGGGCCTTGGCGACGTCCCCGCCGCGCCGGATCCCGCCGTCCAGGAGCACCTCGATCTGGTCGCCGACGGCTTCGGCGATGGAGGGCAGGACGCGGATGGTGGCGGGGGTGGTGTCGAGGTTGTTGCCGCCGTGGTTGGAGACCGAGATGGCGGTGACACCGGCGTCGACGGCCTTCCTGGCGTCGTCGACGCGGGTGACGCCCTTGAGCATGAACGGGCCGTCCCACTCCTTGCGCAGCCACGCCACGTCCTCCCAGGTGGGAGGCGGCGTCTGCATCCACTCGCCGTAGGCGCCGAAGAACGTCGGCGCCGTCCCGCCGGGGGGCGCGAGGTTGGGCGTGGTGAGGTCGGGGATGCGGCCCGTCTTCGCGAAGCGCCACAGCCAGCCCGGGTGGGGCAGCACGCCGGGCGCCAGCTTCACCGCCGTCTTCAGGTCGATCCTGTCCGGGATCATCGGGCTGCCCCAGTCGCGGCCGTTGGAGAACGACCAGTCCAGGGTGGCGATGAGGGCCTTGGCGCCGGCCCTGCGGGCGCGGTCCATGCGCTGGACCATCGCGTCGCGGTCGCCGCTCCAGTACATCTGGAAGAAGACGTTCGGGTTGGCCTCCGCGACCTCCTCCACCGGCTTGCTGGCGAACGAGCTCAGCCCCATGATGACGCCGCGGTTGGCGGCGGCCCGCGCCACCGCGACCTCGCCGTCGGGGTGCACGGCCTGGACGCCGGTGGGGGAGATGAGCACCGGCATCGACGTCTCGACGCCCATCACCGTCGTCGACAGGTCCCGCTGGGCGTGGTGGCCGGCGACGCGGGGGGCGAAGCCGAGCTCGCCGAACGCGTCGGTGTTGTTCCGGATCGTCCGGCCGCGCTCGGAGCCGGCCACCAGCGCCCCGTACACCATGTACGGCAGCCGCCTCTTGGCGCGGCGCTGCGCCTCGGCGACGGTCTCGAACCAGGGGTTTCTCGTCATCACGGATGTCTCCTTGTCAGGGCGCCCGCAGGCCCGCCAGCGGGTCCTCGGCGCACGCGCTCACCGGCGGCCGGTCCAGGTCCTCGCGGCGCCGCGCCAGCGTGACCGGCACCGGACCGGTCCGCCTCCCCCGGGCCGGGGCGGTGCGGCGGGAGTGGTCGGCCGACGGCTTCGGGATGCCCGCGCGGTCTTCGGGGCGGGCGGCCAGCAGCGCCTCGCCGTGGCCTTGGACGCATTCGGGGTCGGGACCGTCCAGGGGCAGGCCGGTGAAGAACTTGGCGGCCATGCAGCCGCCTTTGCAGCTGTCGTAGAACGCGCAGGAGGTGCAGGCGCCGCCGTTCTGTGGCTCGCGCAGGTCGCGGAACAGCTCCGAGCCGCGCCACACGCGCGCGAAGCCGCCCTCCTCGCGGACGTTGCCGGCGAGGAACTCCTCGTGGATGGCGAACGGGCAGGCGTAGACGTCGCCGATCGGGTCGATCAGGCACACCACCCGCCCGGCGCCGCACAGGTTCAGGCCGGGCAGCGACTGGCCGTAGGCCGACAGGTGGAAGAACGAGTCGCCGGTCAGCACCTGGTCGCCGTGCGCGAGCAGCCAGTCGTACAGCTCGCGCTGCTGGGCGGGTTCGGGGTGCAGTTCGTCCCATACGTCGGCGCCGCGGCCGGAGGGGCGCAGCCGGGTCAGCCGCAGCTGGGCGCCGTAGGTGTCGGCGAGCGCCTTGAACTCGTCCATCTGCGCGATGTTGTGCCGGGTGCACACCACCGACAGCTTGAAGTTCTTCATCCCGGCGTCGGCCAGGTTCTTCATCGCCCGCACTGCGGTGTCGTAGGAGCCGGGGCCGCGCACCGCGTCGTTGACCTCGGCCGTGGCGCCGTCCAGCGAGATCTGCACGTCGACGTAGTCGTTGGCGGCCAGCCGCCGCGCCGCCTCCGGTGTGATCCGCACGCCGTTGGTCGAGAACTTCACGCCCACGTGGTGGGCGGTGGCGTAGTCGAGCAGTTCCCAGAAGTCGGAGCGGACGGTGGGTTCGCCGCCGCCGATGTTGACGTAGAAGACCTGCATGGCCTCCAGTTCGTCGATGACGGCCTTGGCCTCGGCGGTGCTCAGCTCGCGCGGGTCGCGCCGCCCGGAGGACGACAGGCAGTGCCGGCAGGCCAGGTTGCAGGCGTAGGTGAGCTCCCAGGTCAGGCAGATCGGCGCGTCGAGCCCGCGCTCGAACAGATCGACCAGCCGCGTGCCGGGGGCCGTGCCGGGGGCCGGGGAGGCGGTCATGGCGGTCATGGGGTCCTTTCGACGAGCATGGACGAGCGGTGCAGCGCGGCCAGCGCCGCGCCGTAGCGGTCCAGGTCGGGTGCGGGGACCCCGGCCGTCGCGCAGGCGTCCCGGGCGGTGGGCGCGTCCTTGAGGGTCTGCACGACCGCCAGCAGCCGGCGGTCCTTGAGGAACGACAGCTTGCGCGTCCCGAAGTGGTAGAGCAGCGCGCCGAACGGCTCGGGCCGCACCGAGACCTGCGGGTGCAGGTCCCAGGCGCGGTCCATGTCGATACCGGGCATGGCGGCCTAGTAGACGCCGCACATGCCGTCGATCGAGACCTCCTCGATGAGGGACTCGGCGTCGGCGAGCTCGGCGGCGGTCCGGTCGTCGGCCGGGTCGTGCGCCTGGTTCTCGGGGGCGGTGGTGTCCATGGGTCCTCCTCCGGTGGGCCGTGGCCGTCGGGGCCGGGGGGTGGCCCGGCGCGGCCTTTCGGTGATACTAAGTGCATCGAGTGTCAAAAGGAAGGCGCGGGAGGGTGATTTGTCGGCGTCCGGGGTGAGTGCGCGCCGGAAGGGGCGTCCCGACGTGCTCGTCGTGGGCGCGGGCGGCAGCGGCGCCGTCCTCGCGGCACGGCTCAGCGAGGACCCGGCGCGCGAGGTCCTGCTCCTGGAGGCGGGGCCGGTGCCGCGCGGCCTGGACGGCTTCCCCGCGGACCTGCTGGACGCGCGGCTCGTCCCGGGGGCGCGGACCGGGCACGCCGCCGTACGGACGTTCCCGGCGCGCCTCATGCCCGGCATGCCGTACATGGCGGCCCGGGGCCGGTTCCTCGGCGGCTCCACCACCGTCAACGGCGGCTACTTCGTCCGGGCCCGGCGGGCGGATTTCGACCGGTGGGCGGCCGACGCGGGCGACCCGCGCTGGTCGTACGAGCGGGTGCTGCCCCTGCTGCGCGCGCTGGAGAACGACCTCGACCGCGGGGACGCCCCGCCGCACGGCGGCGCCGGCCCGGTCCCAGTCCGCCGCACCGGCCTGGAGCATCCGGCCGCCGCCGCGTTCCAGGCCGCCGCCCGCGAACTCGGGCACCCGGACGAGCCCGACAAGAACGCCCAGGACCCGCCCGGCTTCGGCCCGGTCCCGGTGAACGCGGTGGACGGCCGGCGGATCAACACCGGGATCGCCTACCTGCTGGGCGCCCTCGGCCGTCCCAACCTGACCGTGCTCGGCGGCTGCCAGGTGCGGTCGGTGACCGTCCGCGGCGGCCGGGCGACCGGGGTCGTGGCCGAACGCGGCGGCCGGACGTCCACGCTGGAGGCGGGGGAGGTCGTGCTGTGCGCGGGCTCGCTGGCCACGCCGCACCTGCTGCACCTGTCGGGCATCGGGCCGGCGGCCGCGCTGGAGGGCCTGGGCGTCACCGCCGTCCAGGACCTCCCCGCGGTCGGCGCCGCGCTCAGCGACCACCCGCAGGTGGTGCTGGAGTGGACGCCACGGCGGCCGATGGGGGAGCCGGGGGGCTCCTGGCTGGGCGGGGCGCTGCATCTGACCTCGTCCGGCGGCGAGCCCGGCGACCTGGAGGTCCTTCAGTCGCTCGTCCCGCTCGCCGGCCTGGTCACCGGCGCCGCGAGCGTCCCCGGTGCGCCGCTGGCGTTCCTGGTGTCGGTGCAGGCGCCGGTTCGGTCCGGCGGGCTGCGCACGGTGTCGGCCGACCCCGGCACGCCGCCGTACATCGACTACGGCTACCTGCGGTCCGGCGCGGACCGCCGCCGGATGCGGGAGGCCGTGCGGGCGGCCGCGGCCGTCGCGGCCACCACCGCCTTCGCTGCGGTGTCGCGCGGCCCGGCCGGGCCGGACGGCCCGACACTGGACGACGACCGCCTGCTCGACGCGTGGATCCGCGCCCGGCTCGGCACGTCCCAGCACACCTGCGGCACCGTGCCGATGGGCCCCGCCGTCGACGGCCAGGGCAGGGTCCACGGCGTCGCCGGGCTCCGCGTGGCCGACACCTCCGTCCTGCCCACCGCGCCGCTGCGCGGGCCCGCCGCCACGGCCGTCCTCATCGGCGAGGTCGTCGCCCGCGCCATGCGCGGGCCCGGCTGATCAGGAGCCGGAGGCTGCGCCGGCCGGATCCAGGACGGCGCCCAGCCCGGCCGTCACCTGGCGGAGCGTCTCGTCCAGCAGATCCGCCAGCGCCGCGCCGTCCTCGGCCGACAGCCACTGCTCGTACGCGCTGACCGCGGCGGCGAGGACGACGTTCCCCGCGAGCCGGGGGACCGTCGACGCGGCCGGCAGGCCCGTGCGCCGGGCGACGAACCCGGTGATGATCTCCCGCCAGGACGCGTAGCGCAGCGTCGCGTCCGCGTGCAGCGTCGGCACCTCCAGGATGAGGCGCATGCGCTGCCGGTGCCAGGGCACCTCGTCCGGGTCGAACCGGTTGAACTCCACGACCGCCCGGCGGATCGCCTCCATCGCCGGCAGGGCCGGATCGGCCTCCTCCAGCAGCCGGCGCAGCATCTGCAGGTGGTCCTCGAAGTCGCCCCAGACCAGGTCGTTCTTGGAGGCGAAGTAGCGGAAGAACGTCCGCCGCCCGATCCCCGCCGCCGCCGCGATGTCGTCCACCGTGGTCGCGTCGAACCCCTGCCGGGCGAACAGCGCGAACGCGAGCCGCTCCAGGGCGGCCCGCGACGTCACCCGCGGCCGCCCCATCGCCGCGGCGCCGCCCCGCCTCCCGCTGTCGGTCGTCACGTCACCAGCCTGCCATGCCGCGCCGGCGGCGGCGCGCGCCTTCAACGGTGCCGCCGGTCGTGCCGTCACTGGTGCCGTCACTGGTGCCGTCAGTGGTGCCGTCAGTGGTGCAGTGCCTTGTCGCGCCGCTCCCCGGCGGCCTCGGCCGCCGGGGCGGCGTCCGGGACGCCGGGGCTCCGGCGGACGAACAGCGAGGCGATCACCGCGAGGACGCCGATGCACCCGGCGACGGCGAACGCGGTGCGCAGGCCCGCGGCGTCCGGGGTCCCGGACGCGGCGGCGCCGCCCTGCGCGGCCACGGTCACGAAGACGGCCGTGCCGAACGCGCCGGCGACCTGCTGGAGCGTGGCCAGGATCGCGCTGCCGTGCGAGTGGAGGTGGTCGGGCAGCACCCCGAGCGACTCGGTCATCAGCGGGGTCATCATCAGCCCGAGCCCGGCCATCAGCAGCACATGGACGGCGATCACCGCGGCCAGCGGCGAGTCCGCGCCGAGCGCGGTGAACAGCCACAGCGACACCGCCATGGCCAGCGCGCCGGGGACCACCAGCGGGCGGGCGCCGAACCGGTCGAACAGCGCCCCGACCGGGCGGCCGAGCAGCCCGAGCACCAGCCCGCCGGGCAGCACGGCCAGCCCGCTGACGAACGTGCTGGTGTGCAGGACGGTCTGCAGGTAGAGCGGCAGCAGGATCGCCGCGGCGCCCAGCAGGCACATGAACATCAGCGCGGTCAGGACCAGCGCGACGGTGAAGGTGCGGTGGGCGAACGGGCGCAGGTCGAGCAGGGCCCGGTCGCGGCGCTGCAGCCGGAGCTGCCGCAGGACGAAGACCGCGAGCGCCGCGGCCCCGGCCGCGATCGGCGCCCACGGCGGCACCGGGTGCTCCCCGCCGCCCGACTCGCCGATGGCCGACAGCCCGTACAGGACGCCTCCGAACCCGGCCGCCGACAGCAGCACCGAGAGCACGTCCAGCGGCACGGGCCGCGTCCGGCCGTCCAGCCGCAGCCAGACCGCGCCGATGGCCAGCGCCGCCAGCGACAGTGGCAGCACCGTCCAGAACATCCAGCGCCAGCCCAGCGAGGACAGCAGCGCCCCGCCGATCGTGGGCCCGAGCGCCGGGGCGACGGCGATCACGATGGTGATCGTGCCCATCGTCGAGCCCCGCCGCTGCGGCGGCACCAGCCGCATGACCGTCGTCATCAGCATCGGCAGCATCACCGCGGTCCCGCACGCCTGCACGACGCGGCCGGCCAGCAGCACCCAGAACCCCGGCGCCAGCGCGCTGAGGAGCGTCCCCGCGCTGAACAGCGCCAGCGAGGCGATGAAGACCTGCCGCGGCGTGAACCGCTCCAGCAGGAACCCGGTGGTCGGGATGACCACCGCCATCGTCAGCAGGAACCCGCTGGTCAGCCACTGCACCGTCGTGGTCGACACGCCCAGGTCGACGGTCAGGTCCCGCAGCGCGACGCTCAGGATGGTCTCGTTGAGGATCATCACGAACGCCGAGGCGACCAGGACGCCGATCAGCAACGTGGTGCGCGGCGGCGCGGAGGTCTCGGCCGAGGCCGCGGCCGGCGGGGTCGCGGGTCCGGTCATGCGGGCACACCTTCGGGTAAGGGCGGGGCGGTCGGGGCGTGGTGGGCGCCGCGCGGCGGGAACGGTCCGGCGGCACGGCGATGACGATCAGTGTAGAGCCCGGCGGGAGACCGCCCGCGGGCGGTGTCTCCCGCCCGTACCCGGGAACGCCGGCGGGGCGGGCCGGCCGAACGGCGGCAACGGGCCGCCGGCCCGGCGCCGCGCGGGGGAGGG
>NZ_JBEZWH010000084.1:0-31759 GCF_040703975.1 Spirillospora sp. NPDC029432
GGCGGCCCGGCTTGGCCCGCCCGGCGCCCGCCCCGTCGCCCGCCCGGGCGGGCCGGCGCTGGGTGACCGGGTGGCGGCGGGCCCGGGCGCCCGGGGGCGCGCGCGGCACAGGGGACACGAGGAGGCGACGGCCGTGACCGTCTCGATGGTGAAGGGCCAGCGGATCTCGCTGGAGAAGCCGGGCGGAACGCTGCGCATGGTCCGGATGGGGCTGGGCTGGGACGCGGTGCGCAAACAGGGCTTCTTCGGCTCCCGGCAGCGGGAGATCGACCTCGACGCCTCCTGCGTGCTCTTCGCCGACGGCCGCATCGCCGACGTCGTCTACTTCAGCAAGCTGGTCAGCGACGACGGCTCGGTCCGGCACACCGGCGACAACCTGACCGGCGCGGGCGACGGCGACGACGAGTCGGTGATCGTCGATCTGGCGCGGCTGCCGGTGCACGTCAGCTCGCTGGTGTTCACGGTCAGCTCGTTCAACGGGCAGACGTTCGACGAGGTCGAGAACGCCTTCTGCCGGCTCGTCGACGAGACGGGCGGCGGCGAGCTGGCCCGGTACACGCTGACCGGCGGGGGCGCGCACACCGCCATGGTGATGGCCCGGCTCTACCGGCACGGCGACGCGTGGAAGATGAACGCGATCGGCGAGCCGTGCCACGGCCGCACGTTCGAGGACATGCTGCCGACCATCGCCGGCCTGGCCTGACCGGCGATGCTCGAACTCTCGCGCGGCGCCAACACCCCGCTGCCCGCCCGCCGGCTCACCGCCACCGTGTCCTGCGCCGTCCCCGTGGACGTCAGCGCCCTCCTGGTGGGCGCCGACCTGCGCGTGCGCTCCGACGCCGACCTGGTGTTCTTCAACGCCCCCGAGGCGCCGGGCGTGCGCTGGACCGACGGCGGCGGCCGGCAGCGCGTCGACCTCGATCTCGACGCCGTCCCGGCGGACGTGCCGGCGGTGCTGATCGCCGTCAGCCTGTCCGCGGGCGGGATCTCGTTCGGGGCGGTGCCGCCGCCGCAGGTGCAGCTGGCCGCGGCCGGCGGCGCCCCGATGGCGCTGTACACGGTCGCCGGGCTGGGCCCGGAGAAGGCGATCATCGGGCTGGAGCTGTACCGCCGGGCCGGCCGGTGGAAGGTCCGCGCCGTCGGGCAGGGGTACGCCGGCGGGCTCTCCGAGCTGGTCGAGGCGCACGGCGTCGAGGTCGACGACCCGGGCGAGGCCGAGGCCGGCATGGGCGCCCCGCCGCCCGGCCCCGCCGTCGGCGCGCCCCCGGGACCGCCACCGCCGCCGCGGGAGGCGCCCATGCCGCCGCCGTCCTCCGGCGAGGTCGGCTACCTCGAACGGTGCTGGCTGGTCTGGGAGGACGCGAGCCGTTCGCTGGCGGCGTTCCGGGCGGCCACCGAGCACGCGCTCAACATCCGCAACGACGAGGTGACCGGGCGGGTGCCGCGCGGCCGGTTCGACCAGCTCATGGCGGCGGCCGACGAGCGGCTGCGGGGCGACGCCGCGCAGCTGCGCGAGGAGCTGGCCCGGGTGGAGCCGCACGTCACGGCCGAGGCGGCGCCGTTCGACGCGCCGTCCTGGCTGACCTGGCGGCCCCGCGCCGACCTGGCCGAGGGGATCCTGCTGGGACGGCTGTCCACGCCGGAGCTGCCGGATCTGCGGGTGCCGCTCGTCCTGCGGGTGCCGTGGCGGCGGGCCGTGTGGATCGCGCGCGGCACGGTGCCCGGCGACGCGGCCGCGTACGCCTGGTCGCTGGTGACCCGGTTCCTGGCCGCCGTCCCGCCGGGGCTGGCCGGGCTGGAGGTGATCGACGCGGTGGGGCTGTCGGGCGCCGGCTGGCTGAACGCGCTCGACCCGGCCGGCGGCGCCCGGCTGCTCGGCGGCGGGGTGGCCACCGGACCGGCCGCCGCCGACCGGCTCCGCCGCCTGCTCGACCTCGTCGACCTGCGCCGGATCGGCGGCCCGGACGGCGATCCGGCCGCCGGCGGTCCCCCGGTGCGGCTGGTGGTGATCATGGACGCGGGTGCCGCGCTCGACGGCGAGGACGCGCACCGGCTGCTCCGCCTGGTGGAGGACGGCCCGCTGGTCGGCGTGCCGGTGCTGCTGGTGGAGACCGACACCCCGGTCGGCGACTCCGTCCGCGCGATCCGGATCCAGCAGTCCTGCAACAACCTGCCGTCCGGCCAGGGCTCGGTCGGCGACTCGTGGGTGGGCATGGACTGGACGCTCACCCCGGACGTGCTCCCCGACGGCGGCGACGGGACCCGCGCCCCCGCCCTGCTCGCGCACGTCCTCGACGCCCACGCGCGCACGATCGCCTCGTACGACTAGCTCGGACGGCCTGCTCGCACGGCCGGCTCGCACGACCGAGGCGGCGACTCAGCTCCGCCGGACGGTGAAGGTCGTGCAGCCGGCGCCGTCCACCGTGCCCTGGATCTGGTCGGGGTCGGCGGACGAGAGTTCCGCGTCCAGCGAGACCATCAGGTAGACGCCCGGCCTGCTGATCCACGAGTCGCCGCGCAGCCGCAGCGAGTCGCCGCTGAGCGTGCCGTTCACGGTGTAGGAGCCCGTGGGCACCGAAGGATTGCTCGGATCGGCCGAGAAGCGCAGCACGCCGGTGATCCGGCCGGCCGGGTCGCCGGTGAGCGTCAGGCGCAGCCGCGTGAGCCCCTGGTTGCAGGTGTAGGTGCCCTCCCAGACACCGCTCAGGGCGGTCGCCGAGTCGCCCGGCACCGCGGGTTCCGGCGGTGCCGCCGGCGCCTCCGCCGCCCGGGTGGGCTCGTCGGCGAACGGGGAGAGCCGGTCCGGCGAGCAGCCGGACCCGAGCAGCCCGATCACGGCGGCGGCCGCGACGATCCCGGCACGCCTGTCGAACTCGCGACTCCGCATGATGCGACCCCTCAACACGGATCATCCCTGTGCGCGATCAGCTCGGCGCACATCATGCCAGAGCGTGGCGTTCCGGACGCGGGATCCCGCTCACCGGCCGTACCGTCACCGGCCGTACTGGGCGTAGCGTTCGGAGGGCCACCAGTGGCTGTAGGTCGGGGCCTGCGGCCAGCCCTCCGGGACGTCCTGCCACTCCTCCTGGCGGCCGTACGGGAGTATGTCGAGCAGCGGGAACGTGTGGCTCAGCTGCTCGGTGCCGCGGCCGGCGGTGTGCCAGGTCCGGTAGACGGTGTCGCCGTCGCGCAGGAAGACGTTGACCGCGAAGCCGCCGCCGGGCGGCGCGTCCATGTCCGCGCCGAACGGGCTGCCGGCGGTCGAGTACCAGTCCATCTCGTTGCCGACGCGGCGCTTGTACTCCAGCGCGTCCTCGATCTCCCCCTGGGTGACGATGACGAAGCGGGCGTCGTACTCGTCGAGGAACTCCAGCCTCCAGAACTGGGACGTGAACCCGGTGCACCCCGGGCACTGCCACTTCTGGCCCGGCTTCCACATGTGGTGGTAGGTGATCAGCTGGCTCCTGCCGTCGAAGACGTCGGCAAGCCGGACGGGGCCGGAGGGGCCCTGGAGGGTGTACTCCGGCAGCCGCACCATCGGCAGCCGGCGGCGCTCGGCGGCGATGGCGTCGAGCTCCCTCGTGGCGGCCTTCTCCCGGGCGCGCAGCTCGCCGAGCCGGGCGCGCCAGCTCTCCTCGTCGGCGACGGGAGGCAGTGCTCTGGAGGTCATCTCGGTCTCCTCGTGCGGCGGTCCTCGTTCCACGTGCACCCATGTAGACAAGGCCCGCCGGCGAAACTCATCGCCGGGGAGTCACCAGCGGTCCTGGTGGAGGACGGCGTCGAGCGGGCGGCGCCGGCTCCAGCCGTGCCGTTCGAGATCCGGGGTCTCCTGGAGGCGGGCGACGGGCCCCACGCACAGCCAGGCGACCGGGCGGATCCCCTCGGGGATGCCCAGGAGGTCGCGCAGGAACGGCTCCCGGTAGAACGACACCCAGCCGACGCCCAGGTCCTCGGCGGTGGCGGCGAGCCAGAGGTTCTGGATCGCGAGGCAGACCGAGTACAGGCCCGCGTCGGCGATCGCGTGCCTGCCGAGCACGGCCGGGCCGCCGCGGGCGGGATCGTAGGTCACCACGATCGACAGCGCCGCCTCCAGCACCCCGTCGATCTTGATGCGCTGGAACCGCTCCGCGGCCGCCGGGTCCAGGGACGCCGCGAACACCTCCCGCTCGTCCCGGACGTGCCGGTGGAAGTCGCGGCGGACGGCCGGGTCGCGCACGAGGACGAAGTCCCACGGCTGCGACAGGCCGACGCTGGGCGCGGCGTGCGCGGCCGCCAGGATCCGGTGCAGGACCTCGTCCGGGACCGGATCGCCGGTGAACTCGGCGCGCACGTCCCGGCGGCGCCGGATGGTCTCGTACAGGCCGGCGCTCATGGCGGGGATCCCGTCGGTCATGCCAGGCCCGCGTCGTGCGCAAGGATCGCGGCCTGGACCCGGTTGGCGCAGTCCAGCTTGGTGAGGATGCGGCTGATGTGCGCTTTCGCGGTGCCCGCGCTCATGTAGAGCCGCTCGGCGATCTCCGCGTTCGACAGCCCGGCCGCGACCTGCACGAGCACGTCGCGCTCGGTACCGGTGAGCCGCTCGATCCGGCGCCCGGCCTCGTCGGCGGCGCCGGACAGCAGGTGGCGCTCGATCAGCCGGCGGGTGATCCGCGGCGCCAGGATCGACTCGCCGGTCGCGGCGGTCCGTACCGCCTGGATGAGGTCGGCGGGCCCGGTGTCCTTGAGCAGGAACCCGACCGCGCCCGCCCGGAGCGCCTCGGCGACGTTGCGGTCGTCGCCGAACGAGGTGAGCATCGCGACGTTCGTGCGCGGGGACGCGCGGACGATCTCCGGGACGGCGGCGAGCCCGCCCCCGCCGGGCATGTGCACGTCCAGGAGGGCGACGTCGACCGGGTGCTCCCGGCAGGCGCGGACGGCGGCGGGCCCGTCCGGCGCCTCGGCCACCACCTCGATGTCGTCGGCATGGTCCAGGATGAGGCGGACACCCGCTCGCATGAGCCGCTCGTCATCGGCGATCAGGGTCCGGATCATCCGGTCATTGTAGGAGCGCCATGACGGCGAGCATGACCAGCCCGCCGGCGACCGGGACCAGCGCCAGCAGCCCCAGGCAGCCGGCGCCCAGCGCGCGGGGGAGCGTGAGCGCCTCGGCGTCCAGCGGGGGCGCGGGCTCGTCCCTCGGTATTCCAGGCTCGGGTATTCCAGGCTCGGGTACGGCGGGCCCGGGTGTGGTGAGCCCGGGTGCGGCGGGCATGGGCACGGCCGGGTGGCACGGCAGGTCGGCCGTGACGCGGAAGCCGCCCTCGGGCGTGGGGCCGGCGGCGAGGGCGCCGCGGATCAGCGCGATCCGCTCGTCCAGCCCGATGAGCCCCTGGCGGGTGCCGGGCGGACGCGGGCGCTCGCCCGGCACCGGGCCGTTGACCACGAGGACGCGGACGCGGTCGCCGTCCCCCGCCACCTCCACGCGGGTGCGCGCGGCCGGGGCGTGCTTGTGGACGTTCGTCAGCCCCTCCCGAACGACGCGATGCAGGGCGTGGCGGGTCCGCGGGTCGGCGCCGTCCAGGTCGGGCCCGGTCCAGGCCAGCTCGACGTCGATCCCGGCCCGCCGCGACTCGGCCACGAGGCCGGCGATGTCGGTACGGGTCCCGGTGCTCTCGCCGGTGCCGCCGGGATCGGCCTCCATGGTGTCGCGGAGGACGCCCAGGATGTCGCGCAGCTCGGACATCGCGGTCGCCGCCGTGGTGCGCAGGAGCTCGGCCTGGCCGCTCAGCCGGGGGGCGTCCTTCGCGGCGCCGAGTTCGAGCGCTCCCGCGTGCATCGAGATCAGGCTGAGCCGGTGCCCGAGCATGTCGTGCATCTCGGCGGCGATGCGCGCGCGTTCCTGCATGCGGGCCTTGTCGGCGGTGAGCACCTGCGCGCGTTCCAGGTAGTCGTTGCGTTCGCGCAGGATCCGCACCAGCGGCCGGCGCCGTCCGAGCAGGCTCCCGGAGAGCGCCGGGAGGATGAGCAGGAGAACGGCGTTGAGCACGTGGGCCGCCAGCAGCCCGGCCCAGCCGTACGGTTCGCCCGTCCCGACCGCGAGCAGGATGAGCAGGCCGGCACCCGTGGCCGCCGCGACCGCCGTCCACAGGCGCCGGGCGGAACGGACGCGCCGCGCCGCCGAGAACGCGACGATCGGCAGGACCGCCATCGCCCCGATGTTGTCGGCGGCGAGCACCGGCGCGGTCGCCAGCAGGGTCGCGGCGGGCCGGTGCACGCGGGCGGGGACGAGCAGCGCCGTCCAGCACGCGACCGCCGCGTTCGCCACGGACTGGCCGAGCGACGGCGACCCCAAGGCGAGCTGCACGAGCCCGGCGCCCAGGGCCAGCGCAGAGAACGCCGCCTCGCGGGCGGGGACGGAACGGGCCCGTTCGAGCAGCGCGGAAATCTGCGGACACCTCATCTACGGGGGACTGATCTGCCGGATCTAATCTGCGAGATCCGCGGGATCTGCGAGCGACGACGACCTTCCCGTCCATGATGGCCGATCGGCCACGGGATCTGGCCGATCGGCACATGCCCCGGCTCCGGGGCCGTTCCTAGGCTGCGAAGCACCGCTCTCCGAGAAGTCGTCGAGAGCCACCGAGAGAAGGGACCCCGAATGCGGCCGGAACCGTGCCTCGCCACCGACGTCTCCCGCGAGGCGATGGAGTCACTGGTGCGAACGTTCGAGCGGGCCGCCCGGCTCGGCCTGCCGGGCGTGGGGACCGAGCACCTGCTCTTCGCGCTGCTCAAGGGGCAGTCCGCGGCCGTGGAGGTGCTGGTCCCCAAGGCGGGCGCCGCCGGTTCGCTGATGGGCGTCGTCGCGCACCGGCACCCCGGGCAGTGGATCAGCGAGGACGGTGGCGGCGACCCGGCGCCCGCCGCCGCGGCGCTGCTGCGCGAGGCGGAGTGGTCGGCGCGCAAGAAGCGCGAGGGCCGCACGGGGGACGAGCAGCCCGGCGCCCCGGCGCCGCCGTCCGCGGCGCTGGCCGCCGCGATCGACCGCGCCCTGCTGAGCGCCCGCGAGCACGGCGCCGCGCGGGCCGGCACCACCCACCTCCTGATCGGGCTGCTGCAGGACCCCGGCAACCGGGCGAGCGAGGCGCTGGAGGAGCGGGGGCTGGACAGGCGGGAGGTCCTCGCCCGGCTCGCCGTCCACCCGAGCGCGCGCGAGGACGGCACCCCGAACGCGCTCTCCGTGGACGGCCTGCGCAACATGGGCCTGCTCACCCGGCGCGGCCGGTTCTGGGGCGGTCTCGCCGCCAAGCTCTCCGGCGGCGGCCACGGTTCGCCGATGGTGCCCACCGTGCGGCTGGAGGCCGAACGCCAGGCCGTCCGCCTCGGGCACGCCACGGTGACGACCGTGCACCTGCTGGTGGCCATGCTCGTCCTGGACGAGCAGCTCGCCGCGGCCGGCGACCGGCTCCGCGACGACCTGGCCGGACTCAACGGCGCGGCCGGGCTCCTGCGCGAGCGGGGCGCCACGGCCGCCGCCGCTGCCGCTGCCTCCGCCGGCCTCGCTCCGGCCGGGGAGTTCGTCCCGGACGAGGACGGCCCGGCCTGGAGGGCGCTGGCCCGCGCGCGCCGGCTCGCCCAGGAGCGCGGCGACGCGTCCACCGGGACCGTCCATGTGCTCACCGCGCTGCTGGACGACCCCGACGACCCGTGCGGCGGCCTGCTGGCATCGATCGGCGTGGACGTCGCGGAACTCCGCCGGGCGCTCGCGGCGTAGTTCGTGCTCCCGTAGTTCGTGGGTTCCGTAGTTCGTGGTTCCGTTCCGGCGGCTTTTGTCGGGCGGCTCCCCTACGTTGCCCCGCATGGGTGATCAACGTGACGCGGCGCGGGACGAGGACGTACTGGTGCTGCCGGCCGATCTGCGGCGGCGGCTGCATCCGCGGCGGGACGGCCACCCCGCCCCCGCCCCCAAGATCGCGAAGGGCGCGGCGGAGCGGCTGCGGGAGCAGCGCGCCGGGCGGTGGAGCGACGCCGAGTCCCTGCTCGCCAGGGTGGTGCCCGGCCCGGAATGGGCGGACGCCGTGCGGTGGTACCTCGGCGGCGCGGCCGACCCGGCGGGCGCGGCGGTGGTCGCCCTGCTCCCGTGGAAGATCGAGCGGACGGTTCCAGGCTCCGGCCACCCGAACGACTGGGTGTGGAAGGACGGCGGCTGGGTGCGCAAGGACGGCGCGCCCCCCGGTGAGGCGGACGAGGCCGGGCGCGACTGGGTCCAGGTCCGCCACGGCTGGTCCAAGGGCAGCGGCGCTCCCGACGAGGCGTTGGAGCCGCAGTACGGGCTCGTGGACGCCTGGAGCGCGGAGCACGGGCTGGCGTTCGCGGCGTGCGCGCTGGTCGAGCTGAGCACCCTGGCGGCGGGCTGGGCCGGCGGCGGGAGGATCCGGCTGCGGGCCGGTGCCCAGCTCTGGCTCGGCGAGGAGGCCGCGCGGCGCATGCGTTCCCTCCTGGCCGCGGCCGGTGACGACGACTACCGGGAGGCGGAGGAGAGGCTGGCGGCGCACCGCCGGACGCTCCAGCAGAAGGTCGTGGCGTCGTACCTGGTGCCGACGCGGCAGGACTGGCGGGACGAGTGCCAGAAGTGGCTGGACGCGTCATCGTACCGGCTGGAATGGCTGTGCGCCGTGGTCGGCGGTCCGGAGCGGAGCGCGGTGGCGGACGCGCTGAACCATGCGGACCACCCCCTGGACCTGCTCGTCACGCTGGCCGATTCCGCGGGCGCCGACGCCCTCCCGGTGCTCGCGCGGGGCCTCGACCGCGCCTCCGAGCCGGCCGAGCGCAAGCGGCTCCTCAAGGTGATCGGCCTGCTGCCCTGCGACGGGGCGTTCCGGCTGCTGCTCGACCGCGCCGGCGATGATCAGCACGCGGAGCGCG
Source organism: Spirillospora sp. NPDC029432 (assembly GCF_040703975.1). Classification (NCBI taxonomy): domain Bacteria; kingdom Bacillati; phylum Actinomycetota; class Actinomycetes; order Streptosporangiales; family Thermomonosporaceae; genus Spirillospora; species Spirillospora sp. NPDC029432. The sequence continues at coordinate 8,902 of NZ_JBEZWH010000084.1, forward strand.
CGCTGAACGAGGCGATGACCAGGTTCCCGGCGCGGGCGCTGCGGCTGCTGGCGGAGGCGGGCGCGGGCGCCGCCGGGCGGCTCGCCGGCCACGTACGGGCCCATCCGGAGCGGGCCGCCGCGCTCCTGCCCGATCTCCCGGCCGCGTCCCGGACGGCGGTCGAGGCGGTCATCGCGGCGGATCCGCGCGTGCCGGAGGCCGGGCCGGAGGAACTGCCCGCCCTGCTGGTCCGGCCGCCGTGGACCCGCGGGCGGAAGGCGGCGGAGCCCGCCGCCGTCACCGGCCTGGAGCCGCCCGCCGACCTGAGGATGGCCTGGAGGGAGGGCGAGCGGGAGGCATGGTCCGCCCCCGTCCCCGCCCCGTACGCGTCGGATTTCGATGCCGCGGGCACCGACTGGGAGCGCGAGGTCCACAAGCTCCGGGTTGGCGGCATGATCTGGGCCGGGCACGCCGAGCCGCTGATGCTGGGGCCCGACGAGGTGTTCCGGCCGCTGCTCGCCGGCTGGCCGGGCGAGGTCTCGCTGGACGCCGACGACGTCTCCTGGATGAAGTGCGTGGTGGGCCGGTTCGGCGAGGACGCCCTGAGCGTGGCACTGCGCGCCGCCCGGGACGAGCCCGACGACTGCGCTGGCCTCCTGCTCCCGTACCTGAACGCCGAGGTCGCGGCGCTGATGGCCGGCTGGCTGGACCGGAAGAAGGACGCGCGCCGCACGGCGGTCGCCTGGTTCGCCCGGCACGGCGCCGGCGCGGCCGGGATGCTCGTTCCGGCCGCGCTCGGGAAGGCCGGCCGCGACCGCGCGCGGGCCGAGCGGGCGCTGCGGCTGCTGGCCGGCCGGCTCGGCGCCGAGCCGATCGTGGCGGCCGCGCGGGAGTACGGTGCCGCGGCGGCGGCCGCGATCGAGGCCCAGGTGTCCGACCCGCTGGGGTTCCGGCCGGACAGGATGCCGGACGTGGGGGCATGGGCCGCGCCGGGCCCGCTCCCGCAGATCCTCCTGCGGGGCCGCGAGCGCGCGCTGCCGGCCGCGTCCGCCGGACACGTGGTCACGATGCTGGCGATGTCGCGGCCGGGCGAGGTCCATCCGGGGGTCGCCGCCGTGCGCGGGTCATGCGACGGCCGGTCGCTGGCCGCGTTCTCCCGGGCGCTGTTCGAGCGGTGGGAGGCGCACGGGGCGCCCGCCAAGGACGGGTGGGCGCTGGACCAGCTCGCCTGGCTCGGCGACGACGAGACGGTACGCGCGCTCGCCGCCGCGATCGTCGGCTGGCCCGGCGACGGCGGCCACCGGAAGGCGGTGCGGGGCCTGGACGTCCTCGCCGAGACCGGCACCGACGTGGCGCTCACCCAGCTGGACGGCATCGCGCGGCGGGTGAGGTTCAAGGGCCTCAAGGCGAGGGCCCGCGACCGGATCGCGGAGATCGCCGCGAACCGCGGGCTCACGACCGAGCAGCTCGCCGACCGGATGGTCCCGGACTTCGGGCTGGACGCCGACGGCGGGATGACGCTCGACTACGGGCCGCGCCGGTTCACGGTCGGCTTCGACGCGGCGCTCGTCCCGTTCGTCCTGGACGGGGACGGGCGGCGGCGCAAGGCGCTGCCCCGTCCCGCGGCGGCGGACGACCCCGAGCTGGCCCCGGCCGCCTACCAGCGCTTCGCCTCGGTCAAGAAGATGGCCAGGGCCGCCTCCGCCGACCAGATCCGGCGCCTGGAGCGCGCCATGGTCATGCTGCGGCGGTGGACGGCCGCCGATTTCCGCGAGCTGTTCGTCGCGCATCCCCTGGTCTGGCACATCGCCCGCCGCCTCGTCTGGGTGGCCGAGGAGGACGGCGCCGCGACCGCGTTCCGGGTCGCCGAGGACAGGACGTTCGCCGACGTGCGCGACGACGCGTTCGCCCTTTCCGGCGCGGCGGCGGTCCGCATCGCGCACCCGCTGGACCTGGGCGGGGACCTCGCCGCCTGGCGGGAGGCGCTGGAGGACTACGAGATTTTGCAGCCGTTCCCGCAGATCGAGCGGGCGACGTACGCGCTGACGGCCGAGGAGCGCGGCGGCGGGAGCCTCGCCCGCTTCGAGGGGCTGGAGGTCCGCACGGTGCGGGTCCTCGCCCTGCGCCATCGCGGCTGGCAGCGCACCGGCTACGCCGAGATGTCGCGCGCGCTCCCGGCCGGCCGCCGCGTCCTGGTGGAGCTGTACCCGGGGCTCGGCTCCGGCCGTCCCGAGGACGAGCCCGAGCAGCGCCTCGACTCCGTCCGGCTGTCCGGCGGGAGCCGCCTCGGCGAGCTGGATCCGGTGACCGCTTCGGAGATCGTCGCCGACCTCACCTCGCTCACCGCCGCCCCATGAACCGCTGCGCGGGATGTGGGGATTTGGGAGAGTGTGGCGGCTTTCTGTAATCCGCGCGCGGCCGGCGGGTCTCCTGAAGGGCGGCCGGACGCTCCGGGCGCGCGAGGGGAGAGGTGGGCCTGGAGTGGGCGTGGAGGACCTCGATCGGCTGGTGGCGGCCGCGCGGGCCGGGGACGCGGCCGCGCGCGAACGGCTCGTCCACGAGTACCTGCCGCTGGTCTACAACGTGGTCGGGCGCGCGCTGGACGGGCACGCCGACGTCGACGACGTGGTGCAGGACACCATGGTGCGGGCGCTCCGCGGGCTGGGCGGCCTGTACGACCCGGCGCGGTTCCGGCCGTGGCTGATCGCGATCGCGATGAACCAGGTGCGCCGGCGGTGGCGGTCCCAGCGGGAGCGGCCCGTGCTCGCCCTGGACGAGGCGGCGGCGCGGGCGGCCGACCCGGTGCCCGACTTCGCCGAGACGACGATCGTCCGGCTGGGGCTGACCGGCCAGCGCCGGGAGGTCGCCGCGGCCACCCGCTGGCTGGACGAGTCCGACCGGGAGCTGCTGGCGCTGTGGTGGCAGGAGGCGGCGGGGTTCCTGACCAGGGCGGAGCTGGCCGAGGCGGCCGGCCTGCCGGCCCGGCACGCGGCCGTGCGGGTCAAGCGGATGAAGGAGCGGCTCGACACCGGACGCATGATCGTCCGCGCGCTGGCGGCCGAGCCGGTCTGCGGCGGGCTGGCGGCGGTGACGGGCCCGTGGGACGGCGTGCCGTCGCCGCTGTGGCGCAAGCGCATCGCGCGGCACGTGCGCGACTGCCGTGCCTGCCGCGGGCGGCGCAAGGGGCTGGTGCCCGCCGAGGCGCTGCTGGCCGGCCTCGCCCTGGTGCCGCTCGTACCGGCGGCCGGAACGGCCCCGAAGGAACTGGTGGCGGCCGCGTCGTCCCTGCCGGACGCGCCCGCGGACGCCGGCGGGGCGTCCGGCGGGCACGGGGCGTCCGGCGGGCACGGGCTCCGGCCGCCCTGCGGCCGGACGGTGGCCGTCCTCGGCGCGGCCGCCGCCGCGCTCGCGGTCGTCACCGTCATCGCATGGCCGGACGAGCCGCGGAAGGCGATCGTGCTACAGCCCCTCCCGGACGCGAGCCGGCCGACCACCGCGGTCACGTCCCGGCGCCCGTCCTCCGAGACGAGCGAACCGGCGCCGCGCAGGACCCCGCGGCGGTCCCCGCGGCCCGCCGCCGCGCCGAGCCCCGAAGCCGACGTGATCAGGCTCGTCAACGTCCAGCGCGCCCGGCGGGGCTGCGCGCCGCTGCGGGCCGACCGGCGGCTGAGCGCCGCCGCTCGCCGCCACTCGTCCGACATGGCCGGCCAGGGCTACTTCGGCCACACCGCGCCCGGCGGCACGGGCCCCGGAGAGCGGATCGACGCCACCGGGTTCCGCTGGAGCGCCTGGGCCGAGAACATCGCCAAGGGGCAGAAGACCGCGCCCTCGGTGACGGCCTCCTGGATGGGCAGCCCCGGCCACAAGTCGAACATCGTCAACTGCCGGTTCACCCGTTCCGGTGTCGGGCGTGCCACCGGGCCCGGCGGACCGTACTGGACCCAGGTCTTCGCCGCCCCGCGCTGACCGCGGGGCGGCGGGCCGCCTGGTCAGCGGGCTGCGAAGACCTGCGTCCAGTACGGGGTTCCGCCCTTGCGGGCCAGGCCGATCCCGATGTTCTTGAACGAGCAGTTGAGGATGTTCGCCCGGTGCCCGGAGCTGTTCATCCACGACGAGACGACGCTCGCCGGGGTCGGCTGCCCCGCGGCGATGTTCTCGCCGTAGGTGGACCACCGGTACCCGGCCGCGGTGATCCGGTCGCCCGGGCCCTTCCCGCTGGGGCTGCTGTGGCTGAAGTAGCCGCGGGCGACCATGTCGGCCGAGTGCCGCTGGGCCGCGTTCTGCAGCCTGCCGTCGATCGTCAGGGCGGAGCACCCCTTCTTGCGGCGCTCGGCGTTGGTCAGCGCCACGACCTGCCCGGCCGCCGACGAGGGCGCGGACGCCGTCCGCCCCGGCGACCCTGACGTGCCGCGCGTCCTTCGCGGAGTGGTCGTGGCCGCCTTCTTCTTGGGGGCCTTGCTCGCCTTCTTCTTCGGCTTCGGCTCCGGCGCGGGCGACGAAGTGGTCGGCGTGGGCTCCGGCGCGGGAGTCGTGGTGGCGGGAGCGGGCTGCTCCGTCCGGTCCGCCGCCGCTGCCGGGGACCCGGAGGACGGTTCGGAGCCGCAGCCGGCGGCGGCGATGGCGACCGCGGCCAGCGGGGCCGCCCAGCGCGCGGCGGCTGTGCCCCGGCCGCCGTTCCGCCGGCGGGGAGGCGTTGCGTTGTGATCCATGCCCTCGGAGACCCCGGGCCCGACACCCGATTACCGAAAGTCCAGAAATTTCCGCCGAGGCTCCCTTTCGAGTCTTCCGCCCCCGGCCGTTGTCCCCCGAGCGAGCTACGGGGAAGTGTCCACTGTGCGGTGACGATTCCGAACCGCCCGACTCCATAGCGTTGTCCCTGTTCGCGGCGCTCCGGCCGCGGAGTCTCCTGAAAGGGTCGTCATGCGCCTGTTGAAGCAGCTCGTGGCCGTCGCGGCGGTCGCGTTCGCCGGGAGCGCCGCCGTCGGCGCGGTCGAGGGGAACGCGGCCCTCACCTTCGTCCTCGGTCTCGCGGCCGCCGTGCTGGCGCTGCTCACGTACGCCTGGGTGGTGCGGCGGACCGAGCGCCGCGAGCCGGCGGAGCTCGCCCTGAAGGGCGCCGCCGGCGGGCTCGGCCGGGGTGCGCTGATCGGCCTCGGGATGTTCGGGGCCGTCATCGTGAACCTCGCGACCCTCGGCTACTACCGCGTCGACGGCTTCGGCTCCCTGACCGGCCCGATCGCGCTGATCGGCTTCATGGCCGCCGCCGCGGTCACGGAGGAGCTGCTCTTCCGCGGCGTCCTGTTCCGGATCGTCGAGGAACGCATCGGGACGTACCTGGCGCTGGCGCTGACCGGCGTGGTGTTCGGCCTCATGCACCTGGGCAACGAGAACGCCAGCCTGTGGGGCGCCACCGCCATCGCCATCGAGGCCGGCGGGATGCTCGCCGCCGCGTACGCCGCGACCCGCTCCCTGTGGCTGCCGATCGGCCTGCACTTCGCCTGGAACTTCGCCGGCGCCGGGATCTTCGGCACCGCGGTTTCCGGCCAGACCGAGACCGAGGGCCTGCTGAACGGCGTGACGTCCGGGAAGGCCCTGCTCACCGGCGGCGACTTCGGTCCGGAGGGGAGCCCGTACGCCGTGCTGTTCGGCCTGCTGCTGACGGTCGTGTTCATGTGGCTGGCCCACCGGCGCGGCAACGTGGTCCCCGTTCGGCGCCGCGCCCGTGCCGCCGCGACCGCTACCCTCGCCCAGTGATCGATCTTCGGCGGGTCCCGGATCTGTGGCGGCGGTGCGACGTCACGGTCCGGGATCTCCCGCTCGCGCTGCTGCTGCTGATCGGGTCGCTCCTCCCGGGGCTGCAGGGGCTCGGCACGACGATCGGCGACATGCCGGGCCGCCCGTACGACGCGCTCGCCGTCGTGGCGGTCGCCCTCCAGTCCCTCCCCCTCGCGGGGCGCCGCCGGTGGCCCGTCGCCGGCCTCGCCCTGGTGGCGCTCGGCTTCGCCATCGACCAGCTCTCCGGCTACCACGCGTTCGCGGGCACCGCGCTGCCCATCGCGCTGATCAGCGCGGGCGCCCATGTGGAACGCCACCGGTACCTCGTCGCGGGCCTCTTCGCCGCGGCGTGGGTACCGCTGGCGGTCGCCATCGACCGGCCCGGCACCGGCGACGGGCCGGAGGACTACGCGGCGTTCCTGGTGGTGCTCGCCTTCACGTGGGGCATCGGGTCCTGGCTGCGCTCCACCCGGATCGCCGAGGCCGAGCGCCGCCGCCACGTCGCCGCCGCCACCCGTGCCGCCGAACGCACCCGCATCGCCCGCGAGCTCCACGACGTCGTGACCCACCACGTGACGGCGATGGTCGTCCAGGCCGAGGCGGCCCGGTACCTCACCGCCGCGCCCGACCGCCTCGACGAGACCCTGAGCGCCGTCACCGACACCGGCCGGCGGGCCATCACCGACCTGCGGCACCTGCTCGACCTGCTCAACCCCGACCACGGCACCGAGGACCGGACGCCGTCCGCCGGCGATCTCACCACGCTCGTCGACCAGACGCGCCGGGCCGGGCAGCCGGTGGAGTTCACCCGGGAGGGCGAGCCGGCCGAGTCGGGCGGCAGCGCCGAGCTCACGACCTACCGGGTCGTGCAGGAGGCCCTGACGAACGCGCTCAAGTACGCCCACGGCAGCCGCACCGTGGTCCACGTCCGCTACGGCCAGAGGGAGATCAGCGTGGAGGTCAGCAACGACGGGTCCGGGTCCCGGACCGCGTCCCCCGGCGGGAGCGGCCGCGGCCTCGCCGGGCTCGGCGAGCGGGTCGCGGCCCTGGGCGGCGAGTTCGGCGCCGACCCGCGGCCGGGCGGCGGCTTCGCCGTCCGCGCCCGGATCCCCGCGGGGAACCCGTCGTGACCGCGCCCGTCCGCGTCCTGGTCGCCGACGACCAGGCGCTGATCCGCACCGGCTTCTCCACGATCATCGACGCGCAGCCCGACCTGGAGATCGTGGGCGAGTGCGGCGACGGCCGCGCCGCCGTCGACCTCGCCCGCCGGCTGAAGCCGGACATGGTCGTGATGGACGTCCGGATGCCGGTGCTCGACGGCATCGAGGCGACCCGGCTGCTGGCCGGCGCCGGCGTCGCGGACCCCGTCAAGGTGCTCGTGGTGACGACGTTCAACCTGGACGAGTACGTGTACGAGGCGCTGCGCGCCGGGGCGAGCGGCTTCCTGCTCAAGGACGCCCCGCCGGCGCAGCTGCTGCACGGCATCCGCACCGTCGCGACCGGTGCCGCGCTGCTGGCGCCCGAGGTGACGCGGCAGCTCGTCGGCCGGTACGCGGCGCGGATCCGGCCCGCCGCGAGCACGCCGGACGGCATCGCGCTGACCCCGCGCGAGCTGGAGGTCCTGCGCCTCATCGCCAACGGCCTGTCCAACGGCGAGATCGCCGCGACCCTGGTCATCAGCCCGGAGACCGTCAAGACGTACGTGTCGCGCATCCTCACCAAGCTCGACCTGCGCGACCGCGTGCAGGCGGTCGTCTACGCGTACCGCACGGGCCTGGTCACCTGACGGCCTTCCCGCCGCCGCGGTCACATCCGCGCCGTCCCGTCCGTCATCCCTGCGACGGTCGAAACGACGGAGGGACGGGCATGCACGAGCGTGATTTCCTGGGCGAGCTGTTCGAGGAGCACCACGCGCACCTGAAGGCGGTGGCGTACCGGATGCTGGGCTCGCCGGCCGAGGCCGACGACGCCGTGCGGGAGGCCTGGCTCAAGCTCGCGCGTTCCGACGCCGCCGCCATCGACGACCTCGGCGGCTGGCTGACCACCGTCGTCGGCCGGGTGTGCCTGGACACGCTGCGCTCGCGCCGGCTGCGGGGGGAGACGCCGCTGAAGGCGCGCCTGCCGGATCCGGTCGTCCGCGAGCAGGCCGCCGACCCCGAGCAGCGGGCGCTGATGGCCGACTCGGTCGGGCTGGCGCTGCTGGTGGTGCTGGAGTCGCTGAACCCGGCCGAACGGCTGGCGTTCGTCCTGCACGACATGTTCGGCATGCCGTTCGAGGAGATCGCCCCGATCGTGGACCGCGCCCCGGCCGCGGCCCGCGAGCTCGCCGGCCGCGCCCGCCTCCGGGTCCGGGGCGCGGCCCCCGAGCCGGACCCGGCCGCCCAGCGGCGCGTGGTCGACGCCTTCCTGACCGCCGCGCGCGGCGGCGACCTGGACGGCCTGGTCGCCATCCTCGATCCGGACGTCGTGCTGCGCGCCGACAGCGGCCGGGCGCTCCCCGGCGGCATCCGGGTCCTGCGCGGCGCCGCGGCCGTGTCGGGCCAGGCCGCCACCTTCCGGCGCATGGCCACCGCCGCGCACGCCCGGCCCGTCCTGGTGAACGGCGCGGCCGGCCTGGTCGACACCATCGACGGCCGGCTCATCTCGATCATGAGCTTCACCGTCACCGACGAGAGGATCACCGCGATCGACATCCTGTCCGACCCCGACCGCCTCGCCCGCCTAGACCTCACCGCTCTGGAGCCCTGACCGGCGCCGCGCCGCGCCGCTCGTGTCATGCGTGGGCGAGCAGGACGGCCGGGTTCTCGACGCGGTCGGCCACGTGGCGCAGGAAGCCGCCGGCCGCGCCGCCGTCGCAGACCCGGTGGTCGAAGGCCAGGGACAGCTGGACGACCTTGCGCGCCTCGACCGCGCCGCCGGCGGTGACCCAGGGCCGGTCGGCGACGCGGCCGACGCCGAGCAGCGCCGCCTCGGGGTGGTTGATGATCGGGGTGGAGCCGTCCACGCCGAAGACGCCGTAGTTGTTGAGCGTGAACGTCCCGCCCGCCAGCGCGTCCGGCGGCAGCGATCCCGAGCGGGCGAGGCCGGTGAGGCGGGCGAGTTCGGCGGCGAGCTGGGCGGTCGTCATCAGGTGGGCGTCCTCGACGACCGGGACGACGAGGCCGCGGTCGGTCTGCGCGGCGAAGCCGAGGCCGATGTGCCCGTGCCGGACGATCTCGGCGCGGCCGGTGTCGACGGACGAGTTCAGCTCCGGGAACCGGCGCAGGCCGTCCACGCAGATGCGGGCCAGCAGGGCGAGCAGCCCGATGCCGAGGTCGGGGCACGTCCGGCGGAGCTCGTCCCTGGCGGCGATCAGGCCGGTGGCGTCGACGTCCACCCAGGTCGTGGCGTCGGGGATCTCGCCGCGGCTCCGGCTCAGCTTGTCGGCCACCGCCCGGCGGACCCCGCGCAGCGGGATCCGCTCGTCCACCAGCGCCGCGGCGGCCGGGGTCGCAGGGGGCCCGGCCTTGCGGGTGACGGCCTGCTCGACGTCGCGGCGGAGGATCACCCCGCGCGGGCCGGTGGGGGTGACGGCGGCGAGGTCCACGCCGTGCTCGGCGGCGATCCGGCGGACGAGCGGGGAGATCACGCGCGGCGCCGCCCGCCGCCCGCCCGCCGCCGTCCGGCCCCGGCGGCGCCGGCGCGGCCCGGGCGCGGGGCCGGTGCCGTAGCCGATCAGTACGTTGCCGGAGCCCGCCCGCTCCTCCTCGCGGTACCGGGCCGCGGCCGGGTGCGCCTCCCGGCCGACCTCGATGAGGGGTTCGCCGACCGCGAGGACGGTGCCGGCCGCCGCGTGCAGTTCCAGGACCGTACCGGCATAGGGGACGGGCACCTCCACCGCCGCCTTGGCCGTCTCGACCTCCACCACGATCTGGTCGGTCTCGACCGTGTCGCCGACCGCGACCTTCCATTCGACGATCTCGGCCTCGGTGAGCCCCTCGCCGAGGTCGGGCAGCCGGAACACCTGGCGGGCGGGCGCGGGCGCGGTCATGACGCCTCCCGCGCCAGATGCCGGACGTCGGGCTCGTCGTCGAACTGGAGCCGGTCGACCGCGTCGAGGACCCGGTCGGCGTCCGGCAGGTGGGAGCGCTCCAGCTTCGGCGGCGGGTACGGGATGTCGAAGCCGGTCACGCGCAGCACGGGCGCGGCGAGCGAGTGGAAGCAGCGCTCCTGGACGCGCGCCGCGATCTCCGCGCCCACGCCCGCGAACCCCTGCGCCTCCTGGACGACCACGCAGCGCCCCGTCCGGCGCACCGAGGCCACCACGGTCTCGTCGTCGAACGGGACGATCGTGCGCAGGTCCACGACCTCCAGGTCGATGCCGTCCGCGGCCGCGGCCTCGGCGGCCTGGAGCGCGACCGGGACGCCGGGCCCGTACGCGACCAGCGTCGCGTCGGCGCCGGCCCGCCGTACCGCGGCCCGGCCGAAGCCCGCCGCCCGCCGGTCTCCGACGGAGGTCTCGTCCTTCGCCCAGTACAGCCGCTTCGGCTCCATGAACACGACCGGGTCCGGGTCGGCGATCGCGTCGCGCAGCAGCCAGTACGCGTCGTCGGGCGTGGCGGGCGTGACGACCTTCAGGCCGGGCGTGTGCGCGTAGTACGCCTCGCTGGAGTCGCAGTGGTGCTCGACGCCGCCGATGCCGCCCGCGTACGGGATCCGGATCACCATCGGCAGCGGCGTCCGGCCGCGGGTGCGGTTGCGCATCTTGGCCACGTGCGAGGCGATCTGCTCGAACGCCGGGTACGCGAACGCGTCGAACTGCATCTCCACCACGGGCCGGAACCCGCCCATCGCCATGCCCACGGCGAGGCCGACGATCCCGGCCTCGGCGAGCGGGGTGTCGAAGCAGCGGTCCTCGCCGAACTCGGCGGTCAGCCCGTCGGTGACGCGGAAGACGCCGCCGAGCGGGCCGACGTCCTCGCCGAAGACGAGGACGCGCTCGTCCTCGCGCAGCGCGTCCCGCAGGGCCGCGTTGATCGCCTGCGCCATCGTCATCGCGGTCATGTCAGTCCTCCCGGGCGGTCAGCTCGGCGGCCAGCTGCTCGCGCTGCTCGCGCAGCTGCGGCGTGGGGTCGGCGAAGACGTGGTCGAACATCTCGTACGGGTCCGCCGCCGGCTCGGCGCTCATCGCGTCGCGGAGGCGGGCGGCGGACTCCTCGGCGGCCTCGCGCGCCGCGGCGGCGCCGTCGTCGCCGAGCAGTCCCCGGCCGCGCAGGTAGGTCTCCAGGCGGGCGATCGGATCGGCCGACTCCCACTCCTCGACCTCCTCGGCGCGCCGGTAGCGGGTGGGGTCGTCGGCGTTGGTGTGCGCGTCCATGCGGTACGTGTGCGCCTCCACCAGGAACGGCCCGCCGCCCTCCCGCGCGCGCCGGACGGCCGTGTCGAGGACGGCCAGCACCGCGACCAGGTCGTTGCCGTCCACCTGCTCGGACCGGACGCCGTACCCGATCCCCTTGTAGGCGAGCGCGGGCGCGGCGGTCTGCTTCGCCAGCGGCACGGAGATCGCGTACCTGTTGTTCTGGACGAGGAACACGACGGGCGCGCCGAGGACGGCGGCGTAGTTGAGCGCCTCGTGGAAGTCGCCCTCGCTCGTCCCGCCGTCGCCGACGAACGCCATGACCACGGCGTCCTCGCCCTTGCGGCGCAGCGCCTCGGCCATCCCGACCGCGTGGATCGTCTGGGTGGCCAGCGGGGTGCACTGGGGCGCGACGCGGGTGGCGGCGGGGTCGTACCCGCAGTGCCAGTCGCCCCGCAGCAGCGTCAGCACCTCGACGGGGTCGAGGCCGCGGGCGACGAGGGCGACGGAGTCGCGGTACGTCGGGAACAGCCAGTCGTCCGCGCGGAGCGCGAGCACACCGGCGATCTGGCAGGCCTCCTGCCCGCGGCTGGACGGGTAGACGGCGAGCCGGCCCTGCTTGGTCAGCGCGGTCGCCTGCCGGTCGAAGCGGCGGCCGGCGACCATCCGCCGGTAGGCGTCCAGGAGCCGCTCGCCCGCCGGCGCCGGGTACCCGGCGGGCGGTTCGGCGGCGGTGCCGTCCTCGGCGACGAAGCGGACCGGTACGGGCGACGGGAGGAGGTCTTCGGCCACCTGGCGATCTGTCCGCACGGGCATGGCGGCGCTCGCTTTCTCTGGACGTTCGTCACGAGAAGCGTCCGCCGCGCCCGCCAACCGTTCAAGACATCGGTCACAATGAGCGACAAACAGCCTTCAACCGGGCTTCGAGGAGGCCATGTGTCGATCGACGAGGGCGCGGACGGGGGCTGGCCGGGACGTTCTGCCGGCCGCCTGGACGAGGTGGACCGCGCGATCATCGCCGAGCTGCTGCGCGACGGCCGGATCTCGATGCGGGCCCTCGCCGAGCGCGTCCACATCTCCCGCGCCAACGCCTACGCGCGGCTCGCCAGGCTGACCGGCGACGGGGTGATCACCGGCTTCACCGCCGAGCTGGCGCCGGAGCGGGCGGGCCTCGGCACCAGCGCGTACGTCTCGGTGACCATCGAGCAGAACTCCTGGCGCGCGGTGTCGGCGCGGCTCCAGGACATCCGGTACGTCGAGCACTTCGCGATGGTCGGCGGCGACTACGACGTCCTGGTCCTGGTCAGGGCGCCGGACAACGCGGCGCTCAGGCGGGTGGTGCTGGAACGCATCCAGGACATCCCCGGCGTCCGCGCCACCCGTACCTGGCTGGTGTTCGACGAGGCCCGCGGCCGCGGCGCCGGCTGGGCGCCGCGGCCGGAACCACAGGAAGAATAAGGACGTCCGGGGTTACGCGAGCACCTCGTGGACCTCGCCGGAGAACATGACCCTGGAGGCGACGTCGTAGGTCGCCGCGTCCTCGCCCGCCGCCTTCATCTCCGGGCTGCCGAGCGCGGCGTTGAGGGCGTCCGCGTCCTCGAACCACAGCTCCGCGACCAGGTACGGCCCGTCGCCGCCGAGCGCCTGCGGCCGCGTGAGCGTGAACGACCTGATCCCCGGCAGGGCCCGCACGAGCGGCACGTGCACGCTCTCGTAGCGCTCGTCGAACTTCGCCGGGTCGGCGGGGGAGAAGTACTGGACGGTGAGGCGGTGCATGTCAGACCTCCGTTGGCTCGGTCGGCCAAGTCTTGGCCACGAGGGTGAGCACATCGTAGGTGGCGACCGCCGCGCCCTCCTGGTTGGCCACCACGGCGTCCCAGCGGACCTCCCCGTAGTCCGCGTTGCCGCGCGGGGTGATCTGCTTGACGGTGAGGGTCACGCCGATCGTGTCACCCGCCTTGACCGGCGTCAGGAAGCGGAGCGCGTCCACGCCGAAGTTCGCCAGGACGGGCCCGGGCGCCGGATCCACGAAGAGGCCGGCGGCCAGCGAGACGACGAGGTAGCCGTGGGCGACGATCCCGCCGAACAGCGGGTTGCGCGCGGCGGCCTCGGGGTCGGTGTGCGCGTAGAAGGTGTCGCCGGTGAACTCGGCGAAGTGGCCGATGTCGTCCAGCGTGACCGTCCGCTTCGCCGAGGCGATCGTGTCGCCGATCCGCAGTTCGGCGAGGGACTTGCGGAACGGGTGGACGTCCGCCTCGGTGCGCGCGGCGCCCGCCGTCCAGCGCCCGGTGACGGCGGTGAGCAGGTCGGGGGACGCCTGGACGGCGGTGCGCTGCATGTGGCGCAGGACGCCGCGGATCCCGCCGAGCTCCTCGCCGCCGCCGGCGCGTCCCGGCCCGCCGTGGACGAGGACGGGCAGCGGCGAGCCGTGCCCGGTCGACTCCGCGGCGTCGTCCCGGTCCAGGACGAGGACGCGGCCGTGCCAGGGCGCGAGCCCGAGCACGACGGACCGCGCGACGTCCGGGTCGTGGGTGACGACGGACGCGGCGAGGCTGCCCCTGCCGCGCGCGGCCAGCGCGACCGCCTCGTCCAGGCCGCCGTAGGTGAGGACGGTGCCCACCGGCCCGAACGGCTCCACGTCGTGCGGCTCGGCGGCGCCGGGCCGCGCGCGCAGCACGAGCGGGGTCATGAACGCGCCGCGCGCGGCGTCGCCGTCGAGCAGGGGCGCTCCCGCCGGGTCGCCGACGACGATGTCCGCGCTCGCCCGCAGCGCCTCGACGGCCTTGCGCACCTCGTCCCGCTGGCCGAGGCTCGCGAGCGCGCCCATCCGCACGTCCGGGTTGCGCGGGTCGCCGACGGTCACCTTCGCGAGGCGGTCGGCGAGCGCGTCGATGACCGGCCCGGCCATCGCCTCGGGGACGAGCACCCGGCGGATGGCCGTGCACTTCTGCCCGGCCTTGACCGTCATCTCCGTCACGACGCCCTTGACGAACAGGTCGAACTCGGGATCGTCCGGGCGGACGTCCGGACCGAGGACCGAGCAGTTGAGCGAGTCGGCCTCGACGCCGAGGACGACACCGCCGTCCAGCACGTTCGGATGGCGGCGCAGGATGCCCGCGGTGTGCGCCGAGCCGGTGAAGGCGACGGAGTCCTGGACGGTCAGCGCGTCGAGCAGCCCCTCCGGGCCGCCCGCGAGGAGCTGGAGCGTGCCCTCGGGCAGGATCCCCGACCCGATGATCTGCCGGACGGCCGCCGCGGCGAGGTACGCGGTCTGGCCCGCGGGCTTGACGATCGTCGGCAGCCCGGCGAGGAACGCCGGGGCCAGCTTCTCCAGCATCCCCCAGACGGGGAAGTTGAAGGCGTTGATCTGGACCGCGACGCCCGGCCTGGACGCGTAGACGTGCTGCCCGGCGAACGTGCCGCCCTTGCCGAGGCGCTCCGGGCCGCCGTCCAGGACGACGGTGTCGTTCGGCAGCTCGCGCACGCCCTTGCTCGCGTAGCTGAACAGGGTGCCGATGCCGCCGTCGACGTCGACCGCCGTGTCCCGCGCGGTGGCGCCCGTCCGGGTCGACAGCGCGTACAGCTCGTCCTTGCCCGCCGTCAGGTGCTTGGCCAGCGCCTTCAGCAACGCGGCCCGCTCGTGGAAGGTCAGCGACCGCAGCGCCGGGCCGCCGGTCTCGCGCGCGTGCCGGACCATCGCCGGGACGTCCGGGCCCCGGCTGGAAAGGCGCGCCACCTCCTCGCCGGTGGCCGCGTCGAGCAGCGGCTCCCCGTCGTCGGCCGGGCGGAACCATCGTCCGGCGGCGTAGCTCTCCAGCGGCCGTTCGCTCGCGGGCTCGCTCACGGTGTCTCCTCTCGGCGGGCGGGGCGTCGCCAGGGTGTTGCGCGGGACCGTCCTCCCGTGTCACGGTATTACTGACCGAGCGATAAGTAAATGAGTCCGACGTTCCGGAGGGACGATGACGACGCCGGCGGAGCAGGACCAGCGACGGGAACCGGATCGGGAACAGGAGGAGCGGCGCCAGGCCGCCTTCGACGCGACCATCGCGCGCAACGACCGCATCGAGCCGCGCGACTGGATGCCGGACGCCTACCGCCGGACACTCGTCCGCCAGATCGCCCAGCACGCCCACTCCGAGATCATCGGCATGCAGCCGGAGGGCGCCTGGATCGGCCGCGCCCCGTCCCTGCGGCGCAAGGCGATCCTGCTGGCCAAGGTGCAGGACGAGGCGGGCCACGGCCTCTACCTGTACTCGGCGTGCGAGACCCTCGGCGTCTCCCGCTCCGAGCTGACCGGGCTGCTGCTCGCCGGCCGGCAGAAGTACTCGTCGATCTTCAACTACCCGACGCCGTCGTACGCCGACGTCGGCACCATCGGCTGGCTCGTCGACGGCGCCGCGATCTGCAACCAGGTCCCGCTCTGCCGCACCTCCTACGGGCCGTACGGCCGCGCGATGATCCGCATCTGCAAGGAGGAGTCGTTCCACCAGCGGCAGGGCTACGAGCTGCTGATGACGATGATGCGCGGCACCGACGCCCAGCGCGCCATGGTGCAGGAGTCGGTGGACCGGTTCTGGTGGCCGTCGCTGATGATGTTCGGCCCGCCGGACGCCCACTCGCCCAACAGCGAGCGGTCGATGGCGTGGGGCGTCAAGCGGAACTCCAACGACGAGCTGCGGCAGAAGTTCGTCGACATGACCGTCCCGCAGGCCGAGGCGCTCGGCGTCACGCTCCCCGACCCCGAGCTGCGCTGGAACGAGGAGCGCGGCCACTACGACTTCGGCGAGCCCGACTGGGACGAGCTCGCCGCCGTTATCCGCGGCGACGGCCCGTGCAACGCCGAGCGGCTCGCGCACCGCCGCGCCGCCCACGAGGACGGCGCTTGGGTGCGCGAGGCCGCCACCGCGTTCGCCGAGGCGGGTGCCCGGTGAGCGCCGGGCCCGCGGGCGCGGACCGGCGGGAGTGGCCGCTGTACGAGGTGTTCGTCCGCGGCAAGCGCGGGCTCAACCACGTGCACGTCGGATCGCTGCACGCCCCCGACGACGCGATGGCGCTGCGGCACGCTCGCGACGTCTACACCAGGCGCAACGAGGGCGTGAGCATCTGGGTCGTGCGGGCCGACGCGATCACCGCGTCCAGCCCCGACGAGAAGGACCCCCTGTTCGCGCCGAACGGCGACAAGGTCTACCGGCACCCGACGTTCTACGAGATCCCCGGCAACGTCCCGCACATGTGAGAGGCAGGCCCCGATGAGCGACGGCCACGAGAGCGTCTTCGACGGCCTGGTCGAGGGCGGGGACTCCGCGCAGTGGGCGTTCGGCACCGACTTCGAGGACCCGCTGGCCGGCGTCGACACCGCCGTGCCGGCCGGCGCCGACCGCGCCGAGCTGGCCGCGTACTGCCTCATGCTCGGCGACGACGCCCTGATCATGTCGCAGCGCCTCGCGGAATGGTGCAGCCGCGCCCCCGACCTCGAGGAGGACATCGCGCTGGCGAACACGGCCCTCGACCTCCTCGGCCAGGCGCGCCTGCTGCTCGCCCGGGCCGCCGCCGCCGACCCCGGAATCGTCCCCGGCCTGCCCGAGGGCTCGCCGGTGCCGCCTGAGGACGCGCTCGCGTTCTTCCGGGACGCCGGAGCGTTCCGGAACGTGCGGCTCGCCGAGGTGCCGAACGGCGACTTCGCGCACGCCGTCGTCCGGCTGCTGCTGTTCTCGGTGGCGCGGCTCGCGCTGTTCGAGCGGCTCCGCGCGAGCGGTGACGGCGTGCTGGCCGCCGTGGCCGCCAAGGGCGCGAAGGAGGTCGCCTACCACCGCGACTGGGCGGGGCGCTGGTTCCTCACCCTGGCGCGCGGCACGGACGAGTCGCGCCGCCGCCTCCTCGCCGCGCTCGGCGAGCTGTGGCCGTTCCGGGAGGAACTGCTCACGCCGCACTCGGTGGAGCTGTCCCTCGCCCGGACCGGCGCCGGTGTCGATCCCGCCTCCCTCCGCGGCGAGACGGACGCCGTCCTGGACCAGGTGCTCGCCGTGAGCGGTGTCGACCGTCCCGCCGACTCCCCGCCGCAGCCGGCGGGCGCGGGGCGCGACGGCGAGCACACCGCGGACCTCGGCCTGCTGCTCGCCGAGATGCAGTCGGTCGCCCGCGCCCACCCGAGCGGGCGCTGGTGAACGCCCGGGAGCGGGCCGCCGAGGCCGCCGGGCGGGTGCGCGACCCGGAGATGCCGATGCTCACCCTCGCCGACCTGGGCGTCCTGCGCGGCGTCGAATTCGACGGCGACGGGGGCGACGCTGACGGCGACGGGGGCACCGTCATCGTCTCGATCACGCCGACGTACACCGGCTGCCCCGCCATGGCGACCATGCGGGACGACCTCGTCCACCGGCTGAACGACGCCGGTTTCCCCCGCGTGGAGGTGCGGATCGCGCTCTCCCCGCCCTGGTCCAGCGACTGGATCTCCGAGCGCGGCCGGGCCGCCCTCCGCGAGGCCGGGCTGTCGGCGCCCGGCCCCGCCCCCCGCCCGGCCCCCGGGCCGGTGCCGCTCACCCTCGGGCCCGCCAGGACCGCCCCGCCCTGCCCGCGGTGCGGCTCGGCGGCGACCCGGCTGACCTCCGAGTTCGGCTCCACCGCCTGCAAGGCCCTCTACCGCTGCACCGGCTGCCTCGAACCGTTCGAGCACGTCAAGGAGATCTGACCATGACCACGCTCGCGCCGCGCGCCGCGCCCGCCCGGCCCGCCGCGTTCCACCCGCTGACCGTGGCGGCGGTGGACCGCCTGTGCGAGGACGCCGCGGCGATCACCTTCGCCGTGCCCGCGGAGCTGCGCGAGGCGTACGCGTTCAAGGCGGGGCAGTCGCTCACCCTCCGCCGCTTCGCCGGCGGGCGGGAGGAGCGCCGGTCGTACTCCGTCTGCGCGCCCGCCGGGGAGCCGCCGCGCATCGGCGTCCGGGAGATCCCCGGCGGGCTGTTCTCGTCCTGGCTCGTACGCGAGGTGAGGCCGGGCACGCGGATCGAGGTCGGGCCGCCCACCGGGTCATGGCAGGCCGATCCGGCGCGGGGGGAACGGCACCTGTGCGTCGCGGCCGGATCCGGGATCACCCCGATGCTGTCGGTCGCGTCCACCGTCCTCACCCACCCCGAGGCGCAGGTCTCGCTCCTGTACGGGAACCGGACCAGCCGTACCGTGATGTTCACCGAGGAGCTCGGGGACCTCAAGAACCGGTACGGGCCCCGGCTCCAGACCGTCCACGTGCTGTCCCGCGAGCCGCGCGACGCCGAGCTGCTGTCCGGCCGGCTCGACGGCGACCGGCTGCGCCGCCTGCTGACCGGCCTGGTCCCGGTCGAGGTGTTCGACCACGTCTGGCTCTGCGGGCCGCTGGCGATGGTGGAGGACGCCCGTGCGGTCCTCGCCGGCCTCGGCGTCCCGGCCGACCGCGTCCACGTCGAGCTGTTCTACGTGGACGCGCCGCCGCCGCGGCCGCGCCGCGAGGACGGGCCGCCGCCCGGCGCGACCACCGAGCTGACCACCGTGCTCGACGGCCTCCGCACGACCGCGGCCGTCTCCCGCGAGGCGACGCTCCTCGACGGCGCCCAGACCGTCCGCGCCGACCTGCCGTTCGCCTGCAGGGGCGGGGTCTGCGGGACGTGCCGCGCCATGGTCCGCGAGGGCGAGGTCGACATGCGCCGCAACTACGCCCTGGAACCGGCGGAGGTGGACGCCGGATTCGTCCTGTCCTGCCAGACGTTCCCGGCCGGCGACCGGGTGACCATCGACTTCGACGCCTGAGAGCGGGCCGTGGCCGGGCGCCGGAGCCGGCTCAGCACTCGTGCCGCGCCAGCCCGTCGAACGCGATCGCGGTGATCGCGCCGGCGACCGCGGCCGTGTCGTACGCGCCGTCCGGCCGGTACCACTCCACCAGCGAGTTCACCATGCCGAACAGCAGCCGGCTCACCAGGGCCGGCGGCACGTCGTCGCGCAGCGCGCCCTCCGCGACCGCGTCCGCGACGAGCGCGGCGAGGCGGTCGTCGAGCCAGCGGCGCCGCTCCAGCGCCGCCAGCTCCACCTCGCTGTTCCCCCGCACGCGCAGCAGCAGCGTGACGGACGGCTGGTGCGCCACGAGCACCTCGACGCTGCGCCGCACCACGTCCCGAAGGCGGCCGTAGGCGGTGCCCCCGGCGTTCCCGGCGCCGCCGGCGCCCTCCCGGGACGCCTCGGTCACGACGGCGGTGAGCTCGTCTAGCGCGTCGTCCAGCGCCTGCCCGAGCAGCTGCTCCTTGCTGGTGACGTGGTGGTAGATGGCCGGCTTGGTCAGCCCCAGCTCCTTGGCCAGGTCCCCGACGCTCGTCGCGTCGTACCCCTTGCGGTTGAACAGCTCCACCGCGGCGCGCAGGATCGCCGTCTGGTCGTAGCCGGGACGGCCGCGGCGGCGGCGCGGCGCCGGTCCGGCGGGCCCGGTCGTCGTCATCCGTGCAGCATCTCACGCGCCCCGCCGCGGCCCGCTGGCATGCCCGCCGCCCGCACCTCCGCGCGGTGTCACCGTCCGGTCACACTACGATCGAATCAATGAGCCCTCAGAACTCCTGGGACGCGCCCAACCCCTGGGACTCCTCCGACCCCGGCACCACCGTGCGACCGCTGGAACCAGACGATCCCGCGTCCGTCGGCGAGCACCGGCTCCTCGGCCGGCTCGGCTCGGGCGGCATGGGCGTGGTCTACCTGGGGCTGGCGCCCTCCGGGCGGAAGGTCGCCGTCAAGGTGATCCTCCGGGAGATGGCCGACGACCCGCGGTTCCGCGCGCGGTTCGGCACCGAGGTGGCCAGCGCGCGCCGCGTCGCGTCCTTCTGCACCGCGCGGGTGCTCGACCACGGCGAGGCGGACGGCCGCCCCTACCTGGTCACCGAGTACATCGAAGGGCCCTCCCTCGCCGGCTACCTCGACGCGCACGGCGGCTTCCCGGCCGACGCGCTGCGCGGCCTCGCGGCGGGGGTGGCGACCGCGCTGACCGCGATCCACGCCGTCCGGCTGGTGCACCGCGACCTCAAGCCGCGCAACGTGCTGCTCGCGGCCGACGGGCCGCGCGTGATCGACTTCGGGATCGCCCGCGCGCTGGACTCCGACGACCAGCACACCCGGACGGGCGCCGTCGTCGGCAGCCCCGGCTACCTCGCTCCGGAGCAGGCGTTCGACGGGCCGATCGGCACCGCCGCCGACGTCTTCGCCTGGGGGACGCTCGTCGCGCACGCGGCCACCGGGCGCAACCCGTTCGGCCACGGGTCGGCGCTCGTCCTCGCCGCCCGCGCGCACCAGGCCAAGTACGAGCTGTCGGGCGTACCGCAGGACCTCCTGCCGCTGGTCCAGGCAGCCCTGGACCCGGACCCGGCCCGGCGGCCGAGCGCCGAGGACCTGCTCGTCCGGCTCGTGGGCGAGCGGTCGCCGCAGGAGGCGGCCGGCGACCTGATCCAGGACCACTGGCGCCCCGGGCCCGTGCCCGCGGCGGCCGCCGTACCGGCCGCCTCGCCGTCCACGCAGCCCGGCGGATCGGCGGGAACGGTCCAACCGCGCCCGTCGATCCGCCGGACGTGGGGCGTGGCGACGGTCGCGTCCGCGCTGACGGCCGTGGTGGTGCTCGGGGTGACGGCCGCAGCGGCGTACGCGCTCAGCCGGGACTCCGGCGGCGACCGGCGCCCCCCGGCCACGGCCGCCGCGGACCCGTCGCGGGCCATGCCGGCTCCCGGGTCCGCCTCACCGGCACCGGGCAGGCCCGCCGGCCCGGCCAAGCCCAGCGCCAAGCCGAAGCGCAGCACGAAGCCGACCGTCACGGTCACGCGCCCCACCAAGCGCTGGCGCGACGTCGGCGGCCTGCACCGCATGGCGGCGTACTGCGCGGCACTCGGCTACAAGAACTCGGTCTCCTACTCCGAAGGAGGCCGCAAATGGTGGTGCCAGAGCGAGGGAGGCGACCTCCGCCGCGTCGACTTGCAGGCGTCCTGCCGGTGGCACTACCGCGGCTACGCCAGGGTCCGCGTCGTGCAGCGTCCCGGGCCGCCGTACGAGGTCCAGTGGGTCTGCCAGGCCCTGAAGTGAGCCGCGCACAGGTCATGAATCCGCCGCGGCGGCGCGCTCCAGCTCGTCGACGCTTCCGGACATGATCGTGCGCAGGTGCGCGGTGATGCGTTCCAGCGGCCAGTCCCACCAGGCCACGGCCAGCAGGCGGGCGATGTCGCCGTCGCCGTAGCGGCGGCGGATCACGCGGGCCGGGTTGCCGCCCGCGATGGCGTAGTCGGGCACGTCGTCCACGACGACCGAGCCGGACGCGATGATCGCGCCGTGGCCGATGCGGACTCCGGGCATCACCGTGGTCCGGTAGCCGAGCCAGACGTCGTTGCCGAGCACGGTGTCGCCCCGCGCCGGCAGCCCGGTGATCAGGTCCATGTGCCCGGCCCAGGAGCCGCCCATGATCGGGAACGGGAACGTCGAGGGGCCGTCCATCCGGTGGTTGGCGCCGTTCATGATGAACCGCACGCCCTCGCCCAGCGCGCAGAATTTCCCGATGACCAGCCGTTCCGGCCCGTAGTGGTAGAGCACGTTGCGGGTCTCGAACGCGGTCGGATCGTCCGGGTCGTCGTAGTACGAGAACTCCCCGACCTCGATGAGCGGCGAGGTGACGAGCGGCTTGAGCAGCACCACCCGCGACTGTCCGGGCATCGGGTGCAGGACGGTCGGATCGGCGGGGACGGGAGAGGTCACGAATCACTTCCCTCACTATTGCGACATTTGATGCATTAAGATGCTGCCATGGAGCCGTCCCCTACGCAACCGGATGACCTGCGATGACCTCCGCCGAAGACGATCCTGAAGGCGCCCCCGCCGCCCGTCGCCGCCCCGGGGGCCGTACCGCCCGCGTCCGGGCGCAGGTGCTCGACGCGGTCCGCGCGGAACTCGGCGAGCACGGCTATGACGGGCTCACCATGGACGCCGTCGCCGCCCGCGCCGGCGTGCACCGCGCGACGGTGTACCGGCGGTGGGGCGACGTCGGCGGCCTCCTCGCCGACGTCCTCGACGCGGCGGGCGACGACGGCTGGCGGCCCCCGGACACCGCGTCGCTGGAAGGCGACCTGACGGCGCTCAACCAGGAGATCCAGGACGCCATGGCCGCCGAGCCACCGGTCATGGCGGCCCTGATCGCCGCCTCGTTCCGCTCCGAGAAGGCCGCGGCGGCCCAGCGGCGGCTCTGGGAGGACCGGTACGCCCGCTGCGAGATCGTCGTCGCCCGGGCCGTCCGGCGCGGCGAGCTCCCGCCCGGCACCGACGCCCGGCGGCTGCTCATCGCGGCCACCGCGCCGCTGTACCACCAGCTGGTCCTGCTCCGCACGCCGCCGGACCCGCTCCTGCCCGCCCAGGCGGCCAGGACCGCCGCCCTCGCCGCGGCCGCCGGCGCCTTCGCCGGACCGCCGCCGGCCGGGGACGCCTGACCGCCGGCGAGGTACGGCCCGCCGTACCGGATGATCTCCAGTAGGCCGGATCGCCCGGCGTCGCCGCCGCCCCTAGCCTGTTCCGATCGGACCGCGCTCCGGGCGCGCCGACCGACTCTGGAGCGAGGCCCCCTTATGGACGATCGGTTTCGTACGGCACCGGACGAGGACGCTCTGATCGTCCCCGGCTCATGGTTCCGCGGGCTGTATGACGGAGAACGGCCTCGCCCAGGCCCGCGCCGCGGCCCGCGCGATCAAGGACATCGACGCGATCGTCACCTCCCCCCTGCGCCGCTGCCGCGAC
>NZ_JBEZWH010000085.1:0-31574 GCF_040703975.1 Spirillospora sp. NPDC029432
GGACCGCGGGTGGCCGGCCGCCAGGGCGCGCGGCTGGTGGCGGTCGCGGGCCTTGGCCTGGGTGGTCCGCGAGACCCCGAGGAGCAGCGCCAGCAGCGACCCCAGCGCGGCGGCCGCGGCGGCGGCGCGGACCAGCGGCGCCAGGCCGGGCGCCCCGGCCGCGCGGACGACCTCGGCCAGCGGGGCGGCGGCGCCGGCCAGCGTCCCTGCGCCGAGGACGGCGAGCGCCGCGACCGCGACCGCCGCGTACACGACCAGGGTGATGCCCAGCGCCAGCGGGATCGCGCGCGGGATGGTCTGGGCGGGGTCGCGGACCTCCTCGCCGAGCGTCGCGATCCGCGCGTACCCGGCGAAGGCGAAGAACAGCAGCCCCGCCGCCTGGAGCACACCGCCGGCCGTCACGTCCCCGCCGGGCTCCAGCCGCGCCGCCACCGCCTCGCCGGAGGCGAACGCGGTGACGACGACGGCCGCGAGCACCGCCAGGACGGCCGCCACGATGACGCGGGTGACCAGCGCGGACTTGCGGACGCCGAAGTAGTCGACCGCCGTCAGCGCCACCACGGCGGCCACCGCGACGGCGTGCGCCCGCTCCGGCCACACGTACAGGCCGGCCGTCAGCGCCATCGCCGCGCACGAGGCGGTCTTGCCGGCCACGAACGCCCATCCGGCGAGGTGGCCCCAGAAGTCACCGAGCCGTTCACGGCCGTACACGTAGGTGCCGCCCGAGGCGGGGTAGCGTGCCGCCAGCCGCGCCGAGGACGTGGCGTTGCAGTACGCCACCACTCCGGCCAGCGCGAGTCCCAGCAGCAGGCCCGATCCGGCCGCGCGCGCCGCCGGGGCCGGCGCCGCGAAGATCCCCGCACCGATCATCGACCCCAGGCCGATGACCACCGCGTCCGGCACCCCCAGGCGCCGCCGCAGCCCCTCCGCTGGTCCGGTGCCGGTCGGCGGCTGGCTCATGGTGCGCTCCTCGGCGGCTGGTGCGCTTCTCGGTCCCGATATCGGTTCACGATATCTGATCGGCCTGCCAGGGCCCGGAATGAATAATCGGGAACTCGTGGCGGCATGTGTCGGATCAGGCCGCCGCCCGTTCGTCTAGGGGGTGAGACCGACCTCGCCGATCACCGCCCGCGAGGGCGGGAAGGAGGAGAACGTGAAGTACGTGCTGATGTTCGTGGAGACCGAGGAGTTCGCCAAGGAGCTGGCGGCCATGAGCGAGCCCGACCGGCAGGAGGCGTTCGAGCGGGTCGGCCGGTGGTTCGCCGACCACGCCGCCCACATCACCCACCACGCCCACCTGGGGCCGGCCGAGGCCGCCACCACCGTGCGGCTGGACGGGTCCGCGGACGCGGTGGTGACGGACGGGCCGTTCGTCGAGGGCAAGGAGGTCGTCTCCGGCTACGCCGAGATCGAGGTCGCCGACCTGGACCAGGCGCTGGCCATCGCCCGGACCTGGCCGGCCTGCCCCGTCGTCGAGATCCGCCCGATCACCTGACGGCCGTGACCGGCGAGAACACCGGCGCCGAGGCCGAGCGGCGCGAACGCGCGCACGGCGAGCTGGCCCGCGTGCTGCGCGAGCACGCGGGCCGCCTCACCGCCTGCCTGGTACGGGTCCTGGGCGACTTCGCCGCCGCCGAGGACGTCATGGCCGACGCGGTGGAGACCGCCCTGAAGCGGTGGCCGGCCGAGGGCGTCCCCGAGCATCCCGACGCGTGGCTGCTGACCGTCGCCCGCCGCCGCGGCCTGGACCTGCTGCGCCGCCAGGCGCGGTACCGCGACAAGCTCGCCGAGCTGACGTGGCCGCCGCAGCCGGACCCCGACGACCAGCTGAAGCTGATCTTCACCTGCTGCCATCCCGCACTCCCGCGGCCGGCGCAGCTGGCCCTGACGCTGCGGACCGTGTGCGGGCTGACCACCGCGCAGATCGCCGCCGCGTTCCTCGTCCCCGAGGCCACCGTCGTGCAGCGCATCACCCGCGCCAAGCGCAAGATCTCCCAGGCCGGCATCCCGTACCGCGTCCCCGGCGACGACGAGTTGCCCGACCGCCTCGACCAGGTCCTGGCCGTCGTCTACCTCCTGTTCAACGAGGGCTACCTGGCCAGCGGCGGCGGCCGCCCGCACGCGGCGCACCTGGCCGGCGACGCCGAATGGCTGGCCGCCCGGCTGGCCTGGCTCGTCCCCCGCCGGCCGGAGGTCCTCGGCCTGCTCGCGCTGATCCGCCTCCACCAGGCCCGCGCCGCGGCCCGCTTCACCGCCGCCGGCGACCTGGTCCTGCTGCGCGACCAGGACCGTAGCCGGTGGGACCGCGCCGCCATCGCCGAGGCGATCAGGCTGCTGGAACGCGCCGCCGCCCTCCGCCGGCCGGGCCCGTACCAGTTGCAGGCCGCCATCGTCGCCTGCCATGCCGAGGCGCCCACCTGGGACGACACCGACTGGGAGCAGATCGTCGTGCTCTACGACATGCTGCTGGCCCTGGCGCCCTCGCCCGTCCACCGGCTGCATCGCGCGATCGCCGTCCACCACGCCCCGCCGCCCCGCGGGGGCGCGGACGCCGCCCTCGCCGTCCTGGACGGCCTCTCCCCCGCCGACCTGCGCACCCTGGACCGCTACCCGCTCTACCACGCCACTCGCGCCGAACTGCTCCGCGCCCTCGACCGCCCCGCCGCCGCGCGCACGGCCGACCGGCGGGCCCTGGAACTGACCGCCAACCCGGCCCAGCAGGCGCTCCTCCAGGAACGCCTCACCTGGAAGGGCTGACCGGCGGCGAGCGCGAGGACGCCCGCGGTCCCGGCTTGACTTCAGGTCGACATCAAGTCGCAGGATGGCACGCATGCCGAACGAATCGATCGAGGCCCTCATCCCGCAGCTCGACGCCGTCGACGACAGTCCCGGCGCGGCGGCGCTGCGCGACCGCTCGTACGAGCTGCTGCGCACCGCGCCGGGCGCGCTCGCGGTCGACGTCGGATGCGGTGCCGGCCGGGCCGTCGCCGAACTGGCGGAACGGGGCGCACGCGCGGTGGGGATCGACCTCAGCGAACAGATGGTGGCGCTGGCGCGGAAGCGCTGGCCGGACGGCGAGTTCCGCCTCGGCGACGCGAACGCCCTGCCGTTCGGGGACGGCGAGGCAGCGGCCTACCGGGCCGACAAGGTCCTCCACACGCTGGCCGATCCGGGACGGGCGCTCACCGAGGCGCGGCGCGTCCTCGCCCCCGGCGGGCGCATCGTCCTGTGCGGGCAGGACTGGGACACGTTCGTGATCGACGCCACCGACCCCGAGCTCACCCGGACCATCGTGCGGCGGCGCGCCGAGCGGGTGGCGTCGCCGCTGGCCGCCCGCCGGTACCGCAACCTGCTGCTGGACGCCGGCTTCCGCGAGGTGACGGCGGAGGCGCACACGGGGGTGTTCACCGGCGGCTCGTTCCTGCCGGTGCTCGTCCGGCTGGCCGAGGTCTGCCGCGAGCACGGCGCGATCACGGGTGCGCAGGCGGACGCGTGGATCGCCGACCAGCGCGAGCGCGCCGGCGCCGACCGGCTGTTCGCGGCCGTGCCGATCTTCATGGTGGCGGCGACCGCCCCCTGAGGCCCGTCGGGGAAATCGTTCGCCGCGGCGGGCCCGGCGCTGTTAGCGTGCCGCGGTGGATCTCTTCTCGCGTTCCTGGGCGGCGCTGCGCGAGGCGGTCGCCGGACTCCCGGACGAGGACTTCGCACGGCCGTCGGGCTGCGCCGGCTGGCTCGTGCGCGACCTGGCCTGCCACCTGATCATCGACGCCCAGGACGTCCTGATCACCCTCGCGACGCCCGCCGCGGCGGAACCGACCCGCGACGCGGTGACCTACTGGGACGTCGTCGAGCCGCCGGACGGCAGCGACCCGCTCGACGCGCTGACCGTCCGGCTGGCCGCCGCGTACGGGGAGCCGCGGCTGCTGAAGTTCCACCTGGACGACGTCGGCTCCGCCGCCGGCCGCGCCGCCGGGCTCGCCGACCCCGCCGGCCGGGTCGGCACGCGCGGCGAGGTGCTGACCGCGGGCGACTACCTGTCCGCGTACGTCCTGGAATGGACGCTGCACCACCTCGACCTGATCGCCCATCTCCCGGACGGGCCGGGGCCGCCCGCCGAGGGGCTGGCCCGCTCCCGCGCGATGCTGGAGGAGATCGCCGGGGCGCGGTTCCCCGCGTCGTTCTCCGACGCGGACGCGCTGCTGATCGGCACCGGGCGCCGGAGCCCGGCCGAGGCGCAGGCGGCCGAACTGGGCGGGCTGGCCGCGGCGCTCCCGCTCGTCCTCGGCTGACCCGTCCTCGGCGGCCCGTCTCGGCCGGCGCCCCGCTCCGTCCCGTCAGCCGGGGATCTGGTCCCGGTTGCGCCGGAGCACCTGGACGCGGCGCTCCTCCAGCCCGGCGAGGTCGGTCCGGTGCCGCCGGGCGAGGTCGATCTCGGCGGCGAGCGCGGGGCCGAGGCCGGAGACCTCGCCGTACATGTGCTTGAGCGCCGCCATCGGCGCCGGGGGGACCTCGGCGGCGGCGGTGGCCAGCTCCAGCGCGCGGTCGAGCAGCGCGCCGTGCGGGACGACCTCGGTGACCAGGCCGAGCCGCTCGGCGCGGGCGGCGTCGACGACCTCGCCGGTCATCGACATCCGGCGGGCGGCGGCCTGCCCGACGACGCGGGGCAGCCGGGCGGTGAGCCCGCCGCCGGGCAGCACGCCGACCCGGACGTGGGTGTCGGCGAACACCGCGCGCTCGGAGGCGACCAGGAAGTCGCAGCCGAGCGCGATCTCCAGCCCGCCGGTGAACGCGGCGCCGTTGACCGCGCCGACGACGGGCTTGCGCACCTCGGCGACGCGGTTGATGCAGTTGCCGGTCTCGAACCGCCGGAAGAACGCGGCGCCCTCGGCCGCGGCCTGCTTGAGGTCCAGGCCGGCGCAGAACGCGGGGTCCGCGCCGGTCAGCACCAGCGCCCGCACGGAGTCGTCGGCGTCGGCCGCGTCCAGCGCCTCCAGCAGCGCCGCGTTCAGCTCGCCGCTGAGGGCGTTGCGCGCCCCGGGCCGGTTGAGCGTCAGGATCCGGACCTGCCCCGCGTCCTCGCCGATCAGTACATCGTGTGACATCTCACTCCAAGGTCGGGCGTGAGTGCACTCTAATCACCGCGGTCGCGGGGCGGTACGGGCGCTCATGTGATGCGCGGCGTACGGAAGAGGGCCTCCTGGGTGAGGCTGGCGGCCAGCGTCCCGTCGTGGGCGTGGATCGACCCGGTGTACCAGCCGCGCCCGGCGGCGACGGTGTGCGGGACCAGGTCCATCAGCACCCAGTCGTCCATCCGCACCGGGCGGTGGAACCACACGGCGTGGTCCAGGCTCGATCCCGACCGGCCGGTGCCGTCGTGCAGGGCCGCCAGCCCGCTGGAGATGTCGGACAGGTAGGTCAGCACGCAGGCGTGCACGAGCGGGTCGGCGGGCAGCGGCAGCGCGGAGCGCGCCCACATCCGGGTGGGCCAGTCGGCCTCGTACGGCTGCGGCGGCAGCCGCCCCTCCATCGAGAACAGCCGCGGCAGCGCGTCCCCGGCGGACTCCTCGGGCGGCGGGGCGGCCGGCATCGGGTGGACCTGCCGGTCGTCGTCGTCCTCGGGCACGTGGAACGAGGCCGACATGTTGAAGATGACCTCGCCGCCCTGCAGGGCCACGACCCGCCGCGCGGAGAAGGACCGGCCGTCCCGGTCCCGGTCCACGCGGAAGATCGTCGGCCGGGCGGCGTCGCCGCCGCGCAGGTAGTAGCCGTGCAGCGAGTGCGGCAGCCGCCCCTCCGGCACGGTGCCCCCGGCGGCGCGCAGCGCCTGCGCGGCGACCTGCCCGCCGTACAGCGGGTACGGCTCGTCGACCGCCGCGGTCGTCCGGTACAGGTCCCGGTCCAGTTCCTCCAGCGCCAGCAGGTCGAGCACGCTCGGCGGCGTCTCCTCCGCGGCCCCCGTCATCGTTGTTCGCACAACGAGAAGGTATCCGACGCGCGATCACCCGCCGGCACGGCCGTACCCTGCCGCTACGCCTTCTGGACGCCCGGCCGGCGGTCCTCCGCCACGAAGCTCGCCCGGGTCGAGACCGGGGCGCCCGGCCGCGTCACGTACGGCAGCACCCGGAAGTCGGTGCGCAGGCGCCGCCGGTCGACGTTGACGCTCAGGTAGCCGCGCTGGGCGTTGAAGAACCTCATGTGCGGGTTGGCGGACAGGAACGTGCGGCCGAGATCGTCGATGTCGGCGCCGTCGCCGCCGCTGGTGAGGGACGTCCCGACGAACTCCGATCCCACGGTCGGCGAGTCCGCGTCGTCGTAGTCGCGCTTGAGGTCGACGGCATAGTTCTGGTGCCGGTCGCCGCTGAACACGACGAGGTTGCGCACCCCGTGCTCGTGCGCGGCGGCCAGCACGCGGTTGCGCTCGCCCGCGTAGCCGTCCCAAGGGTCCACCCAGACGTCCTTGCCGGGGCCCGGATCCCAGTCGGTCTCCCCCATCGGCATCTGGTTGCCGAGGATCTGCCAGCGGGCGCGCGAGGTGCGGAAGCCGTCCAGGAGCCAGCGCCGCTGCTGGTCGCCCAGGACCGTGCGGGCGGCGTCGAGGCGCTCGTCGCAGTCGCGGGTGCGGCCCGTGCCGTTCCCGTACGAGCACGCCTGGATGTCGCGGTGGCCGCGGGTGTCGAGCATCGTGAAGTCGGCGAGCCGCCCGTAGGAGAGCCGCCGGTGCAGCCGGATGTCGGGCCCGGACGGCAGTTGCGAGCGGCGCAGCGGCAGGTTCTCGTAGAACGCCTGGAACGCCGCCGCCTTGCGCCGCGCGAACTCGGCCGGGTCCGGGTTCGGGTGGCGGCCCATGATGACGGTGTCGTCGGCCCAGTCGTTGACGACCTCGTGGTCGTCCAGCGTGTGGACGAACGGGAAGAGCGCGTGCGCCCGCTGCAGCGGCGCCTCGGCCTTGTAGAGCGAGTACTGGAGCCGGTAGCGCGCCAGGTCGAAGGTCTCGGTCCCGAACTGCGGCGGTACGGGCACGCCGCGCCGGTTGTTCGCGGTGATCTCGTACTCGTAGATGTAGTCGCCGAGGTGCACGATCAGGTCGAGGTCCTCGGCGGCCATGTGGTCGTAGGCGGTGAAGTGGCCGTCCTGCCAGGCCTGGCAGGACGCGACCGCGAACGTCAGGTCGCGCGGCAGCGAGGACGCCGCCGGCATCGTCCGGGTGCGGCCGGCCGGGGAGATCTCACCGGCCGCGCGGAACCGGTAGAAGTACTCGCGGCCCGGCGCCAGCCCGGCGATCTCCGGGTGGACGGAGTGGCCCAGCTCCGGCGCCGCCACGGCGGAGCCGCGCCGGACGATCCGGCGGAACCGCTCGTCGGCCGCGACCTCGTACTCGACCCGGATCCGCCGGCCGGGCATCCCGGCCTTGCCGTCGGCGGCGAACGGCTCGGGCGCCAGCCTCGTCCAGATCACGAACCCGTCCGGCGACGGGTCCCCCGAGGCGACGCCGAGCGTGAACAGGCCCGACCTGCGGAGCGTGTACGCGTGGGCGGCGGACGAGCCGAGCGCGCCGGTGCCGAGCATCACCGCGGCCGCGCCCGCCCCGCCCGCTCCGATGAAACGGCGCCGCGAGACCCGATCGACATGCGAGGACATGCGTTCCCTCTCCGTCCATCCCGGAAAACACATATGAGGTTGTGAAGATCACGTCCGAGAATGTGAGATGGAGCGTAGAAGAGCCGGTGACGGGCGTCAAGATCTCGTTGAGGGCCGCATGCGGGGCAGAATCGGGACAGTGAGGTGATATGGGCGTGATAACAACACAACGCTGTTGTTAAGTCGCCGTCCGGCCGCGGCGGCGGTGGACCGGCGGGCGGCGGCCGGCCGGTCCACCGCCGGGGTCAGGGCAGCAGTTCCAGCGAGCCGAGGTCGCGCGCGTGGCGGGCGTGCCGGTCGGTCATCGCGCAGAACATGGCGTCGCCGCGGTCGGTGCGCTCGACGAGCATGGCGGCGCCGATGGCCATCACGATCCCGTGGAACGCGTGCGCGCGGTACTCCCGCCAGCAGCCGTCCCAGGACAGGTCCACCCCGCGCGCGGTCAGCGCGGCGTGGTAGCGGCGGACGATCTCCTCCTCCCGCTCGCGCCGCACCGGTACCGGCAGGCTGGAGCCGAGGAAGTACGACAGGTCGGCGAGGCCCGGCCCGTACGTGCAGGTCTGCCAGTCGAGCACCGCCGGGCGGGCCCGGCCGAACATCAGGTTGTCGGCCCGGAAGTCGCCGTGCACGAGCGTGGGCGTGCCCGCGCGCTCGGCGAGGTAGCCGCCCATGCCCGGCAGGAACTCCTCGATCAGCGCGAGCGAGCCGGGGTCGAGGCGCTCGGCGTACCGCTCCCGGAAGCCGGCGTACAGGTCGGTGACCATCGCGGCGGTGAACGCGGCGGAGTCGGCGTCGTGCCGGTTGAGCCAGCCGAGCGCGGCCAGGTCCGGATCGTTCCAGCCCGCCGCGTGGAAGGCGGCCATCTCCTCCACGGCGGCGCCGGCGTCCTCGGCCGTGACCCCCGCCAGCTGGTCCCCGGGCACGGCGGGCGCGAGGTCCTCCAGCAGGACGGCGTAGTCGTCGCGCTCCCCGTCGTACGCCGCGAAGTGGCAGGCGGGGACGCCCGCGTCGAGCCGGGGCGCGATCTCGGCGTAGAACCTCGCCTCGACCTCGTAGGTGCGGATCGTGCGGGCCGCCTGGCGGCTCGCCGGGTCCGCCGCCGGCACCTTGGCGATCATCGTGGCGGGCGGGCCGGGCCGCTCGTACGACAGGTGCAGCCGCAGGCTGTCGGAGACCTGGCCGGTGCCGACCGGCTCGGCCCGCACGCCCGTCACCTTCCCGCCGTCCAGCAGCGGCGCCAGCGCCGCGGTCAGCCACCCTGCGGTCAGGCCGGCCGCGCCGGAGACCGGGCCGGTCACGCGCCCGCCTCGGGCGCGAGGTAGGACCAGCCGTGGTCGCGCCAGCCGGGCGGCTGGTGCCACTCCGTCCAGCCGTACCCGGTCCGGCCGTCCTCGGTCTCGAACCGGCACAGGGCGCGCGGGAAGCGCGCCTCGGCGCCGCCGGGCGAGGTGACGGCGACCGGCGCGAACGCCAGCGGCTCCGCCGTCATCGGCGCGCCCGCCAGCCGCAGCCGCGACTCGCGCGGCAGGTCGCCGGCGCCGAACACGGTCTCCGCCGAGAAGCCGTCCCGGTGCTCCAGCTCGCCGCCGGGCGGGACCGCGAACGACGGCCACGGGATCGGGAAGCCGATGTTGGCCTGCATGCAGTGGAACGCGGTGCCGTCGCCGAGCCGTCCCGACGACCACAGCCAGGAGGTCTTCCACCAGTCGCGCTCGCCCCAGCTGTGGTCGCGCTCGCCGCCGGCCCCGTCGATCGCGAACGTCTCGCCGCCCACCTGGACCGTCCCGGTCACGGTGCAGGGGATCTCGTACCGGGGCAGGTCCTTGTACGGGTAGACACCGCCGGCCGTGTTCCATTCGAGGTCGAGCACGAGCCGGGTGGTCTCGGCGCCGCCGAGGTCGCCGTACGCCATCGCGGGGTCGGGCAGCACGGCGGCGGCGCCGGCGTCCAGCGTGACGCGGGCGGGCCCGAACGGCTCGGCGATCTTCTGCGTGGCCGTGTACGCGGCGGTGCGCACGTCGGCGCTCCCGGGCTCCGGCATCGGCGCGTGGTTGTCGGCGACAAGGACGAGCGGCCGGTGCGGGCCGACGACGCACGCCCAATACCAGGCGCGGTCCCAGTTGGGGTACAGGCCGAGCCGGACGTAGCCGGCGAGCGACCCGTCGGGGGCGGCGAAGTCGAAGTAGTACGACTCGTTCCAGAGCAGTTCGGGCCCGGCCGGGTGCCGGGCCTCGTCGGCGGGCGTCAGCTCCCAGGTGCCATGCTCGATGATCTTCACCATGCGGTCGGTCTCCTGCGCGAGGGGGTGGGTGATCAAGCGCTTGGTCCACCTTGCCCCGCGGCGCCCGCCGCGGTCCATAGTCCCCGCGTCCGCAGTCCCCGCGTCCATGCTCCCCGCGACCGGAACCGCCGGGGGCCTGGGACGGCGCTCAGTCCGGCGCTCAGTCCGACGACACCCGGCGCTCGCTCCGCGCGATGATCCACTCGGTGGTGGTGGCGGCCCCGGCGATCCGGCGCTCCAGCCGGGTGCGCTGCACGCGCCGCCGCTTCGGCGCGCGGCGCGGCGGCGGCACCTCGCCCGCGACGGCGCGGGCCAGGCCGGCCAGCCGCTCCCCCGCCCCCGCGAGCTCGGCCAGCGCGCGCCGCTCGGCCCGCGCGTCGGGGGTCTCCAGCACGCGGGCGTACAGCGCCTCGACCTCGGCCATCTGCGCGCCCAGCCGCAGCAGGGCGCGATCCCCGGCCTTCCGCGTCTCGCCCACCCGTCCATGGTGGGCGAAGGGAGGCGGACATCGCATCCCCGTTTTCGGCGGGACATCCGGGGATGCGGGCCCCGCCCTAGATCCTGCCGACGCCCGCGCCGGCGGTGACGACCGACTTCACGGTGGGCGCGCCGTCGGGGGTGTAGGAGTACGGGATCGTCGCGACGCTCCCCGGATTGCGCGACACCGGCGCACCGGAGTTGACGAGATGGTTGTTGAGCAGGCGGATGTTCCCGGACGCGGAGTCGCCCGTCTGGGTGACCGTCGGCCGGGCGGTGTTCTCGAAGTAGTTGCGCTCGACGTACACGCCGGCGTTCTCCGTCGAGGCCACGCCGTAGCTCCCGATGCCGCTGTAGTAGTTGTTCAGCACGTGCACGGGATTGGCGAAGCGCACGCGCGGATGGCGCTGGCCGGTCCCGTCGAACCAGTTGTGCACGTACGTGACGCGCAGCCGCCCGCGGTCCTGGGCGCCGTTGTCGTCGGAGTGGCCGAGCAGGGCGGTCTTGTCCTGGCGGTGGAAGCGGTTCCAGGACACGGTGATGAGGTCGGATCCGCGCTTGACGTCCAGCAGGCCGTCCCTCGCCCCGCTGAGGTCGTTGTGGTCGATCCAGATGTTGCGGGCCGACTCCTCGATGTTGACGGCGTCGTCCCCGGAGCCGGTGAACGTCAGGTTCCGGATGATGACGTTGCGGGAGCCGCGCAGGGTGAGGCCGCCGCCGCTGATCCGGCCGGACGTGCCGGTCCCGACGATGGTCTTGTCCGACCCGACCCGCTGCATGCCCGACAGCGACAGCGTGCCGGTCACGCGGATCACGTACCGGCCGGACGCGTTGGCGTACTGGGCGAACTGCGCCGCGGACGACACGTTCACCGTGGTGCCGCCCGCCCCGCCGGTCGTGCCGCCGTCCATGGCCGCGTACCCGACGGGGCTGTTCTCGTACGCGGCCACGTGCCGGGCCCGGACGGTCGCCGTGCCGCAGCCGGCGGCGGCCAGGACGAGCGCGGTGCCGCCGCTCGCGAGCTTCACGGAGGTTCTCATCGGGGGGCTCCCATCGTTGTCACCAGACGTACGGCCAGCCGGCCGCGTCGAAGCCGAGGTGGTTGACGCCGAGCTTGTGGCGGCCGCCGTCGGCGCGGTCGTAGTAGTGGTAGACGAGCAGGTCGCGGTCGCCGTCGCGCAGCACGCTCTGGCCGCCGGGCCCGACCACCCGGCTCCCGTGCGCCGCCAGCACCTCGGTCCCGCCGCCGGCGGTGAGCGCGCGGCCGTTCCGGTCGGTGTACGGGCCGGTGATCGAGCGGGACCGGCCGACCATGATCCGGTACGTGCTGGCCGTGCCGCGGCAGCACAGGTCCCAGGACGTGAACAGGTAGTAGTACCCGCCGTTCCGCACGATGTGCGGCGCCTCGATGCCCAGGTCGGTGCGGGTGCGCGCGGCCAGCGGGCGGACCGTGCGATCGGCGTGCCGGTTGCCGGTGGCGGGATCGATCCGGATCATCTTGATGCCGGTCCACCACGACCCGAACGCCAGCCACCAGCGGCCCTCGGCGTCCACCGACAGCTGCGGGTCGATGGCGTTGAAGTCGTCCCGCGCGGAGGACGTGATCACCCGGCCGCGGTCCCGCCACGTGCCGGGGCGGCCCGTGTCGCTGACGGCCAGGCCGATCGCCGAGTTGTTGGAGCCGAACGAGGACGCCGAGTAGTACATGAGGTACCGGCCGCCCTGGTACGACACGTCCGGCGCCCACAGCTCGCGCGCGTCCCCGCTGTAGGCGCGCGCCCACGCGGCCCCGTCCGGCAGCGCCGCCCCGGCGCGGGCGAAGTCGATCCGGTTCGCGGACGAGCGCGCCTCCAGCCCGTTGTGCGTGGAGTAGGTGTAGTACGTGCCGTCCGCCGTGCGGATCATGGTCGGGTCGTGCACGCCGATGTCGCCGCGCACCAGCCCCGGCTCGGGGTAGGCGGCCAGCGCGGTGCCGCCCATCGCCGCCACGGCCGCCACCGCGGCGGCGGCCGCCAGGGCCCCGCGGAACAGAGTGAACATGGGGCGTCCCCTTCGCTCGTCCGGGGGGCGCAGTCCACCACGGCGCGGAACGCGCGTTCCAGGGTGCTCCGCCGATTCTGGGACGCCCGACAGCGGCGGTTGTGGCCGGGCCACCGAAATCGGGCGCCCCGGCGATGTCACGCATGCGAAACCGGACGGACGGGTTCATACTGCCCCGCCCCCGTCCGCTTTCGACTGCTAAGTCCCGCCGCGTTTTCCGTCTCCGGCTCCGTTCTCCGGGCCGTTTCCCGGAACGGATGATGGCCGCCCACCAGAACCAGAGCGGACTGCGAAAGGACGCGAGATGCGCAGGCGACATCGACGCACGGCCCGCCGGGCCGGGGCCATGATCATCGGCATGCTGCTCGCGGCGGCGGCTGCCGTGCCGGCCACCCCGGCGGCGCACGCGCTCCCGCCGGCCGACGTGCCGGCGATCGGCGTGGACACCGGCCGCTTCAAGCTCCCCATCGGCTGCACGATCAGCCTCGCCGGCGTGCCGGTCTTCTGGCTCCCGACGGACGTGGACGTGCAGGGCGTCGCCCCCGTCCAGCTCGGCCCGGGACAGGAGTTCTGGCTGACGCAGGGATCGGGCAGCATCACGTTCCCGTCCTGGCTGACCTCGCTGGCACCGCTGCTCGGGCTCACCAGCGCGGACGCGCGGATCACGGACCTGAGCATCGGGGCGAGCACCTCCACCCCCGAGTCGATCAACATCGCGGAGAAGGAGCCGCTGGAGATCCCCGGCATCCCGATCGAGGCGGGCAAACCGCTGAAGGTGGGGCTGCCGCTGGAGGGGACGTTCGACGTCGGGCCGTTCACGGCCGCGAGCGGCGGCGCGACGACGCTGAAGTTCGACGGCGCCGTCGCCGAGGTGGACCTGAAGTCGTCGGCGGGCTTCACGCTGCCGATCAAGGCCGACTGCGAGGCCTCCCAGGGCAACGCGCTGCTGAAGATCGCGATCGGCGGACCGGCCGGGCAGCCGCCGGCCAGGATCCAGGGCGCTCCGCTGAACTTCCCCGAGCCGGCCTCCAACCAGCTGGTCGGGATCATCAACGCCCCGTACCGCTGCGACCTCGGCGGCGAGCCGCTCGACGTCGGCATCGCGGTCGGCGCGCACATCCCGCTGGTCGTGCGGCGCGGCGGCTCGTTCGCGTTCGACCGGGCGTCCGGGGCGCTGACGCTCCCGGCGGCCACCGTCAACAGGCTGATCGACCAGGGTCACACCACCGCCCGGGGGACGGTCACGCGGCAGGACCTGGTCGTCGAGGGCGGCACCCCGGCCACCCAGAACGTCGCCGGGGACGGCATCGCGATCCCCGAGACGCGGCTGGAGCGGGACCGGCGGCTGGTGATCCCGCTGCCCGCCGAGGGAACGCTGACGGCCGGCCCGTTCGCGCCCGCGCCCGGCGCGGAGACCGTCGCGGTCTCGCTCGGCGCGGCCGCCGCGGACCTGTCGTTCGACGGCTCGTCCGAGGTCGTGCGGGCCGAGTGCGCCGCGCCCTCGCCCAAGGTGTACCTGGTCGAGAACCCGGTGACCTGACCCGCGGCGGCGGCGCCGGCTTTGCCGTCCGGATCGAACCGCATTACCCCGCGATGCGTACTCCTTGGCGGTTTGCGGTACGGACGGCCGAGTCTCCCGCCACCCCCTGGGTAGGGGCACAGAGGTGAGTGCAGTGCGACCAGGACTCAGGCTCGCCGAGCGCTACCGGCTCGCCGAGCGGCTGGACGCCGGTTCCGGCGAGCAGGTGTGGCGGGCCTGGGACGAGGCGCTGGGGCGGCCGGTGGCGGTGAAGCTGCCGGCCGCCGGCCGCGCCACCACGGCGGAGCGGCACCGGCGGTTCCGGGAGCGCGTGGTGCGGGCCGTGCGGGTCGACCACCCGGCCTTCACCACCGTGTACGACTGCGACCTCACCCGCGACGCCGACGGCCGGCCCACCTCGTACGTGGTGACCGCGTTCCTCGACGTGGAGGATCTGGCGGCCCGCGCCGCGCGCGAGCCGCTCACCGTTCCCGAGGCCCTGGAGTGCTGCGCGCAGATCGCCGAGGCGCTGGCCGCCGCCCACGCGGCCGGCGTCGCGCACGGCGGGCTGCGGCCGGAGAAGGTCTTCCCCACCCCGGACGGGGTCCGGATCGCCGACCTGGGGCTGGCCGGGGACGGCGGCCCGGACGCGGCCGGCACCGACATGCGCGCCTTCGGCGCGCTGCTCGCCGGCTGCCTTCCCGAGGGCGGGGACGTGCCAGCGGAGGTGGCCGACCTCGCCTCCCGGTGCCGCTCCCCCGACCCCGCGCGGCGGCCCGGCGCGGGCGCCGCCCTGGAGATCCTCCGGCGCGCCCGGGAGGCCGCGGAACCCGCCGGGACCGCCCCCGAGCCCGAGCCCGCGCCCGTACCGGAGACCGGGCCGGAGACCGGGCCGGAGCCGGAGCCGGAGCCGGTCCCCGCCGCGGCACCGGCCGCCGTGCCGGCGGAGGCGGCGCCGACCCGCGTGTACGGGCC
Organism: Spirillospora sp. NPDC029432; assembly: GCF_040703975.1. Taxonomy (NCBI): domain Bacteria; kingdom Bacillati; phylum Actinomycetota; class Actinomycetes; order Streptosporangiales; family Thermomonosporaceae; genus Spirillospora; species Spirillospora sp. NPDC029432. Next base: position 14,931 of record NZ_JBEZWH010000085.1, read on the forward strand.
GCCCGCCGGCCTCGCGCCCGCGGGCGCCGCCGCGCCCCAGGACAGCCGGCTGGTGTTCCGCGTCGCGGTGACCGCCGCCGTCGTGGCGGCGCTGCTGGCGGTCCTGACGCTGCTCAACCGCGACGCCACGGACGGCCCGCACGGCGCGGTGCCCGTCCCGGCGGCCCCCACCTCGCCCGGCGGCACGGTCTCGACCTCCCCCACCCCGGAGCGCGGCGGACGTGCCGAACCGGTGTCGGTGCCCGCCGCCTACGCCACGCTCGGCCGGCTCCAGCCGATCATCGACGGCGCCCGCGCCGCCGGCGAGATCCGCTCCGATGTGGCGGTCGACCTCAACAACCTGATCACCAATCTGCGCAACGACCTGGCCGCGGGCCGCACCGACGGGATCGCCGAGGAGCTGGCGCGGATCCGGGAGAAGATCGACACCCGGCTCCGCGAGCGCGCCCTGGACGGCGAGGTCGCGGCGCGGATGACCGCCGTGCTCTCGGGCGGGCGCGGCTGACCCCGGCGGCGGCCGGTCAGCCCGGAGCGATGATCCGCCAGGCGCGCGCGTCGAGCGTCCAGCAGCGGTGCGTGTACGGCCCGCTGACCTCGCCGTCGGCGTTGGCGAGGAACGGCTCGCCGCTGATGGTGACGCTGCACGCCGTCGTGTGGACGACGTCCTCGCGGTGCCGGTGCGTGCCCTCGCGCAGCCGCAGCGCGAAGCCCACCCGCGCGAACGGGCCGGTCGCGGCGGAGACGACCAGCTCCGCCCGGCCGTCCCCGGGGTGCCCGTCGGCCGCCAGCTGGGCGGTGCCGCCCGCGATGCCCGAGGCGTTGCTGAGCGCGACCATCAGGAACCGGCCGTCGGCGACCGACTCGCCGTCGGCCTGCACGCGCAGGTTCCAGCCGGTCTCGCGCATCCCCGACAGGATCGCGCCGAGCGAGAACGCCGCGGCCTTGAGATAGGGCTTGAAGCGCGCGGCCCGGCGGGCGGCGACGGCGCCGATACCGACGTGCACGGCGTTGAGGACGACACCGCCGTCCTCGTCCACGAGCAGGTCCAGCTCGCGCGGCGTACCGTCCGCCAGCAGCCGGGCGGCGCGCTCGGGGTCCAGCGGGATGCCGAGGTTGCGGGCCAGGTCGTTGCCGGTGCCCATGGGCAGCAGCCCCACGGTGCGCTCGCCGAGCTCGCCGCGGGCCCGCAGCCGCGCCACCAGCCCGTGGATCGAGCCGTCGCCGCCCGCGGCGACCACCACGTCGCCGGACCCGCCGGCGGGATGCTCGTCGAGCGCCCGGTCGAGGTCCTCGGGCGAGCCGGTGGGGCGCAGCGCGACGTCCCGGCCGCCCTCGCGGAGCAGCGCGGCGATCCGCTCCAGGGTCTCGGTGTCGTGGGTGCCCGCGTTGGCGTTCGTGAGGATCAGCACCCGGTCATTCTGCCCGCGGCGCGGAGTCCTGGAGCCACGACCAGCTCCGCCGGATCTCCTCGGCGGCCTCGCGGGCGAGCACCCGGTACCGCTCCACCGCCTCGGGGGTGAAGCGGTACGCGGGGCCGCACACGCTGAACGAGCCGTGCACCTCGCCGTCCGGCCCGAACAGCGGCGCGGCGACCGAGCCCGCGTCGGCCTGCCGCTCGCCGACCGAGGCCGCGACGCCCTCGGCCGCTATCACGGCCAGCTCGGCGCGCAGCGCCGCCTCGTCGGTGACGGTCCGGTCGGTGAGCGCCGCGCGCGGCAGGGCGAGCACGGCCTCCCGCCGGTCCTCCGGCAGGAACGCCAGCACGACCTTGCCCGAGGACCCGGCGTGCAGCGGGAACCGGGCGCCGACGTCCACGGTCATCTTGATCTCGTGCCGGCTCTCGAACTGGTCGAGGTAGACCCGCTCGTCGCCGACCAGGCCGGACAGGGTCGTGGTCTCCCCGGTCTCGTCCCGCAGCCGGCGCAGCACCGGCGCGGCGGCGGCGCGCGCGTCGAAGCGGCGCAGCGCGCTCGCGCCGAGCGCCACCGCGGCCGGCCCGAGCCGGTAGCCGGGCACCCCCTCGTCGGTGGCCAGCATCTCCCGCGACACCAGCGACCGCAGGATGCGGTGCACGACCGCCTTGGAGATGCCGAGCTCGCGGCTGATCGCGCTGACGCCGAGGTAGCGCGGGCCGGCGGTGAACAGCAGCAGGACGTCGGCGACGCGGGCCGCCGCCTCGGTGCCGACGCCCTCCGCCGCGGCGGCGGGGGCCCGGCGCGCGGTCACGGTGTGGTTGGTCACGGCTCGATCCTAGGGTCGCCCGGCCCGGCTCAGCGGCCGCGGCGGAGGTAGCGGCCGGCGGGCGCACCGGTGATCGCGCCGTCGGCGTACACCCGGTTGCCGCGCACGAACGTGTCGGTCACCTTGGCGGTCATCGCGAAGCCCTCGAACGGGGTGTACTCCTGCGTGGACTCGGAGTCGGCGGCCCGCACCGTCCAGTTCACGTCCGGGTCGACCAGCGCGATGTCGGCGTCGTACCCCTCGGCGATCGTGCCCTTCCGCTTCAGGCCGTACCGCTGCGCCGGGTTCCACGAGGTCAGCTGCGCGATCTTCTGCAGGGACAGGCCGCGCTTGGTGCCCTCGCCGACCAGGCCGGGCAGCAGGTACTCGGCGCCGCCGAAGCCGGACTTGGCCAGGAAGACGTCGCCGCGGTCGGCGCCGAACTTCATCTCGTCCTTGCAGCAGGCGTGGTCGCTGACGACCCAGTCGACCTCGCCGGCCAGCACGTGCCGCCACAGCGCCTCGACGTCCTCGCGCTCGCGCAGCGGCGGGTTGACCTTGCCGCCGATGCCGTGCGCGGTGTCGACGTCGGCGAGCAGGTGCCCGATCGTCACCTCCCGGCGGAAGTCGATGTGCGGGAACGCGGCCTTCATCGTGATCGCGGCCGACAGCGCCTTCTCCGACGACAGGTGCAGCAGGTTGATGTTCGGCAGGCCGGTCTCGTGCGCCAGGTACGAGGCGATGGTGACCGCCAGGCCCTCCGAGTGCGGCGGCCGGGACGCGCTGTAGGCGCGCAGCCCCGACAGCGAGCCGTCCCGCTCGACCATCTTCGTGTACGCCGTCATGATCTCGGCGGTCTCGCAGTGCAGCGACAGCGACAGCGAGTCGGCGTACTCCGGCAGCGCCTCCCGGGCCCGCTGCAGGCCGCGCATGACGAACTCGAAGTGCGCCAGGTCGTACCGCTCGTCCTCGGGGATCATCAGGAACTCGCTCTGCGAGGCGGACCGGCCGTGCAGCCCGTGCGTCCCGTAGAACATGAAGATCTTGAACGAGGTGACGCCGTGCTCCTCGACCAGGTACGGGATCTCCTCGATGTGCGCGGCCGACATCGGGGCCAGGTGGAAGGCGTAGTCCACGTACGAGCGGCCCTCGGAGGCGGCCAGCACCTCGGGGAAGAACTCGCGGTACGGGCCGCCCTTGTTCAGGTAGTACTGGCCGGTCCGCATGTAGGTCAGCGACGTGGTCACGCCGCCCTGCGCGCTGGCGCGGCTCTCGGTGGCGGTGTCGGTGGCCAGGTCGTTGTAGATGCCCCAGTGCTGGTGGGCGTCCACCACGCCGGGGAACGCCAGCAGCCCGCGCCCGTCGACCACGGTGGCCGCGTCGTCGTCCGGGAGCCCGGGCGCGACGCGGGTGATGGTGCCGTCGTTCACCGCGATGTCGAGCGCCTCCGGGGCGGATCCGTCGGCGTCGCCGGGACGCACCACCCGGACGTTCTTGATCAGCAGTTCGGTCGTCGCCATGAGTTCTCCTACTAAACGGTTTCAGCGGTTCGTTCGGCCACGTGGTCGGCGGCCAGGTAGGCCAGTCCGAACGCGGGGAGCAGGCCGTTGCCGGGCAGGTACCCGGCGGCGCCGTGGCCGGAGATGCCGGCGGCGGCGCCGCCCGCCGCGTACAGGCCGGGGATCGGGCGGTCGTCGCCGTCGACCACGTTGGCGTGCTCGTCGACGAGCAGCCCGCCCTGGGTGTGGAACAGCGCCGGCACGACGCGCACGGCGGCGTAGCGCGGTTCGAGCGGCCGTTCCCAGTTGGTGCGGCCGAACGGGTCGGGACGCTCGCCGCGCGCGATGGCCGCGGCCGCCTCCAGCTCCTCGGCCAGGGCGCCGGCGGGCAGGCCGGTCGCCTTGGCGAGCCCGTCGGCGTCGTCCGCCCAGACCAGCACGCCGGACTCCACGGTGTCGCGGAAGTCCTGGAACGCCTGGCACTGCTCGAAGATCGTCTCGTCCAGGACGATCCAGCCGGTGGCGCCGGGCCGGGCGGCCAGCTCGGCGGCGTACTCGGAGTAGCCGCGGGTCTCGTTGCCGAACCGGCGGCCGAGCGTGTCGACCAGCACCGCGCCGTGGATGATCGTCGCCCAGCCGACCAGCGTGCCGGCGCCCGCCGCGAGCGCGCCGTGGCCCTGGTAGGCGTCCAGGAACCCGGTGGCCGCGCCGAGCCGCGCGCCGATGCGCAGCGCGTCGCCGAGCGACTGGTCGCTGCCGTGGTAGACGGCGTCCGCGATCTCCGGCAGGTGCTCGGCGACCAGCTCCCGGTCGGCGCCGTACCCGTTGGTGGCCAGCAGGACGGCCCGGGTCGGGATCTCCTCCTCGGTCCCGTCCGGGTACGCGACGACGGCCGCGGCGACCGCGCCGTCCGCGCCCGTGCGGACGGCGGTGAGCCGGGCCGGGACGAGCATGTCGATCCCGGGGTGCCCGGCGACCCGGCGCGCCAGGTGGTCGATCACGCCGGAGCCGTGCCGGCCGGGGATCGAGTGGCAGCGCGGGACGGAGTGCCCGGGGTAGTTGAAGTCGGTGACCAGCGACAGCGGGAGGCCCACCGAGTCGGCGAGCCACTCCACCAGCGGCGCGCCGACCTCGGCCAGCGTCCGGGCCAGCCGCGGGTCGGCCCGCCCCTCCGTCTTGGCCATGATGTCCTCGACGAACCGGTCCGGGGAGTCGTCCACGCCCTCCTCGGCCTGCCAGCGCGAGCCCGCGCCGGGGAACATCGCCGTGGACATCGAGGTGTTGTTGCCGCGCCGGTAGTGCTCGCTGGCCTCCACGACCAGGACGCTCAGGCCCCGCTCGGCGGCGCGCAGCGCGCCCGCGAGCCCGCCGCCCGCGCCGGCGACGACCAGGTCGGGTCCCTCGCTCATGCCGCCACCATCAGGCCGAGCGCCAGCCCGGTCGGGTCGACGATGCGGGCCGGAAGGTCGGCCGGCTCCACGTCGACGGCGGAGCAGCCGTTGATCACCGCGGTGGCGCCGCGCTCGGCCAGCTCGCGGACCGCCTCGGCGAGCGCCGCGTTCCACGCACCGGTGTCGGCGATCGCGTCGAACGGCAGGTCCATCACGACCACGCCCGCCACGTACCGCTTGAGCCCGTACCCGTTCAGCCGCCGGCACAGCTCGGCGCCGATCGCCTGGTTGCGGACGACCGCGCCGAACCGCTCGCCGCGGGCGGCCAGGTGCATGGCGCTGAGCTTGAGCAGCCCGTGCACCGGCGGGCCGCCGGGCTCCACGACGGCGTCCGGGACGGCCGGGTCGAGGACGCAGTCGGGGAACGCGAGGTCGAAGCCCGCGCCCGCCGACTCCCGTTCCAGGGCGGCGGCGACCTCCTTCTCCGAGGCGCGGACGGCGTCCTCGGTGTCCAGCGCCTCCGGCGCCGCCGGGCCCACGTCGCGCAGCTCGATCCGCAGGCCGGGCGGCGCGAGCCGGTCGTAGCGGGCCTGCCGCCGCGCGATCTCCGCGGCGGGCAGGTGGATGGGCGTCACCGCGAGGGCACGCGTCATCGGCTCTGCTCCTTTCCTTCCGTTCCGGCGAGCGTCCGCAGGGCGGCGCCCACCCGTTCCAGGCCGGGCAGCTCGCGGGCGACCCGGACCGCCGTGCCGACGAATCCGGCCCGCTCCGGCAGCCAGCCCTTCAGCAGCCCGATCAGTTCCTCCTCGCCGAACGGATGGTGGTCGGCGTCCCCCACGGGGTTCGGGACCTCCCGCACGGCGCCGCCCCCGCCGGCGAACTCGACGGTCACCCGGGCGGCGCGCTCGTCCGGCAGCCGGGCCGTCAGGTCGCCGGCGGCGGCGACCCGGACGCGCCGGGCGAGGTCCGCCACGTCGGCGCGGCCGAGGTCCGAGCGGGGGCCGACCTCGCCGGTGAGCGCCGCCGAGGCCACGGCGAACGGCGTGGAGAACATGGCCGAGAGGCGGTTGTCCCACTCCACGGCGGTGAGCCCGGCGCCGAGCGCGTGCGTCTCGACCAGGATCCCGGCGATCGTCCGCCCGTCCAGCGCGCCCTCGGCGCGCAGCGCGAGCACCGCGTCGGCGGCCGGGTGGGTGAACGAGCAGGACGCGTGCCGCTTGAAGTAGCCGCGCGTGACGTCCCAGCGCGTCCCGAGGCCCGAGGTCAGCTCGGCGAGGTCGATCTCGCCGAGCAGGGTGCCGAGCGAGAGGGCCGCCGTGCCGGTGTTGCGGGCCATCCCGGCCGCCGCCATCCGCGCGGCGGCGAGCCCGCTCGCGTTGGAGGCGCCCATCCAGGCGTCCCGGACCGGGTTGCCCGCGGTCGCCGAGCCGAAGTGCCCGGCGACCGGCATCCCGGCGGCGGTGTCGATCGCGGCGGCGGTCTCCTCGGGGCCGAGCCCGAGCAGCCGCGCGCAGCCGGCCGCCGCGCCCGGGACGCCCCAGCTGCCGTGCGGGTGCGCGCCGGGACGCAGCCGGACGGCCTGCCCGAAGCGGGCCGCGACCTCGTACGCGGCGAGCAGGGCCGCGGCGGTGTCGGGGCCGCCGCGGTCCAGCTCGGCCGCCAGGGCCAGCACCGCCGGGAAGCCGTGCGCCGCCGGGTGGCCCTTGGCGTACTTGTTGCCCTCGTCCAGCTCCAGCGCCACCAGGGCGGTGCCGTTCAGCCAGGCCGCGGTGTCGGCGGGCACCAGCCGGCCGCCCCCGATCAGCGGCGCGCCGCCCTCCGGAACGGTCCAGACCTCCCGCAGCGCCCGGTGCTCCGGCAGGCTCGCGCCCACCGCCGTCACGCCCAGCACGTCCAGCAGCACCAGCGAAAGCCGCTCGACCACCGCGGCCGGGACGGCGCCGAGGTCCAGACCGGCCGCCCACGCGCCCATCCGGGCGGTCGCCGCCGCCGCCGCGTTCTCGCGTTCCCCTGTCGTCATAGCCCCAGGTAGGCCTTCCTCACCTCGGGGGAGCCGGCCAGTTCGGCTCCGGTCCCCTCCAGCACCGTCGAACCGCTCTCCAGCACGTACGCCCGGTCGGCGATGCCGAGGGCCTGCTTGGCGTTCTGCTCGACCAGCAGCACCGCGACGCCGGTGTCGCGGATCCGGCGGATCGCCTCCAGCATGATCCAGGTCAGCTTGGGCGACAGGCCGGTGGACGGCTCGTCCAGCATGAGCAGCCGGGGCCCGGCCATCAGCGCGCGGGCGATCGCCAGCATCTGCTGCTGCCCGCCGCTGAACGTCTGCGCGATCTGCGTGCGCCGCTCGGCGAGGACGGGGAACAGCTCGTACACCTCGGCGAGGCTCTTCTCGGCCTGCTCGGAGGTGCGCGTCCACGCCCCCATCCGCAGGTTCTCCTCGACGGTCAGGGTGCCGAACAGCGCCCGGTCCTCCGGGACGTGCACCAGGCCGTCGCGGACGAGCTGGTCGGGCCGGCGGCCGAGGGTCGGCGCCCCGTCGAAGGTGACCGTCCCGGCGGACGGCCGGATCTGCCCGCACACCGTGCGCAGCGTGGTGGTCTTGCCGGCGCCGTTCGCGCCGACCAGCGCGACGATCTCGCCCTCGCCGAGGCGCAGGTCGATGTCGTGCAGGATCTGCATGCGGCCGTATCCGGCGCAGACCTTCTCAAGAGTCAGCACGCGTCCGGTCCTCCCTGTCGGCCCCTTCCCCGGCGGCGCGCGGCTCCGCGGCCGCGGGCTCCTCGCCCAGGTACGCCTCGATCACCCGCGGGTCGCCGGTGACCTCCTCGGGTGCTCCGGCGGCCAGCACCCGGCCCTGATCCATGACCAGCACCCGGTCGGCCAGCCGCATCACCGCGGCCATGATGTGCTCGATGAACAGCAGCGTGGTGCCGTCCTTCTCGCGCAGGTCGGCCAGCAGGTCGAGGACCGGCTCGCGCTCGGCTGGGACGAGCCCGGCCAGGACCTCGTCCAGCAGCAGCACCCGGGGCCGCATGGCCAGCGCCCGGGCCAGCTCCAGCCGCTTGAGCCCGGCCGTCGGCAGCTCGGTGGCGCGGCGGTGCGCGTACGGGCCGAGGCCGACCCGTTCCACCACCTCCAGCGAGCGTTCCCGGAGCTTCCGGGCCGGGATCCGCTCGTGCTGGGCGGCCAGGCCGACGTTCTCGGCCACCGTCATGCTGCCGAACGGCCGCATCAGCTGGAACGTGCGGACCATCCCGGCCCGCGCGATCCGGTGCGGGGCCGCGCCGGTGACGTCCCGGCCGCCGAGGACCACCCGGCCGGTGTCGGGGGCGAGCGCGCCGCACACCACGTTGAACAGGGTCGTCTTGCCGGCGCCGTTCGGGCCGATGATCCCGAGGATCTCGCCCTCGGCCACCGCGAACTCGACGTCCGCCAGGGCGTGCAGCCCGCGGAACGCCTTGCCGACACCGCTGACCTGGAGCAGGCCGTCCGTGCTCGCCGTCATCGCCGCCGCCTTTCCAAGATCGTCCCGACGATCCCCTTGGGCAGCAGCCGCACGATCAGGACCAGCAGGATCGCGTACAGCACCACGTCGAGCCCGCTGCGGCCCTGGAGGAAGGACAGGAAGTCCGGGGGCGTGCGCAGCAGCGTGGCGGTCACGTCGTTCAGCGAGCCGACGATCACCGCGCCGACCACCGGGCCCCAGATGGTGCCGATGCCGCCGATCACGACGGTCACGATCGCCTGGATGGAGACCGCGGAGCCGAAGGCCAGGTCGGGGTTCACGAACAGGTAGTACTGAGTGTAGAAGGCGCCCGCGACCGCGGTGATCGCCGCCGACAGGGCGACCGTGACCAGCCGGTACCGCATCACGGGGGTGCCGAGCGAGGACGCCGCCAGCTCGTCGTCGCGGATCGCGGTCACGTACCGGCCCGTGCGCGAGTGCAGGAACCAGATGCTGACCGCGACCGCCGCGCCGGCCAGCGCCAGCGCGATCCAGTAGTAGGCGTGCGAGTCGGCCGGGAACTGGATCAGCGACAGCGAGGAGCCCTGGATCAGCGGCACGGTGAAGCCGACCGCCTTGTTGGTGAACTCGGTGCTGGTCACGATCAGCCGCAGCATCTCCGCGAACGCGAAGGTGGCGAGCGCGAAGTACGCGCCGCGCAGCTTGTAGCGGAACGCGAAGTAGCCGATGACCACGGCGACCAGGGCGGCCACCGCCATCCCGGCCAGCATCCCGATCCAGGGCGAGACGCCGTGCTCGACCAGGAGGTAGGCGCTGGTGTACGCGCCGAGGCCGAAGTACGCGGCGTGCCCGAAGCTGAACATGCCGCCGAAGCCGCTCATGATGTTCCAGCCGACCGCCATCAGCAGGAAGATCAGGATCCGCACCGCGACCGCGCCCTGGGCGGGCGGCAGGATCAGCGGCAGCGGGATCGCGACCACCAGCAGCGTCAGCAGGACCAGCAGCTGCCGGTTCTGCGGCCGCAGCGGGGGCGCCTTCACGGGGCGGTCGGTGGGCCGTTCGGCCAGCGTGACGCCGCTCATGAGGAGTCCCCCGCCCGCCGCCCGAACAGGCCCTCGGGGCGCAGGAACAGCACGACGACGAACACGACGAACACGCCGAGCAGCGAGCTCTGGCCGTTCATGTAGATCGTGGTCAGCTGCTCCACCAGCCCGATCAGCAGCCCGCCGACGAGCGCGCCGGCGACGTTGCCCATGCCGCCGAGCACCACCACCACGAACGCGGTGATGTTGAACTGCTCGCCGAGCGTCGGCGTGACCGTCACCAGCGGCGCGGCCAGCACGGCCGCGGCGCCCGCGCAGGCGGTGCCGATCGCGAACGTGAGGGTGTGGATGCGGGTGACGTTGATGCCCACCAGCCGGGCGCCCTCGCTGTTGGCCGCCACCGCGCGGATCGAGGTGCCGAGCCGGGTGTGGCGCAGCATCCAGAACAGCAGGCCGCCCAGGGCCAGCGCGCCGATGAACGCGTACAGCCGGGCGCCGCTGACGACCGCGCCGAACAAGGAGAACTGGAAGTCGCCGGGCAGCGGGACGTTCTTGGGCTCCGCGCCGAAGAACATCAGCAGGCCGTTCTCCAGCAGCAGGGAGAGGCCGAGGGTGATCAGCAGCTGGTTCTCCAGCGAGCCGCCGCCGGCGCCGCTCAGCAGGCCGCGGTGCACCAGGCCGCCCAGCAGGAACAGCGCCGGGACCGCCACCAGGAGCGTGAGGTAGGGGTGCAGGCCGGTGCCCTGGACCACGCCGAACGCGATGAACATCGCGACCGCCAGCAGCGCGCCGTGCGCGAAGTTGACGATGTCCAGCACGCCGAAGATCAGCGTCAGGCCCATCGCGATGAGCCCGTACAGGCCGCCCATCAGCAGGCCGGTCACCACCGACTGCCAGACCACCAGGCCGCTGCCCGACTGGAGCAGCGCGACCACGATCGCCACGGCGACCGCGCCGCCGACGACCCCGGCCCGCCTGAGCAGCCCGCCGGTCGCGCCGGCGCCCTCGCGGGCCCGCTTCCCGCCGGGCGGCCCGGAGGCGGCCGCGGACGGGTCCTTCTCGGGGGCGAGCGCCGCCTGCCCCGTGTTTCCTATGTCGCTCATGACCGCCACGTCACCGAGTAGTTGGGCTTGGATTCGGCCTTCTCCTGGGGATGGACCTGTCTCACCTGGCCTCCCTGGACCTGCATCAGGACGGTTCCGGCGTTGACGTTGTCGCCGTTGGGCGCGAACTTGATCGGGCCGTTGCCGACGGTCAGCGGCGCCACCTGGGAGCCGCGGATCCCGTCCCGGACCTTCTCCGGGTCGGTGCCGCCGGCCCGCTCGACGCCCTGCGCGATCACCTGGACCGCGTCGTAGGCGAGCACCGCGCCGGTGCGCATCGGATCGCCGTACCGCTTCTGGTACTCCGCCCGCAGCCTCGCGGTCTGCGGGTTCTTCGCGTCGAAGTGGTAGTTGGCGCTGAAGAACCGCTCGCCGAGCGCGCCCGCGTCGGCCACGAACTTGGGCTGGTCGAACGCGCCGTTCGACACGCCCCAGACCGCGTCCAGCGGGGGCTTGACCGCGTTGATCGCCTTGGCCGCGAGCAGGCTGTCGCGGTAGTAGCCGACCACGACGAGGGCGTTCGCGCCGGACGCCTTGACCTGCGTGACCTGCGCCGTGAGGTCGGAGACGCTGAGGGCGTCGTAGCTGATGTTCGGGCCGAGCGGCAGGCCGAGCCGCTTCGCCTCGGCGGTGAACGCCTCGGCCGCGCCGGCGCCGAAGTCGGACTGCTCGTGCAGGATCGCGACCTTGCGCACCGGCCTGCCCGCCGCGTCCGCCACCTCCTTGAGGTAGCGCGCGCCGGCCGACGAGATCGCCTTGCTGCCGGGCTGGACGCGGAACGCGTACTCGTACCCGTTGGCGAAGATCGCGTCGGTGGCCGTCACGTCCATGACGAACGGCACCCGGTTGCGTTCGGCGACCACGGCGACGTTGGTGCTGACGGCGCTCTGGTACGTGCCGGTCAGGCCGACGGCGCCCTCGGCGATCAGCCGCTGCGCCTCGCTCTGCCCGACCTCGGCCTTGCCCTGGGTGTCGCCGGTGAGCAACTCGACCTTGCGGCCGCCGAGCGACTTGATGCCGCCGGCGGCGTTGATCGCCTCTACCGCCATCTGGGCGCCGCGGCGCATCTGCTGGCCGTCCACGGCGTTGGCGCCGCTGACCGGGTGCAGGGCGCCGATCTTCACCGGCCCGTCGTCGCGGCCCGCGGCCGCGCCCGCGGCGCCGGACGGTGCCGAGCCGCCGCAGCCGGCGAGGGCCGCGAGTAGCGCGCACGCACCGAGCGCGGCGCCGAGCTTTCGAGCGGACATTCCACCTCTCTCCGCCGGGCCCCTCTCGGGGGCCTGCTCCGGGGGCTTCCGGACTTTCCCGCCTACGTTCCGCTTAGAGGAACACCATTCCGGAGTAGGCTCATCGTGGCACCGGTCACGTTGCCCGGTCAATACCCGCACTTCACTTGACCGACATGTGAGACCGGTGCGAACTTGAAGAAGGCCGCAACCGTGCGGTACGAAACATGGTGTTCACAAGCGTTCCCCTAAGGGAAACACTCAGAGGTCCGGCCGAACACCCGCGGCGCGCCCCGGGCGCGACCCACCGCGGGACCGGCAGGCCGACAGGAAGGCAGGTACGCCCATGACGGGGGCTTTGTCCGGAATCCGGGTCCTCGACACGGCCACGCTGTTCGCCGGACCGCTCGCCGCGACGCTGCTGGCCGACTACGGGGCCGAGGTCGTCAAGATCGAGCACCCCAAGGGCGACCCGGTGCGCACCCACGGCGCCCAGCGCGACGGCGTCGGGCTGTGGTGGAAGATGCTCGGCCGCGGCAAGAAGGCGATGACGCTCTACCTCGGCTCCCCCGAGGGCCAGGAGATCTTCCGCCGGATGGTCGCCGACGCCGACGTGGTGATCGAGAACTTCCGGCCCGGGACGCTGGAGCGCTGGGGCCTCGGCCCGGCCGAGCTGCACGAGATCAACCCCCGGCTGGTGCTGGCCCGGGTCACCGGCTTCGGGCAGACCGGCCCGTACGCCAAGCGCCCCGGCTTCGGCACGCTGGCCGAGGCGATGAGCGGGTTCGCCGCGATCACCGGCGAGCCGGACGGCCCGCCGACCCTGCCGCCGTTCGGGCTGGCCGACGGGATCGCCGCGCTGAGCACGGCGTTCGCGGTCATGACCGCGCTGCGGGCGCGGGAGTCCACTGGCCGCGGCCAGGTGGTCGACCTGGCCATCATCGAGCCGATCCTGACCCTGCTCGGCCCGCAGATCATCACCTACGACCAGCTCGGCGAGCTCCAGGAGCGCACCGGCAACCGGTCGCACAACAACGCGCCGCGCAATACGTACCGGACCAGCGACGGCAAGTGGGTCGCGATCTCCACCAGCGCGCAGTCGATCGCCGAGCGGGTGATGCGGCTGGTGGGGCGGCCCGAGTTCATCGACGAGCCCTGGTTCGCCTCGGGTGCCGAGCGCGCGAAGCACGCCGACGAGCTGGACGAGGCCGTCGGGTCCTGGATCGCGCGGCGCGACCGGGACGAGGTCGTCAAGGCGTTCGAGGAGGCCGAGGCCGCCGTCGCGCCGATCTACGACGCCTCCGACGTCATGGCCGACCCGCAGTTCCAGGCGCTGGGCACGATCGCGACCGTCCCGGACGACGAGCTGGGCCCGGTGAAGATGCAGAACGTCCTCTTCCGGCTCTCGGAGACCCCCGGCCGGATCGAGTCGGCCGGCCCGCCGCTCGGCCGGCACACCGAGGAGATCCTCGCCCGGTACGGCGTGGACGGCGGGCGGCTGGCCGAGCTGCGCGCCAAGGGCGTGGTCAAGTGACCGTGCCCGCCGCGGGACGGCCCGTCCGGACCTGGCTGTACGTGCCGGGCGACCGGCCGGACCGCATCGGCAAGGCCCTCGCGGGCGACGCCGACGCGGTGATCCTCGACCTGGAGGACGCCGTCGGCCCGGCGGCCAAGGGCGTCGCGCGCCGTACCGTGCTGGAGACCCTCGCGGAGCGGCGGGCGTACGTGCGGATCAACGCGCCGGACACCCCCGAGGGCGCCGCCGACGTCGCGGCCCTGGCCGCGGAGCCCGGCGCCCTGGCGGGCGTGCGGATCCCCAAGTGCGAGGACCCGGGCGAGCTCGCCCGGACGGCCGACGCGCTCGGCGTGCCGGTGTTCCCCGTGCTGGAGTCGGCCCTCGGCGTGGAGAACGCCTTCGCCCTGGCCACCGCGCACGAGCTGGTCGCGGGGATCTCGCTGGGCGAGGCCGACCTGGCGGCCGACCTGCGCGCCGCCGGCCGGGAGGCGCTGGCCTGGCCGCGCTCCCGGATCGTGGTCGCGGCCCGCGCGGCGGGCCTGCCGAGCCCGGCGCAGAGCGTGTGGACCGCCGTCCGCGACCTGGACGGCCTTCGCGCCGACACCGAGGCGGGCGCGCGCGCCGGGTTCTTCGGCCGGTCGGTCGTCCACCCCGCGCAGATCCCCGTCGTGCACGAGGTCTGCGCGCCCGACCCCGAGGAGACCGCGCGGGCGCGGGCCCTGGTGGAACGGCTCGAGACGGCCACCGAGGCGGCCTGGATCGACGCCGACGGGCGATTCGTCGACAAGGCGGTCGTGGAGCGGGCCCGCTGGCTCCTCGCGCTCGCCGGCACGCAAGGTCCCCGAGAAGACCGGGAACGCTGAGGACTTTGAGGACACCGAGGACACCGAGGACACTGATGACCGACACTCGCGATCCCCTCCTGGCCGCCGTCGCCGGCGGGGTCCGGACGATCGAGCTCGGCCAGCCGCACTTCACCGGCATGCCCTGCTCCCCCAACCACCCCGGCTTCCGGATGACGCTCATCCGGCGGCACGGCGACATGGAGCGCCCCGACGGCGGCTCGGCCGCCAACGAGATCATCGTGACCGGCGGCCACGTGGGCACCCACATCGACGCGCTCTCGCACGTCAGCCACGAGGGGAGGCTGCACGGCGGGATCGACGCCGCCGAGGCGCAGAAGGGCGGCGTGTTCCGCGAGCACGGCGCCGAGAACCTGCCCGCGCTGCTGCGCCGCGGCGTCCTGCTGGACGTCGCCGCCGTCCACGGCGTGCCGACGCTGCCGCCCGGGTACGGCGTCACCGCCGAGGACCTGGACCGGGCCGCCGAGCGCGCGGGCGCCGAGCCCGGCGAGGGCGACGTCGCGCTGATCCGCACCGGTTGGGCGCGCAACTTCGACGACGCCACCGCGTACATGGGCAAGGAGACCGGCGTCCCCGGCGCCACCGTCGAGGCGGCCCGGTGGCTGGCGGCGCGCAAGGTCGTCGCGACCGGCGCCGACACGACCGCCTACGAGCAGATCCCGGCGGGGGCGGGGCACGCCGTGCTGCCCGTCCACCGCGTCCTGCTGGTCGAGTCGGGGATCTTCATCATGGAGCACCTCGCCCTTGAGGCGATCGCGGCGGAGGGCGTGCACGAGTTCGTGTTCATGCTCGCCCCGCTGCGCATCGTCGGCGGCACCGGCTCCCCGGTCCGGCCGCTCGCGGCGGTGAGCGCGTGACCACTTACGTCCAGCGTCTCGCCGAGTTCGCCGCCGGGGTACGGGACCGCGGCCTGCCCGCCGAGCTGCGCGCCGACGCCGCCCGCCGCGTCCTGGACGTCCTGGGCAACAGCCTGGCGGCCACGTCCGAACGGCCCGCCGAGGCGGTCGGCGCCCTGGTCGCCGAGTGGGGCGGGAACGGCCGCGCCACCGCGATCGGCGCCGGCGGGCGGCTCCCCGAGCCCAGCGCCGCCCTGCTGAACGGCACCCTCGCCCACTCGCTCGACTTCGACGACACGCACCTGCCGTCGGTGCTGCACCCGTCCGCGTCCGTCGTCCCGGCGGCGCTGGCGGTGGCCGAGTCGCGCGGCGCGACCGGCGCCGCGCTGCTGGACGCGATCGGCGCGGGCATCGAGATCGCCGTCCGGGTGGGCATGGCCGGCTACGACGAGCGGCTCGGCAACTCGGTCTTCTTCGAGCGCGGCCTGCACGCCACCGCCATCTGCGGCGCCCTGGGCGGCGCCGCCGCCGGCGCGATGCTGTCGGGCCTGCCCGCCGGCGGCATCGCCGACGCGATGGGGATCGCGTCCAGCATGGGCTCCGGCCTGCTGGAGGCCAACCGCACCGGCGGCACGGTCAAGCGGATCCACTGCGGCTGGGCCGCGCACGCCGCCGTCACCGCCGCCGGGCTCGCCCGTACCGGGATCACAGGACCGCCGACCGTCCTGGAGGGCCGCTTCGGGCTGCTCCAGGCGTTCTGCGGCGACCAGGCCGACCCGGAGGCGATGACACGCGGGCTGGGCGAGGACTGGGAGCTGCCGGGGATCTTCTTCAAGCCGTACCCGTGCAACCACTTCACCCACGCGGGCATCGACGCCGCCCTGCGGCTGCGCGCCCGGAACGTGGACCCGGCCGAGATCGAGTCCATCGAGCTCGGCGCCCCCACGGCCGTGCTCCGCACGATCGGGGAGCCGCGCGAGGACAAGATCAGGCCGAAGTCGGGCTACCACGCGGCGTTCTCGGGGCCGTACACCGTGGCGGCGGCGCTGCTCGGCGGCGGCGGGCTCGGGCTGTTCCACGAGGACTTCACCGACGCGGCGGCCGCCGACCCGGCCCGGCTCGAACTGGCCGCGAAGGTCCGCTGCGTCCCGGACGCCCGGTGCGACGAGATCTTCCCGCACCAGTTCCCGGCCGTGCTGCGGGTCCGGATGCGCGGCGGCGAGCTCCTGGAGGAGCGCGTCGACAACAACCGGGGCGGTCCCGGGAACCCGCTGTCGGCCGAGGAGCTGGCCACCAAGTTCCGGCTGAACGCGTCCCGGCGCGTCTCCCCCGAGCGGGCCGGCCAGATCACCGAGCTGGCGTACGGCCTCGGCGACCTGGACGACCTCGGGCGGCTCACCGACCGCTAGCCCGCGGCCCGCCCGGCACGCGCGCTCACATCGGCAGCTCGCGGTTGCGGCCGATCGCGCGGAGCTTGTCGG
>NZ_JBEZWH010000086.1:0-31260 GCF_040703975.1 Spirillospora sp. NPDC029432
CGCGCGTCCCCGGCCGGAAGAACACGAGGTCGCCCGCCCGTTCCTGACCGCTGGGGACCCGCGTGGGTATCGCCCACTGGTCGTAGGTGACCCAGGGACGTCGAACGTCCCGCCCCGGCCATGACCGTTTCTTGGGGGTTTGTTTATCGCGGTGCGCGCGGGTACGAGATCGGCCTGTCCCGGAAACGGCAGAAACGCGACATCAAGGAGTGGGATGACATGAGCGGGCCGATCGCCCAGCAGACATCCGGCACCACCGCCTACCAGTCGGGTGGGCCCAGCGGTGGTAACCGCGGCGGCGGGCTCGCCGACGTCGTGGACCTGATCCTGGAGAAGGGACTGGTCATCGACCTGTACGCGCGGGTCGCGCTGGTCGGCATCGAGATCCTCACGGTGGACGTGCGGATCGTGGTGGCGTCCGTCGACACGTACCTGCGCTTCGCCGAGGCGTGCAACCGTCTCGACCTGTCCAACACCGGTACCGCCAAGGGGCTGCCGGAGATGGTCGGCGGGATCACCGAGTCGGGTGCCAACAAGAAGACCAAGGGCGCGCTGTCGGGCGCGCAGGAGAAGTTCAAGGAGACCTTCGGCGCCGGCGACGAGGAGAAGGACAAGGACAAGCAGCCCTCGCGGCGCCGTTCCGCCCGCAAGGAGGACGACGAATGACCACCCCCCAGACCCCTGAAGGCGCCGCCCGGGACACGCAGGGCGCGGGGGGCGCCGCGACCGCCGCGCAGTACGTCTACGGCGTCACCCGTGCCAGCGCGCGGCTGCCGGCCGGGCTGACCGGGCTGGACGATCGTCCGGTCACGCTGGTCGCGCACGAGCGCTGCGCCGCCGTCACCAGTGATCTGCCGGCGGATCGTCCGCTGGGTGCGCGCGCCGATCTGCTGGCCCATCAGCGGGTGCTGGAGGCGCTGCTGGAGACGGGCACGGTGGTGCTGCCGTTCCGGTTCGGTGCCGCGCTGGCCGCGCCCGAGGCCGTGGAGAAGGAGCTGCTGGCCGCCAACGCCGACCGTCTGAGTCAGGTTCTGGACGGTCTGGACGGCCGTGTGGAGCTGCGGGTCAAGGGCACGTATGTGCAGGACACCGTGCTGCGCGAGGTGGTGTCGGACGATCCGGAGATCGCCGAGCTGAACCAGCGGCTGCGCGAGGTGCCGGAGGACGCCGCCGACGCCGCCTATTACGAGCGTGTCCGTCTCGGCGAGATGATCGCCCAGTCGCTGGAGCGGCGCCGTGAGCATGACGGGCAGGCGCTGCTGGAGGCTCTGGCGCCCGCGGCCGAGGCCCTGGTCCGCAAGCCGCCGTCCCGTGAGGAGGACGTGGTGGACGCGGCGTTCCTGGTCGAGCGTGACCGCCGCGGCGATTTCGAGCGCGCCGTGCAGGAGCTGGCCGATGCCCATGCCGACCGGATCACGGTGCGGCTGATCGGGCCGCTGCCGCCCTACGACTTCGTTCCGGAGGCCTGAGGTGGGCCTGTTCACCGGATTGGTGACGCTGCCGCTGGCGCCGGTGCGCGGGGTGGTGTGGCTGGCGGAGGTGCTGCAGGAGCAGGCCGAGGGCCGGCTGTACGATCCGGGCCGCATCGCCGCGGAGATGCAGGACATCGCCGACGCGGTCGCCTCGGGGGAGATGTCCGAGGAGGAGGCCGCCGAGCGCGAGGAGGAGCTCGTCGAGCGTCTCACCGCCCACCGGCGCCAGGCCGGGGGAGGTGGCTGAGCGGCCATGCTGTCGGCAGCCGAGGCGGCCAAGCGCGCCGTCCATCACGTCACCGAGATGACCGGCCGTACCGCCGAGAGCGTCGTCGGTATCCACCGCGCCGGCAACGGCGGCGGGGAGGAGGGGGACGGCGGGGACGGGTGGTGCGTGACCGTGGAGGTCGTCGAGACCCATCGCATCCCGGACTCCGCCGACATCCTCGCCGTGTACGAGGCCGAGGTCGACGGTGACGGCGAGCTGGTCTCGTACCGCCGCGTCCGCCGCTATCCGCGCGGCCGTACAGGAAAGGACTGAGAGCAACGTGAGTGAGATCTCCTGGACGGGGGGCGGCAACCCGGCCCGCGCGGGGGCGGGCGGGCCCTCCTCCGCCAATCTGGCCGACCTGCTGGAGCGCATCCTCGACAAGGGGATCGTCATCGTCGGCGACATCAGGGTGAACCTGCTGGACATCGAGTTGCTGACCATCAAGCTGCGGCTGCTGGTGGCGTCGGTGGACCGGGCCAAGGAGATGGGCATCGACTGGTGGGAGCACGATCCGTCGCTGTCGTCGCGCGCCCGCCAGAGCGAGGCCGTCTCCGCGTCGTCGTCGGAGGAGGCGCTGCTGGAGGAGAACCGGCGGCTGCGTGAGCGTCTGGACGCCTTGGAGGCGCGGACGCTGCCCGCCGCGGGCGCGGACGGTGTCGACGGTGCCGTGAACGGTTCCGGCGACGCCGAGGCCACTGGGGCCGCCGGGGCCTCGGCGAGTGCTGGGGGCGTCGGGGGCGCCGCAGCCGGAACCGGTGACGGGGGCGAGCGGCCCGCCGCCGCCCCGCGCCGTACCGCACGCGATCGAAAGGCCGATGAGAGTTGAGCACCAACGGCACCCACACCACCGCCACGACCGCCCCTGCCGCGGGCGGCGGGCCGGGCACGGGCCCGGGTGAGCGCGCGGAGCACGGCGCCGGCCGCGGCGCGGGGGCGGAGACCGCGGTGTACCTGTACGGCGTGGCGCGCGACCTGCCGCCCGCGGCGCTGGGCGAGACCACGGGGGTCGGGGGCGCGGCCGTGCGCCGCGTGTCCGCCGCGGGCCTCACCGCCCTGGTCAGCACCGTGCGGCTGGACCAGTACGGCGAGGAGGCGCTGCGCGCCAATCTGGAGGACCTGCGGTTCCTGGAGGACACGGCCCGCGCCCATCACGACGTCGTCGACCTCGCGGCCCGCGCCGCGCCGACCGCGCCCGTGCGGATCGCCACCCTCTACCGTGACGACGACCGTGTCGCCGCCGTCCTGGCCGAGCGGCACGAGCAGTTCACTCAGGCGCTGGACGCCATCACCGGCCGCAGCGAGTGGGGTGTGAAGGCGTACGCGCACGCCGAGGCCTACGACAGCGCCCCCACCGACCCCGAAGCCGAACCCGGGTCCGGCTCCGCCGGGGACGGCGGGACGGGGGGAGGGGGCGTGGGGACGGCGTACCTGCGGCAGCGGCAGGCGCAGCGGCGCCGCCAGCAGGACGCCACCCGCCACATCACCGCGCAGGCCGAGGCGGTCCATGCCGAGCTGGCCACCCATGCCGCCGCGTCCCGCAGCCATCCGCCGCAGGACCCCCGGCTGTCGGGCCACGCGGGCACCCTCATCCTGAACACCGCGTACCTGGTCGACGACGAGCAGGTTCCGGGGTTCCTGGCCGTCACCGCCGAGCTGGACGGCCGTCTCACCGGTATCGAGGTCCAGGTGACCGGCCCGTGGCCCGCGTACTCCTTCATCGACACCGCCGACACCGGCGGTCCCCGGAACGCCTCATGACGGTCCCTCTCGACATCGGCCGTGACGACACCTACACCGCCTCGCGCGGGGCGGGGCCCCCGATGGAGCGCGTCGCGCTGGTCGACCTGCTGGACCGGCTGCTGGCCGGCGGCGTCGTCGTCAGCGGCGACCTGGTCATCTCCATCGCCGGCGTCGACCTGGTCCAGGTGTCGCTGCGCGCGCTGATCACCACCATCCGCGAGGAGATCCTGCCCGCCACGCTGGAGGAGGAACTGTGACCCACGGCGACGGCGACGGTGCTACCGGCGGCGGGGACGGCACGGGGCGCGGCGGTGACGGCCGCGATCCCGTCACCGGCGAGGTCACCGTCCGCGACGCCGTACCCGGCGCCCTGCCCTGGAGCGGCGGCCCCGCCGAGCTGCCCGAGGCCCCGCAGCCGCTCACGGCCCGGGGAGAGCGCCGCCCCGTCCGCTCCACGCCCGGCTCCAGCGCCGTGCGGCAGCGGCTGGAGGCCGACCCCGAGACGGTGGAACGCGACCTGGTCAAACTCGTCCTCACCCTGGTGGAACTGGTCCGCCAGCTCATGGAGCGCCAGGCGCTGCGCCGCGCCGAGGGCGGCGACCTCACCGACGACCAGATCGAGAAGCTCGGTGTCGCGCTGATGCGGCTGGAAGAGGCCATGACGCGCCTCAAGGACCACTTCGACCTCGACGACCGCGACCTCAACCTGGACCTGGGCCCCCTCGGCCCCCTCCTCCCCGAGGACTGAGAGACCGCCCCCGTCCCCGCCGCCCCGAGAGGCCGCGGGACGGCGGGGACAAAGGACGGGAGACGGGGGGGAAAGGTCTACTTGGCGGGCGGGGTCGAACGGGAGGTCTGCCGGATCGCCTCGGCCAGCTCCGCCTTGGTCATCCGCGACCGCCCCGGGATGTCCAGCTCCTGCGCCATCCGGTACAGCGCCTGCCGGCTCATCGACGCCATCGACGCCTCGGCCACCGGGCCGGTCCCGCCGGCCTCCTCCACCGCCCCGCCACCGACGGGCGCCGCGGCCTCCGCAGGCGCCGCAGGCGCCGCCGGGTCGGGCTCGGCCTGCTTCGGCTCGCGCGCCTCGCTCTTCAGGGCGGCCTCGTCGCGCTCGGCGGCGCTGCTCGTCCCGGCGCCGTCACGCGCGGCCTCGTCGGGGCGGGGGAGGTCGGGCGCCGGGCGGTCGGGTACGGCGGGTGACGCGTCGTGCGCGCGGGGTGCGGTGTCGTCCTTCGTGCCGCGCAGCGCCCCGGTACGGTCGCGTACCAGCGTGAACGCCACCTGGAACGCGCGGGGGCGGGTCCCGTGCCGGCGGGCCGCCGTGTCCGACGCCCGCGCCCACGCGTCCCGTACGGCACGGCCGGGCCGGGCCAGCGCCGACGGCACCTTCCGCAGAGCCGCCATCGATACTCGCCTCTTTCCTGGGGGTCGGGGGATGGGGATCTCGCTGCCGCCTTTACCCCGCGTGGCGCCTCCCATGCGCACCGCGCCGATCACGCCCCAGGGCGGGCCTGGGGCTCAGGCGGCGAGGAGTTCAGCGTCCCACAGGTCCCGGTACGGGCCGGGCCGCGCCAGCAGTTCGGTGTGGGTGCCGCGCTGGGCGAGGCGGCCGCGGTCCAGGACGATCACCTCGTCGGCGGCGTCCAGGGCCGCGAGCCGGTGGGTGACCAGCAGCAGTGTCCCGCCGCCCGGCGCCGTCAGCAGTTCCCGGGTGAGGTCGTCGGCGGTGCGGGGGTCCAGGGCCTCGGCGGGCTCGTCCAGGACCAGTACCGGCGGGTCGGCCAGCAGCGCCCGCGCCAGCAGCAGCCGCTGCCGCTGCCCGCCCGACAGGCCGTGGCCGCCCGCGCCGACCGGCGTGTCCCAGCCGTGCGGCAGCCCGGCCACGACCTCCAGCAGCCGCGCGCGCCGCGCGGCGGCCTCCAGCTGCTCGGCGGTGGCGTCGGGGCGGGCCAGGAGCAGGTTCGCGCGGACCGTGCCGGCGAACACGTGCGCGTCCTGCGCCAGGCCCCGTACCGCGGCCCGAACGGCGTCCGGGTCGCACGTGCGCGTGTCGTGCCCGCCGAGCAGCACCGTCCCGGACGCGGGCTCGGCCTCGCCGCACGCGGCGGCCAGCACCGTGCTCTTGCCCGCGCCGCTGGCGCCCACGATCGCCACCCGGCGGCCGCGTTCCACCAGCAGGTCCAGGCCGTCCAGCGCCCGCGTCACGCCCCCGCCGCCGCCGGGTGCGGGGTAGTCGACGGTGACGCCCAGCAGCTGCACCGCCAGCGGGCCCGCCGGCAGCCGCGCCGGGACGCGCGGGCGGTGCAGCTGCTGGGCGTCCAGGACCGCGGTGACGCGCCGTGCCGCCGGCAGCGATTCGCGCAGCCGCTGCGCGGCGGCCGCCAAGGGCAGCGCCGCCTCCACCGTCACCAGCGCGGTCAGCGCGGCCACCGCGACCGCGACACCTCCGGCGCCCGCGGTGATCGCCGTCCACGCCACCGCGGCCGCCGCCGCGCCCTGCACCGCGTATCCGGCGGCCGCCGACAGCGCGGTGACGCGCGCGGCGGCGCGTTCGGCTTGTGCGAGCCGCCGCGACCGCTCCCGCGCGGTGCCGGTGAAGCGGCCGGTGGCGCCGAAGAGGGCCAGGTCGTCCGCGCCTTCCAGCACGTCCAGTGCCGCGACCGCCAGGTCCCGCCTGCGTTCGGCGGTACGCGCCGCGGCCCGGCCGCCCGCGACCGCCGCGGCCGGGGCGAGCACCAGCACCACGACCGCGAGCGCGGCCGCCAGCACCGGTGCCGCGGCCGGAACCGCGGCCGCGCACACCGCCAGCCCCGCCGCGCCGCACACCGCGGCCGCCAACGCCGGCAGCAGGCATCGCAGCAGCAGGTCCTGGACGGCGTCGACGTCGGCGACCAGCCGTGTCAGCGCGTCACCGTCCCGCAGCGCCACATCCTGCCCGGCGTGCCCGGCCGCGCGCCGGGAGGCGGGGGTGCGGGCCAGCGCGTCGAACACCCGGCCGCGCAGCTCCGCCAACGCCCGCAGCGCCACATCGTGCCCGGCCAGCCGCTCCAGATAGCGCAGGCCGCCCTTGCCGACCGCGCACGCCCGCACCGCCACGATCGCCAGCCCGAGGGCCGCCACCGGCGGCTGCTGCGCCGCCCGCGCGATCAGCCACGCCGCCGCCGCGATCAGCCCCAGCCCGCACAGTTCCGCCGCGATCCCCGCCAGGCCCGCCGCCGCCAGCCGCAGCCAGTACGGCCGCACCGCACCCCACATGCCGCCCAGCCCCCGCACACCTCGCGGGCCCCGCGGGTCCCGTACGGCCTGCATGCCTCGCACGGTCGGTTCGTCTTGCGCGTCTTGCACGGCCTGTCCGCCTCGTGTCCCGTTCACGCCGCCGTCCCCGTCCCCGTCCCTGTTTCGGCTCGCGTTCTCGCTTCCGGTGCGTTCGTCCCCGCCTCGGCCGGGTTCGGTGTCCCCGCCGCGGCACCGGCCGTGGTCGCCGGGGGCTGCGCGCCTGTCGCTTCTGATCCCATGGGTGCTTGGGTTCCCGGCGTTCTCCGGGTGCTCGGGGGGTGCGGTGTTCGCGATGCTTCCGACGGCGGCGTGCCAGCGCAGGCGGGGGTGTCGGTGGTGACGCGGCCGTTCTCCAGGCGCACCACCCGGTCGGCCAGTCCCAGCAGTGCCGGGCGGTGCGCCACCACCAGGGCGGTGCGGCCTTCCAGCAGCCGCGCCGCCGCGTCCACCAGCAGCCGCTCGCTGCGCAGGTCCAGCCGCGCGGTCGGCTCGTCCAGCAGCATCACCGGCGCCCCCGTCAGGTACGCGCGGGCGATCGCCAGGCGCTGGCGCTGGCCCGCCGACAGGCCCGCGCCGCGTTCGCCGAGGACGGTGCCGTAGCCGCCGGGCAGCGCGGTCACGAACTCTTCGGCCTGCGCCGCCCGCGCCGCCTCCCGGACCCGGTCCATGGTCGCGGCGGGGTCGCCGAGGCGGATGTTGTCGGCGACGGACGCGGCGAACAGGTGCGGCCGCTGCGGCACCCAGCCCAGCCTCGCCCGCCATGCCGCCGGGTCCAGTCCGGACAGGTCCACGCCGTCGACCAGCACGCGGCCCGACTCCACCGGGCACAGGCCCGCCAGCACCAGCAGCAGCGTCGACTTGCCCGCGCCCGAAGGGCCCGTCACCGCGACCCGTTCACCAGCTGCGATCCGCAGCGACACCCCGGCCAGCGCCGGGTGCCGCGCGCCCGGGTAGCGCACGGTGACGTCCTCCAGCACGATCTCCGGTGCGCCGCCGCCGGGTACGGGGGCGGCCGCGCCGGGGGTGGGGGAGGGGGCGGCGTCGATGACCGCGAACGCCCGCTCCGCCGCCGCGACGCCCTCGGCGCTGGCGTGGAACCGCGCCCCCAGCGCCCGCAGTGGCAGGTACACCTCCGGTGTCAGCACCAGCACCAGCAGCCCGGTCGCCAGGGCCAGCCGCCCGTCCAGCAGCCGCAGGCCCACCGGTACCGCGACCAGCGCCACCGACAGCGCGCACACCAGCTCCAGTACCAGTGCCGACAGGAACGCCACGCGCAGTGCCGCGACCGTCGCGCGGCGGTGCTCGCCGGCCAGTTCCCGCACCACCCGCGACTGGTGGGCGGTGCGGCCGAACGCGCGCAGCGTCCCCAGCCCGGTCAGGACGTCGCCGAAATGGCCGCCGAGGCGGTGCAGCAGCCCCCACTGCCGGCCCGTCAGCTCCGCCGTCCGCATCCCGACCAGCGCCCCGAACACCGGCACCAGCGGAACGGTCACCGCCACGACCAGCGCCGACGCCCAGTCCGCCGCCGCCAGCCGCGCCAGCACCAGAACCGGCACCACGCACGCGGCCAGCAGCTGCGGCACGTACCCGGTGTAGAAGGGGCCGATCGCCTCCAGGCCCCGGGTCAGCAGCGTCACCCGCCCGGCCGCCCCCTCGCCCCCGCCCTCGTTCGCGATTCCGGCGGTGGCGGGGGCGGTCAGGAGGCGGGTGCGGAGCTCGTGTCCGGCGCGCGCGGCGGTACGGGCCGCGGCGCGCTCCACCAGCCACGCCAGCACCGCGCGGGCCGCGACCACGCCCGCCAGGTACGGCAGCGGGCCCGCGTCCAGTTCCGCGACCGACCGGGCCAGCAGTTCGGCGGCCGCCACCAGCAGCGCGCCCTGCGCGACCGCCGCGACGGCCAGCGCGGCCAGGGTCCGGCGCGGAACCAGCGCCAGCAGGCGCCGCTCGACGGCCTTCACACCCGCCCCCTCTCATCCTCGCGCGTCGCTCGCGCACCCGTTGCCCACGGCCGATCGCGCGGGCGCGTCCTCACAGGTAGGAGGGCGAGTCCACGCGCCCCCGGAACGTCCACCACACCAGCGCCTGCGCCGCCAGCAGCAGCGGCAGCAGCACCGCCGTCATCACCGCGGTCACCGCCAGGCCCGTGCCCGGCGCCGCCGCCCCGTCCAACGGCAGCCGCGCCCCGGCCGCGGCCACCACCGCCACCAGCAGCGGCGCCGTCACCGCGTACCGTGCGGGGACGCGCCGCGCGCGCTCCAGCACCGCGCCCGTGCACCGCATCCGCGCGAACCCCGCGCCGTGCAGCGCCAGCAGGCCCGCCAGCGGCAGCCCCAGCACGCTGCCGGCGTTCAGGCCGCCCGCCGGGTCGCCGGCCAGGACGGTGCCCAGCAGCGACGCCAGCGCCAGCGCCAGCCCCCAGCTGCCCGCCACGATCGCCGTGTCGCAGCCGCGCCGCCACGCGGCCGCGTCCACCCGGCCCCGCAGCCACAGCCCCATGTCCCGCACCACCCACGCCACCAGCAGCACGGCGAACAGCGGGAACAGCCCCGCCAGCAGGTCGTGCTCCAGCCCCGGGAACGCGCCCGCCATCACCCCGGCGACCGCCACCAGCCACACCTCGTTGCCCAGGAAGAACGGCGCGAACGAGGCGATCACCACCCGGCGCTCGTCCGGGTCGCGCCCCAGCACCGGCAGCAGCATCCCCACCCCGATGTCGGCGCCGGCCAGCACCACGTACCCGGCGGTGAACACCGCCAGGACCACCACCGCGAGCATCTCCATCACAGGGCTCCCGTCACCACATCACCGATCGCAGAAGGATTCATCGAGATTCATCGAACGCCCCGGCCCGACTCCCGCCGGCCGCCGGCCGGGCTTCGGGCGCCCGGGTGGCCCGTCAGTACGTGGGCGCCAGCGCGGGCGCGGAGTCCCGCTCGGGCGGCGGCGCGCCGAGCGCGGCCGCGTCCGGGCCGCGGCGCGCGTGCCGCACCAGCAGCCACGCGTTCACCGCGATCAGCGCCGCGAACAGGACGGTGAACGCCGTGAACGACGCCGTCATCAGCCCCGGGCCCACCTCCGACACCGCGTCCTCGGTCTTCAGCACCCCGTACACCACCCAGGGCTGGCGGCCGATCTCGCGGAACACCCAGCCCGACAGCATCGCCACGTAGGGGAGGGGGACGGCCGCGATCAGCACGACGTGGAAGATCCGGCCGCGTGCCAGCCACCGCCCGAACGGCAGCTTCACCAGCGCGAACGCCGCCAGCAGGAACATCAGCGCCCACGCCAGCGTCATCGCCGCCTCGCCCGCCGACGCCAGCCCCGGCGGGCTGTAGTCGCCCGGCCCGAACCGGGCGGTGAAGTCGGCGATGGCCGCCTGCCCCTCCGGCGAGTTCGGGTGCTTGGTCGGCTGCAGGTAGCCGAACTGCATGCCGCCGAACACCACGACCGGGAACACCGACACCACCAGCGCGATCAGCCCGGTACGGATCGAGCGGCGGAAGAACTCCACCTCCGCGGTGCGGCGCAGCAGGTGGTACGCGCTGACGGCCGCCATGAACAGCCCGGCCGTCAGCAGCCCCCCGAACAGCACGTGGAAGAACGCCAGCACCGCCGCCGGGTTGCCCAGCAGCGCCCCCAGGTCCGTCAGATGCGCGGTGCCACCGCGCATCTCGTACCCGACGGGCCGCTGCATCCAGCCGTTGGCGACGAGGATGAAGTACGCCGACAGGTAGGCGGTGAAGGCCACCACCCAGATCAGCGCCAGGTGCAGCCACCGGTTCAGCCGGTCCCACCCGAAGATCCACAGGCCGAGGAACGTGGACTCCACGAAGAACGCCGCGACCGTCTCCATCGCCAGCGGCGCCCCGAACACCCCGCCCGTCATCTCCGACATGCCGGACCAGTTCATGCCGAGCTGGAACTCCATCACCAGCCCGGTGACGATCCCCACCGCATAATTGATCACATACAGCTGGCCCCAGAACCGCGTCATCCGCGCGTGCACCGCGCTGCGCGACAGCGTCGCGCGCGTCTGCGTCAACGCCACCAGCGTCGCCAGCCCCAGCGTCAACGCCACGAACAGGAAGTGCGAGCCCGCCGTCAACGCGAACTGCACCCTCGCCAGCATCAGCGGCTCGTCCATCACTCACCCTCAGCCCTCGACCGTGAACCCCTCCGATCGTGGGCCCGCCGCCCCCGCCCGCGGATCGGGCGCGAGCATGCACCCGCCCTGCGCCTTTCGCGCAGCCCGCCCCCCGCCCCCTACATCCCGGGATGTAGCCGCCCCGGCCCGCACCACACCCGCGGATGCCCACCGCCCCCGCCACCGGCGCCCGAACCCCGCACCACATGCGACCCCGGATGTAGCCCCGCACACCCCGATTCCCCGCTCCTCCGCATCGCCGTGGGCACGGAGAGGACGCGGCCGGGCGGCGCTGATCACGGCAGGGGACGCCGGGACGCGCACCCGGGTCTCGGGACCTGCACCGAACCGGCCGCCCGCCACCCACCCTCACGGTGGCCGCAGGCGTGGCAGGCCACGGCGACGACCGGCCCCGGCGCACGACGGTTCCCACCCGCCTGGACCGCGCCGCACACGCGATCAGACGCGCCCGCCGCGGCGGCGGGCCGAGCAGCACAGGAACGCGGTCATCACCATGTACGGGACCCCCGCCACCGCGAACAGCACCCCGTGCCCCGCCCACAGCGAACCCGCACCGTACGCCGCGAATATCGCCACCGACAGGACCTCCGACCCCCACCCGGCCAGCGACGTCACGGTCGCGCGGGAACGGTCGGTGATCCGCTCCTGCAGGCGGGCGTCGGCCGCCGCCATCGCCCACTGCAGGATCCCGAACGCCGCCCCCACCAGCAGCAGCCCCTCGGCGCGCCCCGCCGCCGCGGCCAGCGCGCCCGCCGCCATGCACACCCCCGCCACCGCCGGCGCGGGCACCAGCCACCGCAGCCCGCGCCCGGCCGCCCACCCGCCGGCGGCGTCACCCGCGCTGACCAGCAGCACCAGCAGCGGCACGGCCGCCGCCGCCACACCCGTGGAGGCCGCCAGGTACGGCACGTACTCGTCCAGGGCCGTGACACCCATCAGCACCACCGACAGCGCCAGCGCACCCCGCACACCCGGCGACCGGCGCACCTGGCCCCAGCCCTCCGACACCACCCGCCGCAGCGACGGCTCCTCCTCCTCGTCCTCTTCCCCTTCATCCTCGGCGTCGGGGTCATCCGGGAGAGAGGAGGGGGACGGCGCGGAACCGGACCGGGGGGCGCGGGACTCCGGGAGCGTCCACGACACCGCCGCGCACAGCAGGCACGCCGCGACGCTCACCGCGCCCAGCGCCGCGTACCCGCCCGCCCGCATCACCGGCGCGGCCACCGCGGTCGCCACCAGCACCGCCGTGGTCCCCACGGCCTCCGCCCGGCCCACCAGCCGCGCGTACGACGCCTTCGCGCCCCGCAGCCGCAGCTCCTCGTAGACCAGCGCCTCCCACGTCCCCGAACGCAGGGAGGACCCCAGCCCCCACAACACGAAACCCGCGGCGAACACCGGATAGGAGGGGAACAGCGTCCACAGCGCGAAACCGGCCGCCGTCAGCAGCGGACCCAGCGCCAGCAGCCGGCGCCGCGAGAACACGTCCGCCCACACGCCGGACGGCACCTCGAACACCACGGCCGTGACCGACCAGATCACGAACAGGGAGGAGACCTGCGCCGGAGACAGCCCCGAGTCGGCGAACAGCAGCGCGTACACCGGGTACAGCGGCACAAGATCCTCGAGGAACGCCGAGGCGTACAGCCTGCGCGCGAGCCCCGAGGCGGAAACAGGAGCGGATGAAGATCAATATCGCCAGGTCATGCTCCGGAAGCTACCACAACGCCCCGCCGCGCTCTGAGAATATTTCCCCCGACGGCCAGCAAAATGCCAGGAAAAGGGGGGCAGGGGTGGGGGTCGACTGGGTCCGCATGCGGCCGCGCCCCGGCACCGACCCCGCGGAACTCGCGCACGCCGTACGGGCCGAGGCCGCCGAGTTCGCCGCGTCCGGCCACTGGATCGCCGAGGAGTTCGACCACCTGCCCGCCGCCCGGCACGCCGACCCCCACGCCGGCGAACGGGCGGGGGAGAGGCGGCCGCGGGTCGCCGCACTGGTCGACGCCGACACCCGGCCCGGCGCCGTCCACCGCATCGTCTCCCTCGCCCTCACCCCGCTGCTGCCCGCCGAATGGCGGTTCGCCGCCCACCGCACCCACCTGCCCCACGAACTGCCCGCCCGGGCCGCCGCGTGGCGCGCCCACATCGACCAGGTCCGCACCGGCGCCCACCGCCCCTACCTGCGCGCCTGGCACGCCTACGGCACCGCCCGCCGCCTGGCCGACGACTGGGAGACCCTGCGCGCGCTGGCGCTGGCCGCCCGCGAACGCGGCAACGCCTGGGCCCGCCGCCCCGAACTCGTCGACGTCCGCGAACGCATCCTCGCCCACCCCGTCCCGCCGGTCCCGCCCCAGCCCGCCTGGAACGGCCCGCCCGAGCCCGGCGCGGGCCTCCCGGACCGTCCCGCCGCGCCCGTCCCGTCCCAACCCGGCACGGACGGCCCACCTCCGCCGGACACCGGCCTCCCACCGGACACGGACCTCTCGCCGGACGGCCTGCTCGCCGGGGGTGCCGCGGCGGCCGGGCTCGCCCGCGAATGGAACCGCCGCGTACCGGCCGGGCAGAAGGTGCGCGTGCACGCGCCGCGCCCGTTCGACGTCCACCTCGCCGACGCGCTCCAGGACCCCGGCCTCGCCGACACCCTCGACTGGGCGACCCGCGCCGCCGACGCCGGATTCGGGCTCCTGCTCGACTGGTGACCGCCACCTGTCACGGCCCGCCCGCGTACCGCGACCGGAGCCGCGCGAGGAGGCAGGGGCCGGGGGAGCGGGACGCCCGCTCACCGGGAGCGATCCCACCCCACCACAAAACGATCATTGTACGCTCTCCGGTCGTGACGACCGCGAACACCGCGCCGCTCGGACGGCGCCGCTGGACGATGCTGATCGTCCTCGGACTCGTCGGCCAGCTCGCCTGGACCGTCGAGAACATGTACCTCAACGTGTTCGTCCACGACACCATCAGCGACGACCCCGCCGTCATCGCCGCCATGGTCGCCGCCAGCGCCACCGCCGCGACCGCCGCCACCCTCACCATCGGCGCCCTGTCCGACCGCCTGGGCCGCCGCCGCGCCTTCATCGCCGGCGGCTACCTCGCCTGGGGACTGACCACCGCCGCGTTCGGCATGGTCACCCTCGACACCGCCGCCGCCCTCGCGCCCGCCGCCGACGCCGCCGCGCTCGCCGTCATCCTCGTCATCGCCCTGGACTGCCTCATGTCGTTCCTGGGCGCCGGCGCCAACGACGCCGCCTTCCAGGCCTGGGTCACCGACGTCACCCGCCCCGCCAACCGCGGCCGCGTCGAGGCCGTCCTGGCGATCATGCCGCTGATGGCCATGCTCGTGGTCTTCGGCGGCTTCGACGCCCTCACCCGCGCCGGCCACTGGACCGCGTTCTTCCTGGCCATCGGCGCGATCACCGCCGCCGCCGGAGGCACCGCCGCCCTGTTCGTCCGCGACGCCCCCGCCGCCCGCCGCGACCACGCCACCGGCTACCTCGCGGGCCTGGCCGAAGGGCTCCGGCCCGCCACCATGCGCGCCCACCCCGGCCTCTACCTCGCCCTCACCGCCTGGTGCGTGTGGGGCGTGTCCACCCAGGTGTTCCTGCCCTACCTGATCATCTACCTGCAGCGGTACCTGAACATCGACGGCTACGCCCTCGTGCTGGCCGTCGTCCTCACCGGCGCGTCCGCCGTCAGCGTCGCCTGCGGCCCCCTCATCGACCGCGCCGGCAAGGCCCGCTTCCTCCCGCCCGCCATCGCCCTGTACGCCGCCGGGCTCCTGCTGATGCCCCTGGCCCGCGGAACGCTGCCCGTCATCGGCGCCGGGCTGGTCCTGATGTCGGGATTCATGCTGGTGCTGGCGCCCATCGGCGCCCTCGTCCGCGACCACACCCCGCCCGGCCGCGCCGGCCACGTCCAGGGCCTGCGGATGGTCTTCGCCATCCTCATCCCCATGATCATCGGGCCGTGGATCGGCGCCACCGTCATCAAGGGCGCCGACCGGCACTACGAGGAACTCGGCGTCCTCAAGCAGGTCCCCACACCCGCGATCTTCCTGGC
The DNA here is from genome assembly GCF_040703975.1 of Spirillospora sp. NPDC029432. Taxonomy (NCBI): domain Bacteria; kingdom Bacillati; phylum Actinomycetota; class Actinomycetes; order Streptosporangiales; family Thermomonosporaceae; genus Spirillospora; species Spirillospora sp. NPDC029432. Next base: position 14,984 of record NZ_JBEZWH010000086.1, read on the forward strand.
CGCCGCGGCCGTCCTCGCCCTCATCGTCGCGCCCGTGCTCGCGCTGCGCCGCACCACCCCGCCCCCGGCCTCGGGCGCCGGCGACCACGACACCAAGGAGAACGCCGCCCCATGACCACCCCGCCGCCCACCGGCCTCCTCACCCGCTGGGGCGCCGCCCTCGACCCCGACGACCCCCTCCCCGAATACCCGCGGCCCCAGCTCGCCCGCGACTCCCACCTCAGCCTCAACGGCCGCTGGCAGTACGCCATCACCCCGCCCGGCCACCCCGGGGCCGGCGACCGCGCCGAACCGGGCGCAGAGCCGGGGGAGTACGACGGGGAGATCATCGTCCCGTTCTCACCCGAGGCGCCGCTGTCAGGCGTCGGCCGCACCCTCCTGCCCGGCCACACCCTCTGGTACCGCCGCACCCTCACCCTGCCCGACGGGTTCCGCGCCCGCCCCGACGACCGCGTCCTGCTCCACTTCGGCGCCGTCGACCAGACCTGCCGCGTCCACCTCAACGGCACCCTCGCCGGCCGCCACACCGGCGGCTACCTGCCCTTCACCCTCGACATCACCGACACCCTGCGCCCCGGCCCCAACACCCTCACCGTCGCCGTCCAGGACGGCACCGACACCAACGACCACGCCCGCGGCAAACAGAGACTCGACCGCGGCGGCATCTGGTACACCCCCCAATCCGGCATCTGGCAGACCGTCTGGGCCGAAAGCGTCCCCGCCGCCCGCATCACCGCCCTCACCCTCACCCCCCACCTCGGCGACGACCCCGCCATCGAGATCACCGCCCACACCACCGGCACCCCCACCGGCGCCCCGCACACCCCCGTACGGCTCACCGTCCACACCGGGGGACAGCCCATCGCCCACGCCGACGCCGCACCCGGCCGCCCCGTCCGCATCCCCCTGCCCGGCGCCCGCACCTGGACCCCCGAAGACCCCCACCTGTACGACCTCACCGCCGACTACGGCACCGACCACGTCCGCAGCTACTTCGGCATGCGCACCTTCGCCACCGGACCCGACCGCGACGGCGTACCCCGCCTCCTGCTCAACGGCCGCCCCTACTTCCACGCCGGCGTCCTCGACCAGGGCTACTGGCCCGACGGCCTCTACACCGCCCCCTCCGACCAAGCCATGATCCACGACATCGCCACGATGAAACGGCTCGGCTTCACCATGCTCCGCAAGCACATCAAGATCGAACCCCTGCGCTGGTACCACCACTGCGACCGCCTCGGCATCCTGGTCTGGCAGGACATGGTCAACGGCGGCGCCCCCTACAACCCCCTGGTCATCACCGCCCCCGTCGCCACACCCCTGCGCCTGGACGACCGCCGCCACCGCCGCTTCGGCCGCGCCGACCCCGCCGGCCGCGCCCGCTTCCGCACCGAGACCCGCCGCACCGTCGAACACCTGCGCAACACCGTCAGCATCGCCGTCTGGGTCCCGTTCAACGAAGGCTGGGGCCAGTTCGACGCCGCCGACATCACCGCCGCCATCGCCGCCCTCGACCCCACCCGCACCATCGACCACGCCAGCGGCTGGCACGACCAGCGCGCCGGCGACCTGCGTAGCCTCCACGTCTACTTCCGCCGCTTCCGCGTCCCGCGCCGCCCCGACCCCCGCGTCCTGGTCCTGTCCGAATACGGCGGCTACAACCACCGCGTCCACGGCCACACCTTCAACGACAAGGACTTCGGCTACCAGCGCCACGCCACCCCCGAACGCCTCGCCGCCGCCTACACCCGCCTGCACGCCCAGCAGATCATCCCCGCCGTCCCGCGCGGCCTCAGCGCCACCGTCTACACCCAGCTGTCGGACGTCGAGGACGAACTCAACGGCCTGCTCACCTACGACCGCGAGATCCTCAAACTCCCCGCCGACCTCGTCCGCGCCCTCAACGACCGCCTCCGCCTCGACACCCCGGAAACCGGCCCTCACCAGCGCTGACGCGCCTCCTCGGCCCACCCCACCAGACCGTCCACCGACACCCATACCCCGTCATCGGCCCGCACCCGCCCCCCGAAATACCCGAAACACTGGTGCGTCTCCGACCCCACCACACCCAGCTCCGTCCGCGACACCCGCTCATGGAACGGCCGGAACTCCACCTCCACCCGCGAACCCCGCATCCGCCACGGCCGCATCCAATCCGACCGGTCGTAGGACCACTCCACCTCCTCACCGATCTTGTGCAGCCGCCCGTCCACGAACAGCCCGTTCTCCGTCATCCCCGTACCATCGGTCCACTTGCCGCCCAGCTGCAGCGCCACCCCGCCCCCGCTGCCGGCCGCCCAGTTCCACGTCATCCGGTACGGCCACTTCCCGCGCCCGTGATCCAGCACCGCGAACGACTCCGGCCCGCCCACCTCGTGCACCCCCGACGGCAGCCGCAGCACCCCCCGCACCGGACGCCCCACATCCTTCACCGTGTACTGGAACCGCCGCGGCCCCCACGGCACCACCACCCCCCGCGACTCCCGCCCCGCCGGCGCCGCCACCACCAGATCAACCTCGACCCCCGGAGCCACCGCCCGCAGCCGCGTCCCCTCCGGCCCCTCCCGCGTCCCGACCGCCACACCACCGCCCCGCGCCTCGGCCGTCCCCACCCCGCTGCGATCGGGCAACACCGCACCCCGCCCCAACGGCACCACCGCGTCCCGGCCCCACTCCTCACCCGACTCGCGATCCAGCACGTACACCCCGTGCACCCCCGCGTAATCCAGCGACGAGGCCACCAGCCCCACCACATGACGCGGCGTCACCACACCCCAGTACTCCCACCGCTTCGCCCGGCCCCACCCCCGCAGGTTCGCCCGGTGCAGCGGCCGCCGCGTCCACCCCACCGCCGCCGGATTCAACCGCCCGTCCGGCAGGCACAACTCCACGGGCTCGGTGATCTCACGCTCATGCGTCAACATCCCCCGAGCCTAACGATCACCCCACGGAGAGCCCTTGGGGGAGCGGCGCCACCGGGGGAGCGGCCCCCCGACACAGAACTCAGTAGGCTTCGCCCGATACCGAGGGGAACCAGTGACACAGAGAACGCCTGCGGAAGAGGCCCTTCACGATCTGCGCGCGGAGATCGGCCCGGACGGCACGCCCGCAGCCACTCAAGCATGGTCAAGCTTCCTGCGCTGCGCCCGGAGACGGTACGCCACACCACGGACGCCCGACTCCGACGGGCTGCTGTTCCAGTACGGCATCGTCCCCTTCCACGGGCCCGAGATCTTCGTACTCGACCTCACCCGCCAGTTCGAGGCGATCGACGCCGACGGCGACCATGACCACTACGTCCACGTCCACTGCGCGCTGCACTACGCGCCCAACACGGCGTTGCGGAATCTGAGCAGCTTCAACTCCTGGTTCTTCCATGACGCCGACCAGGACCTGGACGAATGGTCCGCACCACTCTCCGACCTCGAAATCTGGAACGTCCTACGCCACCAGAGCCCGGTGGACACACGCATCGAACTGGAGACCGTCTAACGGGTGCGCACGCGGACGCAACGAGCCGGGGGAGAGCGCCACCTCGCCACACCCCGCCAAGTGCGAACACCCTCGATGCCCGGTCCGGCCCGTACCACCACGAATCCGGCGCGACTTGATTACTCAGAGTGACCAACCGTCCGCCGTGCCAAACGAGGCCTGTGGGGGAGCCGCCATAAGAACGCGCCGGACCGCCGCTCAAGCCGTTTCCGTCGAACAGGTGCCCAACACCGTCCAAGGCCAGCAAACAGACGGGTTTCATCGCGCTGAGTCGAGGCGGCGGGCGCGCCACCGAGCCGTACCGCTCGGGACGGGCCGCCGAGTTGGGGGACAAGGTGGTCGGCACGCCGGGACGCTCGCGGCGCCAGTGGGCGGGACAAGTGACCGAAGGATCTCCAGGGCACCGGGTTCACCCACCGCGCGGTTCGAGCCGGGCGACTAGAGCCCGCCGGGGCCAGCATCGGCGGGCGAGGCGGCGATGCGACAGCCGCTGCACCGACCGGTTGATCGTCAGGACGAGCGGCGGCCCCGCCCGGGGCCGAGCACGACCGCGAGCCCGGAGCGGCGCCCGGAGGGACCAGGATCACGTCGCCGGGTCGCAGGTGCTCCAGGGCGCTGTTCGCCACCGGAGGAGGTCGGGCGTCGAGGAAGCTGGCCTCGGCGAACGCCGGACGCGGAACAGACGCCCTCACGTCCGATCGCAGACGGGACGTGAGACGCATCGCCGCCTGCGATCGACCACGGCCCGGGCGGTCGCAGGCGTTGGCGCTGCGGCGTGGCGTACGCGCGGGCGGCGGGTTGCTGTCAGAGCCGTGGGCGGCGGGGAGGGGCGAAAACCGGTCTACTTAACATAATGTACATTATCGACCATCGGTCGAGCCGCCGGGAAGAGGGGCTGCCGGCGTCCCGTACACCCGGTTTCCGCCGTGCGCTCTTACGCGCCCGGCCGCTCCACGTCCCGGCGGAGTCGGCCGGGACGTCGGCCGGGTTGCCGCGGCGTGGCGTACGCACGTGCAGGCGACGTGCGCGTCCGGGACGGCCGCCGCGGCGATGATCTTGGAGGGTCGCCCGTGTGCTCGGCGGCCAATTAGAACCTGTTCTTGCCGAACGGGTGCGGCGCGCGGCAGGCTGGGCGCATGGACCTGATCGCGCTCGAAGAGATCCGCCGGCTCAAGGCCCGCTACCTGCGGTGCGTGGACCTCAAGCTCTGGGACGAGTTCGCCGACGTCTTCACCGAGGACGCCGTCGCCGAATACGACACCCCCGTACTCGGAAAGACGCTCCGCCTGGAAGGCCGCCAGGCCGTCCTCGACTACATGCGCGGCAACCTCGGCGCCGACACGATCACCGCGCACCTCGTCGGCAGCTCGGAGATCGACATCGACGGCGACACCGCCACCGGCATCTGGGCGCTGGAGGACACCGTCATCGCCGCCCGGTACCGCCTGCTCATCCGCGGCGCCGCCTACTACCGCGACGAGTACCGCCGCTGCGACGACGGGCGATGGCGCGTCGCGCGCACCGGGCACGAGCGCACCTACGAGTACACCGTGTCGCTGGACGACGTGCCCAGCCTGAAGTTCACCGCCGGGGTGCCGCAGGCGCCCATTGACGCTACCTAGAACACGTTCTAACCTCCGATTCCAGCACAGCGCCCGACAGCAACACCAGGGAGCCCGGTGGCCACCGAAACACCCCCCCAGACCCGCCCCGACACGACCGCCACCCGATCGTTCGCCGACGCGATCGGCGAAGCCGAACACCTCATCCGCACCGCACCCCACCTCAAGACCGACCAGGACCTCGCCGAAGGCCTCGACTACCTCGCCGGCAGCATCAAGGCCTCACTCCACATGGTCGCCGCCTACCAGCACGACCACCCCTACTTCGCCGCCTCCACCGGCCCCTACACCAAACTCGGCCTCGACAACCCCGACACCCTCTACTTCCACGCCTACATCCGCGACGACGCCGAATACGTCGTCACCGGACGCCGCGGCACCACCGCCGACCTCAGCTTCCAGGTCATGAACGGCGACTACTCGCCCACCCAGTCACCCGACAGCCTCACCGCCTTCGACGACCGCGAACTCGACATCGCCCCCGACGGCACCTACCGCCTCCGCTTCGGCCCACCCCGCGACGACCCCGAACCCGGCTACATCACCCTCCCCGACGGCGCCGCCATGCTCATCGTCCGCGAGGTCTACAGCGACTGGACCACCGAACGACGCGGCCAGATCCGCATCCACCGCGCCGACACCCTCGGCACCTCCCCGCCCCCCGTACCCGCCGACCGCATGGCCCGCCGCTACGACATCGCCGGCAAGATGCTCGTCGCCCGCATCCGCACCTTCCTCGCCTTCCCCGAATGGCACTACCTCCACCTGCCCGTCAACACCCTCACCGAGCCCCGCCCCACCCCCGGCGGCCTGGCCACCCAGTACTCCTCCGTCGGCCACTACGACCTCGACGACGACCAGGCCATGATCATCACCTGCCCCGCCGCCGACCCCGCCGACGCCCCCTACCAGGGCTTCCAGCTCGGCAGCATGTGGTACATCTCCCTCGACTACATCAACCACCAGACCAGCCTCACCGCCGACCAGGCCCGCATCGACCCCGACGGCAACATCCGCTACATCGTCAGCGAACGCGACCCCGGCCTCGCCAACTGGATCGAACGCACCGGCCACCGCCGCGGCTACCTCCAGTTCCGCTGGCAGCGCCTCACCCGCGACCTCACCCCCGCCGACGGCCCCACCGCCGAGATCGTCCCCTTCGACGACCTCCCGCACCGCCTCCCCTTCCACGACACCCAGCGCGTCACCCCCCGCGAATGGAGCGAACGCATCTCCGCCCGCCAGACCGCCGTCGCCGAGCGGATGCTCGGATGACCCCCGCCCCAGCCGGACTCCTCACCGGCCGCGTCATCATCGTCTCCGGCGTCGGACCCGGCCTCGGCCGCTCCCTCGCCCTGCGCACCGCCGCCGCCGGCGCCGACCTCGTCCTCGCCGCCCGCACCCAGAGCCGCCTCGACGACGTCGCCAAAGAAGTCGAAGCCCTCGGCCGCCGCGCCCTCACCGTCCCCACCGACATCACCGACGACGCCGCCTGCACCCGCCTCGCCGACACCGCCCTCGACACCTACGGCCGCGTCGACGGCCTGGTCAACAACGCCTTCGCCATCCCCCCGCTCACCGACCTCACCAAAGTCGACCTCGACGCCGTACGCGCCGGATTCGAGACCAGCTCACTGGCCGCCCTGCGCCTCACCCGCCTCCTCGTCCCCGCCCTCACCGAACACCACGGCTCCGTCGTCATGATCAACTCCGCCGTACTGCGCCACTCCCGCCGCACCTACGGCGCCTACAAGATGGCCAAGGCCAGCCTCCTCGCCCTCGCCCAGAGCCTGGCCACCGAACTCGGCCCCCGCGGAATCCGCGTCAACACCATCGCCCCCGGCTACATCTGGGCCGACAACCTCAAGTGGTACTTCGACCACCTCGCCAAGAAACGCGGCGTCACCGCCCAGGACATCTACGACGAGACCGCCCAGACCACCGACCTCCGCAAACTCCCCGACCCCGACGAGATCGCCGACACCGCGGTCTTCCTGCTCTCCCCGCTCGCCCGCGCCGTCACCGGCCAGTGCCTGGACGTCAACGCCGGCGAATGGCACCACTGACCCACCCCCACGCGCCCCCCACCCCGCACCGCCACGCCGCGCACCGCCCCCGGGCACGTGCCACCACCAGGAACCAGGAAGGACCCCACCGATGAACCCAGGCCGCGACAGCGTCGGGACCGTCGAGGACCTGCACGCCTCCGCGAGCAGGATCACCGGCCTGGCCGACTTCGGCACCGGCGCCGACCCCTACCTCGACGGCCTCGAGATCCTCCTGGACTCCTACGCACGCGAAGCCGGACTCACCCCCCAGGGCAACAAGGCCCAGCGCTCGTTCCTGCGCGGCGCCCTCGCCGCCCGACTGATGTCGCAGGCCGCCTGGGAACGCCACCCCGAGCACGCCGCCGTGCCGATCGAACGGCCCATCTTCGTCACCGGACTGCCCCGCACCGGCACCACCGCCCTGCACCGCCTGCTGACCGCCGACCCCGCCCACCAGGGCCTGGAGGTATGGCTGGCCGAGGTACCGCAGCCGCGGCCGCCGCGCGACACCTGGGACGCCGACCCCGTCTACCAGGCGATCGAGGCCGGCTACAAGCGCCACCACGTCGACAACCCCGAGTTCATGGGGGTGCACTACATCTCGGCGGACATGGTCGAGGAGTGCTGGCAGCTGCTGCGCCAGTCGATGCGGTCGATCTCGTTCGAGTGCCTGGCCCACCTGCCGACCTACTCGGCGTGGCTCGCCGGGCAGGACTGGACGCCCGCCTACGCCCGCCACCGCCGCAACCTGCAGCTGATCGGCCTCAACGACCCCGGCCGGCGGTGGGTGCTGAAGAACCCCAGCCACCTGTTCGCCCTCGACGCGCTGCTGGAGGTCTACCCGGACGCGCTGATCGTCCAGACGCACCGGGCGCCGCGCACGGCGATGGGGTCGATGTGCAGCCTGGCCGCGCACGCCACGGCGGGCTGGTCGGAGGTGTTCACCGGCGAGACGATCGGCCGCGACCAGCTGGAGCTGTGGAGCGACGGGCTCGAGCGGTTCCGTGCCGAGCGGGCCCGGCACGACCCGGCGCGGTTCTTCGACGTGGCCTACGACGATTTCGTGCGGGACCCGATCGCGACGGTGGCGGCGGTGTACGAGCATTTCGGGATCGCGTTCGGCGCCGAGGCGGAGTCGGCGATGCGGCGGCTGCGCGATGAGAGCGCGTCGGGTGCGGCGCGGCCGGCGCACCGGTACGCGCTGGAGGATTTCGGGTTGACGGCGGAGCAGGTGGACGAGCGGTTCGCCGGGTACGCCGAGAGCCTGTCGTGAGCCGGCGGCGGGTTCGTTCGTGGTGAGGGGGTCCCCCGGGCTTCGGGTGGTGGGGGTGGTGGGGTGTCGCGGCTGTGTGTTGCCGAGGTGCCGCGCCGCCCGAGCCATACCCGAACAAAGTGCGCAAAAGATGCTAAACCCGACAGAAGCGGGATTCTGTCGGGTTTAGCATCGGGCGGGGGAGTCACCGGTCGGCGGGGCTCTCCTGGACCACCCACTGGTTGCCGTCGGGGTCGCTGAAGTTCACGAAGCTGTTCCAGCGTCCCCCGGGGCCGTCGACCGGCCCGCTCTCCTCGAAGTGATGCACCCTGCCCGCGTCCACGCCGCCCTCCAGCAGCCGCGCCCGCGCCGCCTCGATATCGGGCACCACCAGCTGCACTCCCCTCAGCGACCCCGGCTCCATCGTCACCACCGTGCCGATCACGATCGAGCAGCCCGACCCCGGCGGCGTCAGCTGCACGATCCGCGTCTCCCCCTGCCGGGTGTCGTGGTCGACGGTGAAACCGACCTGCTCGGCGTAGAAGCGCTTGGCCTTGTCGATGTCGGTGACCGGTACGGGCACCACTTCCAGCGTCCACTCCATGACGGCCGTCCTCTCTGTGAGCGCACTCCCCCGGTCTGACCGCGCGGCGGCCCGGAAGTCATCGCCGCGCAGGCCCCGTCCTCCCCCGGGCGCCGTGCCGTGCTCGGGAGGCGTTCTGTCGGTGGCGCACGGTAACGTTCCGGCCCGTGCGTCCCACCGATGTCCAGCGCCTGACCGTCCAGGAGACCGCCGACCGCTACACCGAGATGGTGCGCGCGAAGTCGACCACGGGTGCGCTGGCGCCCGGCACGGCCGAGGTGTACGCGCGGGATGTGCTGACGTTCGCGGAGCTGGCCGGGCCGGAGCGGGTGCTGGACGATCTGAGCGGCGCGGACGTCGACGAGGTGCTGCTGAGGTTCGCGCGCAAGCCGGACGGGCGGCGCCGCGTCCCCTCCCCCGGCGGTGGTTCCGGTGGCGGGGCGGCGCGGCAGAGCGCGGCGTCGCAGGCGCGGTTCCGGCGGTCGCTGTCGGCGTTCTTCCGGTACGCGGTGATCGCGGGGTGGGTGCAGCTGAACCCGATGGAGGCGGTGACGCTGCGGGCCAAGGAGCGGGGCGGGCTGGGGGCGCGGCGGCGGGCGCTGACGACCGAGCTGGCGGGCGGGCTGCTGGGGGCGGCGCGGTCGATGGCGGCGGCGCCGGCCGATGCGGGGCGGCGGTCGGATCAGCGGACGGAGTTGCGGGACGCGCTGGTGGTGCTGATGCTGGCGGCGGTGGGTCCGCGGGTGTCGGAGCTGACGCGGGCGGACGTGGAGCATTTCTACGTCAATGACGGTGTGCGGTACTGGCGGATCTTCGGTAAGGGCGGGCGGACGCGGGACGTGCCTCTCCCCCGGGCGGTGACGCGTGTGCTGGAGGTGTATCTGGCCGAGGGGCGGCCGTTGCTGGATCGGGGGCGTGAGCCGCAGGCGCTGCTGCTGTCGTGGCGCGGGCGGCGGCTGGCGCGGGGTGATGTGCAGGCGGTGATCGACCGGGTGCTGGCGCGGGTGGATCCGGATCATCGGCGGGGTGTGACGCCGCATGGTCTGCGGCATACGACGGCGACGCATCTGCTGGCGGCGGCGACGGACATGGACGCGGTGCGGCGGGTGCTGGGGCATTCGGACCTGTCGACGCTGGGGCGTTACCGCGATGAGCTGCCGGGCGAGTTGGAGGCGGCGATGCGGGTCCATCCGCTGCTGGGCAGGGACGACGGCTGAACGGTTCCGGGGCGCTGTGTTCGCGGGCGCCCGGGGCTGGCGGCGCGCCGGCGGAGCGGCGCGGTGGTGCGCGTCCGTGTTCGGACGTGTCTTGAGGGCCGGTTCCGGTGCGGGCGTGGCGGGGTTGGTGGATCCTGGTGTCCGGCGGCCCCGCAGGGGCGCGAGGTGGCGAGGAGTGGCCCATGGGCGTGACCTACACCTTCGATGTCTACGCCAGCCTCGACGGCTACGGCTCCTACGGCGGCAGCGGCGACTGGGGCGGTTACTGGGGCAAGCAGGGCCCGGAGTTCCTCGGGCGTCGGCTGGCGTTGTACGGCGAGGAGCAGCGGCTGGTGCTCGGGGCCGTCACCTTCCGGGAGTTCGTGGAGGCGCTGGGACCGAGCGCCGAGGAGTCCAAGGTGGACGATCCGGTGAACGAGCGGCTGCGGAGTCTTCCGGCGACGGTGGTGTCGAGCACGCTGGAGGCGCCCCTCCCCTGGCCGGACGCGACGCTGGCCGAGGGGGACGCGGTCGATGTCGTCGCGCGGCTCAAGGAGGAGTCGAAGGTGCCGCTGCGCTCGCACGGCAGCCTGTCGATGAACCGGGCGCTGATGGCCGCGGGCCTGGTCGACCTCGTGCAGTTGACGATCTTCCCTGTGATCACCGGGCGGACCGGGGCGGCCCCGGTCTTTCGGGGCGCGGCCGATTTCGACCTGGAGCTGATCGAGCGGCGTACGCTCGACGGCAGCACTCAGGAGCTCGTCTACCGGCCCACCCTGCACGGCTGAGCCCGTGCAGTCCGTGTGGTCCGGTTTCCGGCGCGGTCGTTCGGTGACCGCGCGGCGCCGCCCCCGGTTCAGACCTGGCCGAGTTCAGATCCAGCCGAGTTCGGTGGGTTCGGGGAAGCCCTGGTGCCAGATGCCGTAGGCGATGAGCATGAGCAGCGCGGGGGCGAAGGCGATGGCCAGGACGCGGCCGAGGTGGCGGCGGGTGGTCCAGCCCCAGGCGCTGAAGGCGGCCGACAGCAGGAGGGCGGGTACGGCGAACTGGCCTTCCAGGGCGTTGGTGGTGAAGGTGAGGCCGGTGAGCAGGGCGAGGACGACCGGCCAGGGGCCGGGGGCGGCCGGGCGGGTGGCGAGGGCGGCGGCCAGCGCGGTGAAGACGAGGGTGACGCCGCCGTACCAGAGGTAGTGGCCGGCGTACTCGTCCCACAGGTGGGCGATGTCGCTGGGGGCGACGTTGCCGACGGAGTTGGCGGCGAGGTGGATGCCGTGGCCTTCGACGTAGGTGATGGCGCCCGCGAGGTAGAGGGCCCAGATGCGGGGGCCGGCGCGTCCGGCGCGCAGGGCCGCGGCGGCGGGCAGCAGGACGGCGTAGGGAGTGATCAGGTCGATCCAGTCGGCCCAGCGAGTGTCGCCGATGGAGCCGAGCCAGGCGAGGCCGACGCCGGTGTGATGGGTGAGGGCGTAGGCGATGGCGAGGGCGGCGAGCCAGGGCAGGTGGCGTGCGCCGGTTCCGGCGCCGGGGCGCGGCCGGTCGGGTTCGGGACGGCCGGTGGCGGTGGTGTCCGGGGCGGAGTGGCCGGCGCCGGGTGTCCCGTCCTGGTCGGGGCCGTTGGGGTCCTGGTCGGTACGGGCCATGTGGTCTCCTGTCGCGGCCGCGGGCGGGAGTCCATCATGGCGGGCGGCGGGTCAGCTGGGTAGCAGGGAGCGGCCGAGGTGGTAGGCCTCGGTGAGGTCGCGGCCTCGGTAGTCGGCGGCGGCGATGCCGGCCAGGTGGTGGTCGGCGTTGACGGCGACGGTGTGGGTGAGGTGGCGGAAGAGGGGGGGCGTCGGACATGGAGTCGCCGTAGGCGACGCAGCGGGTGCGGGGCAGGCCGTGGCGGGTGCGCAGTTCCTCGGCGAGGCGGACCTTGTCGTCGGGGGTGAGGATGCCGGCGGGGTCCAAGGGCGCGCTGAACGGCAGGGGCGGGAAGCGGGAGGCGATGACGTCGTCGAAGCCGAGGTCGAGGAGGTGGCGGGCGAAGAAGTCGGGTGACATGGTGATGACGGCGGAGTGTTCGCCGCGGGCGCGGATGTCGGCGCAGACGTCGGCGATGCCGTCGAGCCAGGGGCCGGCGGTGTAGGCGGCGGTGACGTCCGCGGTGGTGAGGTGGCCCCAGAGGGTGTGGAGGGTGGCCGAGAAGCCGCGGGTGTCGAGTTCGCCGGCGGCGAAGCGGGCTTCGAGGGCCTGGAGTTCGGGGAGGGTGCCCAGGCGGCGGGCGACCTCGAGGTTGGCGGTGCTTCCGGTGAGGAGGGTGCCGTCCATGTCGAAGATGTGCAGAGTTCCCACGGCCGGACATTGTGGTGGAGAGGCGGGCGGGACGCGAACCGTTTTCGCTGGTCGCGTCCCGTGGCGGGTGGGTGATGGCGAGTGGTGCCGGGTGATGGCGGGTTTGGTGTCTCAGTCCTTGTCGCTGGGCCACAGGGCGTAGGAGACGAGGATGACGGCCCAGATGGCCAGGGGTGTCACGGGCCAGTAGAAGTCCCATCGGCCGTCGCGCAGGCAGTCGACGGCCCAGATGGTGGTCATGATGGCGGCGCCGCCGGTCCAGTAGGCCCATTCGTTGCGCCAGGCGCGGCGGTCGTCCTGTTCGCGGGCGGCGGCCTGCTTGGCGAGGGCGGCGCGGGAGACGGGCAGGTCGGCGGTCAGTTCGTGGAGGTCGGCGAGGGTGGTGGCGCCGGCGGCCAGGGTGAGGCGGCGTTCGTATTCGGGGGTGTCGAGGGCGCCTTCGGCGAGGGCGTCGCCGAGGCGTTCGATGGTGGTGTCGCGGTCGGTGTCGGCGGCGCGGAGACCGCCCTGGCCGGTGGTGGGCCGGCCGGGGGCCTGGTGAGCCGACTGGTGGACGGTGGTCTGGTGGGCGTGCAGGCCGGTGCCGGGCTGTGGTCGCATGGTGTCTCCCCGTGGGTGCGGTGCGCGGTCTCCAGGATGGGGCGCCGGGGGCGGCGGGGTCGTCCTCCGGGGTGAGGAATCGGCCGTACATCGTTCGCAGGAGCGACGCGGGGCGGGTCTCCCCCTGACTGAAGTAGGGGGTGGCGGCAGACCTTCGCGCGATGTGCGGGGGTGCGGTCGTTTTCTAGCGTCGTGGCATGAACGGATTGCTGGATCTTGTGCACACGGCGGTGACGTCGCCGTGGTTCTACGTGGCGCTGTTCGCGGTGGCGGTGATCGACGGGTTCTTCCCCGTGGTGCCCAGCGAGAGCATGGTGATCACCGGTGGCGTGTACGCGGCGACGGGTGAGCCGGATCTGGCGCTGGTGATCGTGCTCGCGGCGCTGGGGGCGTTCCTGGGCGATCACGTGTCGTACCTGCTGGGGCGGGGGTCGGGCGGGCGGCTGCTGGCGCGGGTGGCGCCGGGGACGCGGCGGCATGCGGCGCTGGAGTGGGCGCGGCGGACGATGGACGAGCGCGGCGGGCTGATCCTGGTGGTGGCGCGGTACGTGCCGGGTGGCCGGACCGCGGTGACGCTGACGATGGGCGCGGTGGGGTACCGGCTGCGGTCCTTCACGGGGTTCGCGGCCCTGGCGGCGGTGAGCTGGGCGGTGTACGGGGCGACGCTGGGGTTCGTGGGCGGCAAGGCGTTCGAGCATGACCCGATCAAGGGTGTGGCGCTGGGGATCGGGCTGGCGCTGACGGTGACGGCGGTGGTGGAGACGGTCCGTTGGCTGCGCGGGCGTGCGGCGCGTGCCGCTGCTGCGGGTGGTCCGGACGGTGCGGCGCGGGACGGGGAGCACGGTGGCGAGGAGGCGGAAAAGGCCGGTGCGTCTGTGCCGATGTCCCGGCGCTGAGTGACGCCGACGTGACATTCTCTACGCATTCGTGAACGTACAGTGAACAATGGTGGCCCGGCGTGGGATCTCATCTCATGTACGGGCCGCCGCGACCGTGAGGGAGAGCATGCAACCGCCAGGCTTCAGCGCCGACTGGTATCGCGCCGTGACCGAGTTCGCCCATTCGACGCCCTCGTGGGTGCATCCGGTGGCGGAGATCGGGACGGACGCGGGGCTCTTGCTGTTCGCCGCGCTGTTCGTGGCGGGCTGGTGGCGGGCGCGTTCGGGGCAGGCGCCGGCGATGGGGCTGGCGCTGGCCGCGCCGGTGGCGGTGGTGGCCGCGTACCTGGTCAGCGAGGTGTCCAAGACCTTCATCGAGGAGGAGCGGCCGTGCCGGGCGGTGGCGGGGGCGATGAACATCGCCGCGTGCCCGGCGCCGGGTGACTGGTCGTTCCCCAGCAACCACTCGACGATCGCGGCGGCGTCGGCGGCGGCGATCGTGGTGGCGTGGCGGGCGATGGCGCCGCTCGTGCTGCCGCTGGCGGCGCTGATGGCGTTCTCGCGGGTGTTCGTGGGGGTGCACTACCCGCACGACGTGGTGGCCGGGTTCCTGGTGGGCGTGGTCGTGGCGCCGCTGGTGGTGCTGCTGGTGGCGCGTCTGGTGGCGCCGCTGGTGGGCAGGTTGCGGGAGGTGTCGTTCGGGGCGCTGCTGCTGGGCGTGCCCGCCGCCGTTCCCGGGCCGGCGCGTCGGCCGGTGCACCTTCCCCCGGCGCCCGGCCCGGGCCCGGAGCCGGGTCCGGCTCCTGCGGATGTGACGATGCCGGACGTGATGGGGGGCGTTCACTCCGCTCCCCCGCGCCGCTGAGGCCGGCCGGCCTCCGTTTCGCAACGCGGCCCCGCGTCCTCCGGGTGTGAATCCGGTGGGACGCGGGGCCGCGGTCATTGGGCGGGCGGCACGGCGGGCGGTACGCGGGCCGCGAGGCGGACCGGTACGCGGGCGCGGGCCGGGCGGGTGCAGTGCGGATGGGTTGGGTGCGGTGCGGGTGGTGCGGGTCGGGGTCAGGTGGTAGGGCTGAGGCCGGCCTCGTAGGCGATGATCGCGGCCTGGACGCGGTTGCGGACCTCCAGGCGGGTCAGGATCGCGCTGACGTAGGCCTTCACCGTTCCCTCGACGACGTGCAGCCGCCGCGCGATCTCGGCGTTGGACAGTCCCGCGCCCACCAGCGCCAGCACCTCCCGTTCGCGGGGGGTCAGCGCGGCGGTGCGGCGGCGCGCGTCGGCGCCGTGCGACATCCGGCCGCCCGACAGCTCGGTGATCACGCGGTGGGCGACCTTCGGGGACAGGTAGGCGGCGCCGTCGGCGACGGCGCGCACGCCGGCGATGAGCTCGTGGGGGTCGCCGGACTTCAGCAGGAATCCGGCGGCGCCGCCGGACAGGGCGCGGGCGATGTACTCGTCCTCCCCGAACGTGGTCAGCATGACCACGTTGGTCGCGGGGGCGGCCCGGCGGATCTCCGCGGCGGCCGCCAGGCCGTCCATGCGCGGCATCCGGATGTCGAGCAGGGCGACGTCGGGGCGGTGGCCCAGTGCCAGCTCGACCGCCTCGCGGCCGTCGCCGGCCTCGGCGACCACCTCGATCCCGGGGTCGGCGGCCAGGATCGCGCGTACCCCGGCACGGATCATCGCCTCGTCGTCGGCGAGCAGAACCCGGATCACCTGTGTCGTACTCCTTGTCTGGGGCTTGTCGGCCCGCGCACGGCGCTTCGCGCGGCGCGGGCCTCGGGGTCAGGGGGCGCCGGTCTCGGGGCCGGTCTGGGGTTCGGTCTCGGTGGTGGCCGGCCGCGGCGGCAGCAGGACGTCCTTGCGGGCCAGGCGGTCGCCGTCGAAGCACAGCCGGTAGAGCCGGCCCACGGCGAGCACGTTGGCGTCGGCGCGGTAGTAGCGGCAGCTCAGGCCGGGCGGCTCGGGGTGCTCGGCGCGGCGGGCGCCCGAGTCGATCACCTCCATGCGCGGCAGTACCGGGTCCATGGCCCCGAGGCTGGTCCCGGGGCGCAGTGCCGCGTAGTCGGACGGGCGCAGCACCGAGTTCATGGTGGCGTACACGTAGTACCCCACCATGATCGCGCCGAGTGCGGCGCTGAGCCCGGCGGGGACCGCGACGGCGGTGGCCAGGCCGCGGCGGACCTGGCGGCGCTCGCGTTCCAGCCGCAGCGCCGACTCCGAGGGCGGCTGCGCGTCCCCGGCGGCCGGGCCGGCCGTGCCGCCGCCCGGTGCG